>NZ_LT796768.1:2177589-2488673 GCF_900167475.1 Aeromicrobium choanae | reverse complement strand
AGGCCCAGGAGCTGACCGAGATCGTCCCGGTGTCGCGAGCGCAGGTCTACGACATGCGCAAGGTCGTCGACATCATCGCCGACACCGACTCCGTCTTCCCCATCAAGGCCGCGTTCGCGAAGAACATGATCACGAGCCTCGTGCGCATCGACGGTCGCAGCGTGGGCGTCGTGGCGAACAACCCGATGTTCAAGGGCGGCGCGATCGACACCGACGCGATCGACAAGGTCATCAGCTTCCTCGTGCTGTGCGACTCGTACAACATCCCGCTGGTGTTCCTCGTCGACCAGCCGGGCTTCCTGATCGGCCTGGAGGCCGAGCACGGCCGGGCCGCCGGCAAGATCATCAACTGGATGAACGCCCTGGCGCTGGTGACGGTGCCCACCGCGACGGTCATGCTGCGCAAGAACTACGGTCAGGCCTACGCCAACATGGGCGGCGGCCTCACCACGGACGCCGCCGCGGCCTGGTGGACCGCCGAGATCAGCTTCATGGACCCCCGGTCCGCCGTCGGCGTCGTCCACGGGATCGACCCGGACAAGGATCCCGAGGCGTTCGAGCGCCGCTTCGACGAGATGGCGCGGGAGTCCACCGGCTACGACGCCGCGCGCGTCTTCGGCGTCCAGGAGGTCATCGACCCGGCCGACACCCGCCGCTTCCTCATCGACTCGCTGCGTGACCACCAGCTGCGACGGACCCACGGCGTGGGCGAGCACCTGCTCAGCTCGTGGCCGACGAGCTGGTGAGCGCGATGTCCCAGCTCCCCCAGCGCGTCCTCGTCGCCAACCGCGGCGAGATCGCCCGACGGATCATCACGACGGTCAACCGTCTGGGCCTCGACTCGATCGCGGTGTACGCCCCGATCGACGCCGGCCTGCCGTTCGTGGCCGAGGCGTCCGAGGCGTTCGAGCTCACCAGCGACCACCCGGTCCGGGGCTACCTCGACGGCGCGCAGATCATCGCGCTCGCCCTCGAGTGCCGCGCGGACGCGATCCATCCGGGCTACGGATTCCTCGCCGAGAACGCCGACTTCGCGCAGGCCGTGGAGGACGCGGGCCTGACCTGGATCGGCCCTTCGCCCGAGGTGATGACCGCGATGGGCGACAAGATCCGCGCCCGCAGCTTCGCCGCCTCCGTCGGCGTGCCGATCAGTGGTGGCGGCGACAGCCTCGAGACCATCGACGACGCGCTGGCCGCGGCGGCCGGGCTCGGGTACCCGGTCATGGTGAAGGCGTCCGGCGGTGGCGGCGGGATCGGCATGGCCGTCGCGCACGACGCGGAAGCGCTGGAGAAGGTCTTCGCCTCGACGAAGGCCATGTCCGAGCGCAGCTTCGGATCGGATCGCGTCTTCGTGGAGAAGTACCTCGCTCGTGCGCGTCACGTGGAGGTGCAGATCGTCGCCGACGCGTTCGGTCGCGTCGAGGCGCTCGGCGAGCGCGACTGCTCGCCGCAGCGACGGCACCAGAAGGTCGCCGAGGAGTCCCCCGCACCCCACCTGAGTGACGACGTGCGTTCGCGAATGCACGCCAGCGCCGTCGACCTGGCCAAGGGCATCGGCTACCGCAGCGCGGGCACCGTCGAGTTCCTCCTCGACGCCGAGACCGAGGAGTTCGTCTTCCTGGAGATGAACACCCGCATCCAGGTCGAGCACCCCGTGACCGAGCTCGTGTGGGGCACCGACCTCGTCGAGCAGCAGCTCGCCATCGCCGGGTCGGGCCACTTCACGGCCGACTTCGACCCCCGCCCGCAGGGGCACGCGTTCGAGCTGCGGATCTGCGCCGAGGACCCGGTGCGCCTGTTCCCCAGCCCCGGCTCGATCGACGTGTGGTCGCTGCCGTCCGGCGAGGGAGTCCGCGTGGACTCCGGCTTCGCCGCCGGCACCGAGGTCACCCCGTACTTCGACTCGCTCGTCGCGAAGCTCTGCGTCGTCGCGGCCGACCGGCCGAGCGCGCTCGCCCGGCTGCGGGAGGCGCTCGACGCCACCGAGATCTCCGGTGGGCTGCAGACCAACCTCGAGTTCCTGCGTCGACTCGTGGACTCGCCCGCGTACGACACGGGCCGGTACGACACCCAGCTGGTCACCCAACTATTGAGCGCGCGTCCCGCGCGATGAACAGGAGCACCACCATGCCCGAGACCATCCACGCCGACCTGGCCGCCAACGTCTGGAAGATCCTCGTCCAGGCCGGCGACACGGTCGAGGAGGACGCCACGATCGCGATCCTCGAGTCCATGAAGATGGAGATCCCCGTGCTGACGGAGTCCAGCGGCACCATCGTGGCCGTCCACGTCGCCGAGGGCGAGATGGTCTCGCCCGGCCAGGCCATCGCCGACATCGAGACGAGCTGACCCGCCATGACCACACTCACGCTCGAGCACGCGAACCTCGTCACCGAGGGCGCGATGCGCCACGCCGCCGACCAGGGCCTGCGGATCAGCGTCTCCATCTGCGATCCCGGCGGCCGGCTGCTCGCCTTCCAGCGCATGGACGGCGGCCACTGGGCCGCCGGCTACGGATCGCAGGGCAAGGCGGTCGCGTCAGCGGCCTTCGCCCGCCCGAGCGGCGTCGTCGCCGAACTGGCCCACGTGCCGATCATGCCGGCGATCGCCGAAGCCGAGGGCGGCCACATCATCTACTGCCAGGGAGCCGTGCCGATCTTCGTCGACGGCGTCCACGTCGGTGCCGTGGGCGTCGGCGGCGGCAGCGCCCAGCAGGACGAGGACTGCGCCGTCGCCGGCGTGAGCCACCTCGCGCTGAAGGGGCCGGCCACGGCCTCCATCCGCCGCGACTGACGTCGGCCGAGGTCTAGCGCGCGGGCTGCGTGGTGTCCCACAGCGCCCGGAGCTCGCGCTGCTGGACCATCCACGCACCCTCGTGCCGCACGAGGACGTCGTCGTAGACGAGCCCCCGGGTCTCCAGCACCTGTCCCGCGTCCGTCGTCCGCCCGACGTACCGGACCCCATAAGTCCAGGCGTGGGCGCTCGCGCGGTGGAAATCGACCTCCACGTTCGCCACCAGGTGGATCGCGAAGTCGGGCGTGCCCGCCTCGGCCATCAGGGCGGCACGCGACCGGAGGTACTGGGTGACGCCGGCCCGACCCGGGGAGAGCCGGTCCCCGTTGTAGGTGCACTGAGCCGTCGGGGTGAAGCAGCCCTCGATCGCGGCCAGGTCGGCGCGGTCGCAGGCTCCCGCGTACCGCACCTGGAGCGCCCAGATCTCGGAGCGGTCGCGTGCCTCTCGCCGACGCCGCCAGGCGGTGCCGCGGCCGATCATGAGGAGCTCCCGGCGGACCAGTGCTCGCACACCGTGCCGGCGTCGGAGATCTCGGCGAAGGCATGGTCGGCGATCGTGAGCGCGGCGCTCTGCTGCTGAGGTGTTCCGGACGTGCAGGCATCGGAGGGCAGGACCACATAGTGGCCGCGGTAGAACGCGCTCTTGGCCGTGGCCGCCACGCAGTTGTCGGTGGCCAGGCCGGTCACGACGACCGTCGCGATGCCGGACTCGGCCAGCAGCGCGTCGAGCCCCGTGCCGTAGAACCCGTCGTACGCCGTCTTGACCAGCGTCCGCTCGGCCGGGGTGGGGGCCAGCGCGTCGATGATCTGGGCACCCCACGTGCCGGGCACGCAGTACGGCTCCATCCCCTTGCGCACGAGACGCTCGCGCGCCGGGGCGTTGAGGCTGGGCTCGTCGAAGCGGGACGTGATGTGGACCGTCAGCACACCCCGGGCCGCAGCGGCCTCGCGCAGGCGTTGGATGCTCCCCACGATGCCATCGGTGGAGGAGGCGTCGAAGGCGGTCGACCGGTCGATGAATCCGCCGGGGCTGCAGAAGTCGTTCTGCATGTCCACGATCAGCAGGGCGGTGTGCTCGGGGCGGAGCTTGTTCTCCAGGCCCAGCAGCAGCTGGTCGGTGTTCACGAGGTCGCTCCCGCCGGGGCCTCGCGCTCGAACAGCTCCATCACGTTCGCGGCGAACCACGGGCGCGCCGCCATGTCCGCGCGGGCCGGGGTCGCGCGGGCCGCCTCCATGTGGGGCGAGGACAGCGCGGTCCGGTCGGCCAGCTCGTGGACCACCAGGTGGGTCACGTCCGAGCCCGCGGTGTCCTGCGCGACACGGACGCGCCGGCAGCGCAGCCACGCCGGCTCGCGCAGCAGGATCGGCGCGTGCTCCTGGGCGAACCAGTCCTCGAACGCGCTCGCCTCGTCGGTGGGGACGTCGTACCAGATCAGCGACACCAGGCCCGCGACGGCGGCACCGGGCTGCCGGTCGTCGCCGACGACCGAGCCGACGACCATCCGGTCCGCGACCGGACCGACGGGATCGGCGCCATCGTCGGAGAGGCGCAGCCACGTGGGATCGTCCGCGGGCATGACGCGACGGAACAGCACGTCCTCCTGCTCGTCGGTCGGCTCGCCGTAGACGTCGAGCCGGAAGTTCAGGTGATTCATCGGGCGTCGCTTCCTGCAGGGGGCGGTGGGGAAATCGGTCGTAGTCAAGCAGCGGCGGACGGCACCGGTAACCGCTGCGCACCTATCACGGCGATACGCCTTGAGACCTAGGTCACATCGCTTCGCGTGGGTAGCGTCGCTCACGTGACCACCTCCACCGAGGCGTCCCGTGAGGATGCTTCGCACTCGAATCCCGACCTGCTCGGCAAGGACTCCGTCCGGGTCGCCCGCGCGGACTTCCCCGCCGAGGGCGTCGTCCGGCTCACCCTGGTCGATCCCGCGCGCGGCCGGCTGCCCGACTGGACCCCCGGGTCCCACATCGATGTGGTCGTCCCTCAGCCCGACGGGTCCAACGCGATCCGCCAGTACTCCCTGTGCGGCGACCGCTGGGACGCGTACTCCTACCAGATCGCGGTCCTGCGTGAGCCCGTCTCACGCGGCGGTTCGATCTACCTGCACGACGAGCTCGCCGAGGGCGACCTGATCCGCATCGGCACGCCGCGCAATCACTTCTCGCTCGCCTCGGCCCAGCGCTACGAGTTCATCGCCGGAGGCATCGGCATCACGCCGATCATGACGATGATCGACGCCGCCGAGCGGATGGGCGTCGACTGGCGGCTGCTCTACGGCGGCCGGACCCGCGCCTCGATGGCCTTCCTGGATGAGCTCGCCCCGTACGGCGACCGCGTCATGGCCCGGCCCCAGGACGAGTTCGGACACCTGGACCTGTCGGAGTACGCCGAGCCCGTGGAGGGCACGAAGATCTACTCCTGCGGACCCGAGCCGCTGCTCGCCGCGATCGAGTCGGCCACCTCGGCGTGGCCCACGGGAACCGTCCGCTTCGAGCGGTTCGCCGCAGTCGAGCAGGCTCCCCCGGTGCGCTCGGGGCCCTTCACCGTGGAGCTGGCCCGGTCGGGCAAGACCATCACGGTCACTCCGAGCGAATCGGTGCTTCAGGCCGTGGCCGAGGCCGGCAGCCCGGTGCTGGCCTCGTGCTCCATGGGCGTCTGCGGGACCTGCGAGGTCGGCGTGCTCGCCGGCGTCCCCGACCACCGCGACTCCCTGCTCTCCGATGCCGAACGCGCCGAGAACGACCGCATGTTCGTGTGCGTCTCGCGCGCCGTGACCGAACGACTCGTGCTGGACCTCTAGGAGCGACCGATGACCACTGGCGCCATGCCCACCTCTCCCCTTCCCGTCTTCGACGAGGATCCGTTCTCCCCCGAGATCCTGGAGGACCCCGTCCCCTTCCACCGGCGACTCCTCGCGGCCGGTCCCATCGCCTACCTGTCGCACTACGACGTGCACGTCGTGTCCCGCTACGACGAGGTGCGCACCGTGCTCGCCAACTGGCAGGAGCTGGTCTCGGGCAACGGCGTCGGACTCAACGAGCCGTGGCGCACGACCGGACTGCTGGAGACCGACCCGCCCCGGCACGACGCACCGCGTGAGGTCCTCGCCGACGTCATGTCGGCCCGCGCCATGCGCCCGATGGCCGATGAGTGCTCGCGGCAGGCCGCGGCGCTGATCGACGGCCTCGTCGCCGAGCGCGCCGAGGACGGTCACGTCGCGATCGACGGCTACCAGGACGTCGGCAAGGTCTTCCCCGTCAACTTCTTCGCCGACGCGGCCGGGGTCTGCGGCCGGGAGAACCTCACCGCCTACGCCGATCACGTCTTCAACTCCGGCGGACCGCGCAACGACCTGGTCAAGAAGGGCGAGGCCCGGGCCCCCCAGCTCGCCGAGTGGGCCAATGGCGCCTGCCAGCGCGACGCCCTGGAGCCGCAGGGCTTCGGCGCGGACATCTGGGCCGCGGCGGACCGCGGCGACATCCTGCACGAGCAGGCCCCGCTGCTCACCCGGTCGCTGTTGTCTGCCGGCGTGGACACCACCGTCTACGGACTCTCCGCGGTCCTCTACGCCTTCGCCACGCACCCGGACCAGTGGGAGCTGCTGAAGTCGGATCCGCACCTGGCCCGCGTCGCGTTCGACGAGGCCCTTCGCTGGGAGTCGCCCGTGCAGATGCTGTTCCGCAAGAGCGCGGCCACCGTCACCCTGGGCGGCGAGACGCTGCCCGAGGGCCGTCGCGTGCTGATCTGCTACGGCGCCGCCAACCGCGATCCGCGCCGGTGGGAGGACCCCGACCGCTTCGACCTGCGACGCGATCCGTCGGGCCACCTGGCCTTCGGGATGGGCATCCACCAGTGCGTCGGGCAGCACGTCGCCCGGCTCCAGGCCGAGTCGCTGCTGAACGTCCTCCTCGAGCGGGTCGACCGCATCGAACTGGCCGCGCCCCCGACGCGTCAGCACAACAACACGCTGCGCGGATGGGGCTCGATCCCCCTGCGCCTGCATCTGTCGTGAACCCGCTTGCCTATCAGGGTGATAGGCCCGATTTTCATTGACTTGACAGAGAAAATCGCACCACACTCGCGGTATCGAAAAGAGTGATCCACGTCACTTGCTTCGCCCCAGCACCACCCCACGACCTGGTCCCCCCGGGGTCAGAAGCCAAGGAGAGCACATGTTCCGCATCACCGCCGGAAGAGTCACCCGCAGCCGGTCCCGCCACCCCCGTCGCACGGTCGTCCAGGCCACGTCGGCAGTCGTCGCGATGGGCCTGCTGCTCGCCGCCTGCGGCTCGTCCGGCGAGGCCGCGGACGGAGGCAACGGCGAGCCCGTCGCGATGAAGATCGCCTCCTCGCCCAGCGACGTCTACCTCATGGACGAGTTCGCGCTCAACGAGAAGCTCTTCGCCAAGCACGACCTCAAGGTCGACAAGTTCATCTACCCGCAGAACGGCGTCCAGGGATCGCAGCTGCTGGCCTCCGGCGCGATCGACGCGATGCAGCAGGACACCCTGCTGACGATGGCCTCCTTCGCCAACGGCCAGAAGGGCAAGCGGCCGATCATCGTCGGCATGCGGATGCCCACCGTGACCTACGCGATCATCACGCGCGAGGGCTTCGACGGCCCGGGTGCCGACGCTCCGTTCGAGGAGAAGATGAAGGCCCTCGAGGGCAAGACGATCGGCGTCACCGCCATCGGAGCGGGAGCCGACACGGAGCTCACCCTCGCGCTCGAGGAGGCCGGCGTCGACAAGGACTCCGTCACCCGCCTCGCCGTCGGCCAGATGCCGCCGATGATCGCCCAGCTGAAGGCGAAGCGAGTCGACGCCGTCGTCAGCCAGACGTGGGCCTCGAGCCGCATGCTGGAAGCGGCGGCCGGCGGCTCGATCTACGTCGAGTACTCCGACACGGCCTCGCCCGAGATCCTCAGCGGCCAGGAGGTGGGACCGCTGGTCGTGCGTGAGGACTTCCTCAAGAAGAACCCGAAGGCCGTGGAGAACTACCTCGCCCTGCAGACGACGATCAAGGACGAGATGCTCGCGCGTCCCGACGACGCCGCCGCGTTCCTCAACAAGAACACGTTCGACGGGAAGGCCGCCGACCTGAGCGCCGCCTACGTGGACGACTGGTCGAAGAACGTCATCACCAAGGCCGACCCGGAGTGGCGCATGAGCCGCGACGCGTTCGACCGCATGGCGGCGATCGCGGTGCGCATCGGCCTGCTGAAGGAAGGCCAGGTCAAGTACGAGGACATCGTCGCGGACTTCGCGCAGGAGAACTGACGACGTGAGGGGTCGGCGGCCCGGTGGCCGCCGACCCTTCTTCACGCCCCGCAGCACCCCGTCATGAGAGGCCGGCCCCACATGGACTACTTCGCCAGCGCACCGCGCGGGACGTGGGGCACCTGGGACGGCAGGACGGCCCGCGTGCCGTACGGAACGCATCACGCGCGACGACTCGGCTCCGCCGAGAGCGCCTGCGGAGCCCCGGCGATGGACTGGGAGCTCTTCTGGGACGTGGGCTTCGCACCCGCGCTCGAGGCCTCCTGCCGCCCGTGCGCGCGGGCGATCCTCCCCACGCGCTGACCACCACTTCAAGGAACGAGACCATGGACTTCACCCCCGACAGCACCACGCGCGAGTACGTCGCGCGACTCACCGCCTTCATGGACGAGCACGTCTACCCGGCCGAGCCGGTCTACCGCCGCGAGATGGACGAGTCCGGCGACCCGAACTTCCACCCGCCGATCCTCGAGTCCCTGAAGAAGGTCGCGAAGGACCAGGGTCTGTGGAACCTCTTCCTCCCGCACGGGGACCGAGGCGCCGGCCTGACCAACGTGCAGTACGCACACCTGGCCGAGATCACCGGTCGCAGTCCCGAGATCGCGCCCGAGGCGATCAACTGCAACGCCCCGGACACCGGGAACATGGAGATCCTGACCCTCTTCGGCACCGAGGAGCACCAGGAGAAGTACCTCGAGCCGCTGCTGGCCGGGGAGATGGCGTCGGCCTTCTGCATGACCGAGCCGGCCGTCGCCAGCTCCGACGCCACGAACGTCGAGCTCGCGATGGTGGCCGACGGCGACGAGTACGTCCTCAACGGCCGCAAGTGGTTCGCCTCGAACGCGCTGCACGCCAACTGCGAGGTGTTCATCGTCATGGGCAAGACCAACGTCGACGCGGCCACCCACCGCCAGCAGTCGATGATGGTCGTCCCGAAGGACACGCCGGGCATCACGATCGTGCGTGGCCTGCCGGTCTTCGGCTACCTCGACCGCGAGGGCCACGCCGAGGTCCTGTTCGAGGACGTTCGCGTCCCCAAGACCGCCCTGCTGGCCGGCGAGGGCGACGGCTTCATGATCGCCCAGTCCCGCCTCGGCCCGGGCCGGATCCACCACTGCATGCGCTCGATCGGCATGGCCGAGCGGGCGCTGGACCTGATGATCGACCGGGCACAGTCCCGCGTGACCTTCGGCCAGCCCCTCGCCGAGCGCGCGAACATCCAGGACTGGATCGCCGAGGCCCGCATCGAGATCGAGGCCACCCGGCTGCTCGTGCTGAAGACGGCGTGGCTGATGGACACCGTCGGCAACAAGCAGGCCCGCACCGAGATCGCCGCAATCAAGGTCAAGGCACCCGAGATGGCGCTCAAGATCATCGACCGGGCGATCCAGGTCCACGGTGGTGCCGGCGTGACGAACGACTTCCCGCTGGCGACCTACTACGCCCACCAGCGCGCCCTGCGTCTCGCCGACGGCCCCGACGAGGTCCACAAGCGCAGCATCGCGCGTCTGGAGCTGCGCCGCCGCTCCTCCGCCAGGGCCTGAACCGGGCGTGGGCGAGCGCCGTCAGGCGACCCACTCGACGAGCTGCCAGATGATCCCGTTCGGGTCGGCGAACTGGCAGTAGCGCTCGCCCCACGGCTCGGTCTCCGGCGCCGTCACCACGCGCGCGCCGGCGTCCGCGATGCGCCGGAACTCGTCGTCGAGGCCCTCGACGACGAAGGCCAGGAGCAGCCCGTCACCCGCGGAGCCAGCCGCCTCCGCGGGCTTGAACGTGGGCAGGCCCGTGGCGAGGAAGATCAGGTTCGACCCGGCGTCGGGGTGCTGGAGGGAGACGAAGCCCTCGGCGGACATCGCCTCGGTGTAGCCGAAGTGGGCGCGGGCGAAGTCCGCGGACGCCGGGACGTCCGGGACGTTGAGCGACACGGCGGTCTGGGTGATCTTCATGGGTGCCTCCTGGGATAAACTGTGTACGACGTACAAGGTAACGCGTCCGACCACGAATCGATTCCCATGCCGAGACCCCTCATCGACCTGCTGTGGCGGGAGAGCCCGCACGCTCCCCCGCCGCGCCGGCGCGGGCCCCGTGCGACCCACTCGACGAACGACGTCGTCGCCCACGCGCTGGCCCTGGCCGACCAGCGCGGACTGACGGCGGTGACGATCCGGGCGGTCGCGGAGTCGCTCGGGCTGACGACGATGTCGATCTACACACACGTCAACAGCCGGGACGACCTCCTCGTGCTGATGGCCGACCGAGCCCACGCCGAGATGGAGCTCTCGCCGTTCGGGCGCGCGCGGTGGCGCACTCGCGTGCGACGCGTCGCCGAGGCGAACCTCGAGCTGCTGCGGGCTCGACCCTGGCTGCTGGACGTCGACGATCCGCGCACGGCACTGGGTCCCGGCACCGTCGCGAAGTACGACCACGAGCTGCATGCGTTCGACGACACCGGCCTCGGCGACCTCGACCGCGACGCGGCCCTCGCGTTCGTGCTGGACTTCGCCCGGGCGACGGCGTCCCGCATGGCGCAGGCGTCCGCCGCCGTGGACATGGCAGAGGAGTGGGAGCGGGCGGCCGGGCCGCTCGCCACCTACCTCGGTCCTGATCTCGCGCTGGCCCAGCGGGTCGGTCGTGCCGCCGGCGAGAGCATGCAGGGTCCCTTCGACGCACAGCGCGCGTGGGACTGGGGCCTGACCCGCGTGATCGGCGGCCTCGCGGAGATCACCGAAGGCTCCTGATTCGCTGCGGTGCCATGCTGGTCGGAGAGGTCTTTCCCTGGGAGGTGCCCCGTGCGCCGTGAGCCGCTGCCCGCCATCGCGCTGGCGCTGCTCGTCGCGGCCTCGCTGGCGGCGTGGCTGACCTCCACGTCCGACGAGGGCGCGGCGGTGCGCGACACGCTCTTCGCGGAGGAGGCGGACACCCTCCCCCGGCCCGAGGTGACGCTGGCGTTCGCCGGCGACGTCCACTTCGAGGGTCGCCTCGCCCGGCTCGTCACCCAGCCCGGCAGCACGCTCGGTCCCCTGTCGGCCGCGCTCCGCGAGGCGGACCTGGCGATCGTCAACCTCGAGAGCGCGCTGACCGCCCGGGGCTCCCGCGCTCGCAAGGAGCTGGAGACCCCGTCGGCCCGCTACTGGTTCCGCACCCCTCCGGCGGCTCTCGACGTGCTCGCCCGGTCCGGCGTCGACGTCGTGTCGCTGGCGAACAACCACGCCGGCGACTACGGAGGGGTGGGCGTCCGCGATGCCCTGCGCGCCGGCCGACGCGGTCCCGTCCGGGTGGTCGGCGTCGGCCGGGACGCCGACGAGGCCTTCCGCGCGCAGGAGTTCGAGGTGAAGGGGATCGCCGTCGCCGTGCTCGCGGCGGACGCGTCCACCCGCGAGAGCCGCGACCCGATCTGGGCGGCCGGGCCGACGTGGGGCGGCATCGCCGCGGCGCGCGTGCCGCGCACCGACCGGCTGCTGGCCGAGGTCCGCGCCGCGGCCGAGCGTGCTGACCTGGTGGTGGTCCAGCTGCACTGGGGCGCCGAGGGCGCGACGTGCGCAACCGAGGACCAGGTGACGCTGGCGAAGTCACTGGCCGACGCCGGAGCCGACGTCGTCGCGGGCTCCCACTCGCACACGCTCCTCGGCAGCGGCCTCCTCGGCGACACCTACGTGAGCTACGGGCTCGGGAACTTCCACTGGTACCACGGCAGGAACGCCGACACGGGCGTCCTGAGACTGCGGTTCCGGGGCGACGAGCTGGTCGGCGAGGAGTGGGTGCCCGGGCTCATGCCGGAGCGGGGAGCGCCGGCCCGCGCGCTGCGGGGAGCGGCCGCGACCGCCGCGCAGGAGCGCTGGCAGGCACACCGCGCCTGCACGAGCCTCAGGCCCGTGGGCGCCGAGGACACCGTCGAGGCGGGCACGGAGCTGCCACCGTTCGAGGGCTCCGTCGAGCCGATCGGGGCCGCGCTCGCCAGCCGGATGGCGAGCAGCCACGACCCGGCCATGTGCCCGGTCCCGCTGGCCTCCCTGCGCTACCTGCGGGTCACGCACGTGGGCTTCGACGGCCGGGCACGCGAGGGCGAGCTGGCCGTGCACGTCGACCACGCGAACGACCTCCTCACGGTCTTCCGCGAGCTCTACGAAGCGCGGTGGCCCATCGAGCGGATGCGCCTCGTGAGCGACTACGGCGGTGACGACGACGCTTCGATGGCCGCCAACAACACGTCGGGCTTCAACTGCCGGCGCGTGCTGGGGCAGCCGAACTGGTCGCGTCATGCGTTCGGCGACGCCGTGGACCTCAACCCCGTGCAGAACCCGTACGTCACGGACGGCCAGATCCTGCCGCGCGCCGGGGCACCGTTCGCCGGCGTCGACCGCTCCCCCGGTGCCGAGACCGCGCCCGGCGTCATCCACGACGGCGACGTGGTCGTGAACGCGTTCGAGCGGATCGGCTGGACGTGGGGCGGGCGCTGGCCCGAGCCCGACTTCCAGCACTTCGCTGCACCCGAGTGACGCGGCCTCAGCCCAGCAGGCGCCGCGTCTGCTCGTCGGCGGGGTAGAACGCCTCGATCGCGAGCTCGGAGAGGGTCACCTCGCGCGGGGTCCCGAAGACCGTGGTCGTCGAGATGAAGGTGAGCACCTCGCCATCCTCGGTGCGCAGCTGCAGCGGGACGACGAGGGCGGCCGAGTCCACCGGAGCGATGCCGCCCGCGGTCACCTCGTCGTACAGCTCCGCGAGGAACGGGTCGGCCGTCGCCGCGTGCTCACGGTGCAGCCGCTCGGCGAGATGGGCCCGCCACTCGTCGAGGTTGGCGATCCGCCCGCCGAGCCCACGGGGATGCAGGGACAGCCGGATGACGTTCACCGGCGGCTCGAGCAGGTCGGCGTCGACCCCGGCTAGCAGCGCGTACAGCGCGTCGTTCGCGGCGACCAGGTCCCACCGGCGGTCGACCACGAGCGCCGGGTAGGGATGGTGTGCGGCGAGGATCGCCTCGAGGGCACGGTTCACCTCGGCCATCGACGGGTCGCCCAGCGCACGCTCGGGATGGGACGGTGCGTGACCCGCGGCCAGCAGCACCTGGTTCTGCTCGCGCAGCGGCACCTCGAGCTGGTCGCACAGGCGCACCACCATCGTGCTGGTGGGCCGGCTGCGCCCGGTCTCGATCCAGCTGAGGTGCCGGGTCGACACCTCGGCGCGGTTCGCGAGCTCGAGCTGCGAGAGCCGGCGGCGCTGCCGCCACTCGCGGATCAGGGTGCCGGCGGAGGTGCTCACGAGCGCCAATCTAGCCAAGGCGAGGGCATCGCGGCCATGACCTGCGAAGTCATCGACGTTCGCCGCCGAGTCAGGTGTGATCGACCCATCACCGACGAACGGAGCACACCATGAGCACCACCAAGGCCTACGCCATCGCCTACCTCCGCGAGCTGGACTTCGGTCCGGAGATCATCGAGTACCTCGAGCGGATCGACGACACCCTCGCCCCCTACGACGGCCGATTCATCGTGCACGGGGGCCAGCTGACCGCGGCCGAGGGCACGTGGGACGGCGACCTGGTCGTCATCGAGTTCCCGAGCGCCCGGGCGGCACAGGACTGGTACGACTCGGACGGCTACCAGGCGATCCTGCCGCTGCGCACCGAGCACTCCTCGTCCATCGCCTGCATCGTCGAGGGGACGAAGCCGGGCCACCGGGCGAAGGACAAGCTCGCCGCGCTGCTGGCCTGAGCCCGCCCCGGTGCGACGGCGGCCCTCGAGGTCAACGGGACATGGACCACCCGAACTCGGCGTAGCGTGAGGCGTGTCACGACGACGAGAGGCTGATGCCGTGAAGATCGGTGTTCCCCAGGAGATCAAGAACCACGAGTACCGGGTGGCGATCACGCCCCTGGGCGTGCGCGAGCTGACCAGCCGCGGTCACGCGGTCGTCATCCAGACCGGGGCCGGCGTCGGCTCGTCGATCAGCGACGAGGACTACGTCGCGGCCGGCGGAACCATCGTCGACGACGCGGAGTCCGCCTGGGGCACCGACGGTGGCGTGGACCTCGTGCTGAAGGTCAAGGAGCCCGTGGCCGAGGAGTACCACCGCATGCGCGAGGGCCAGCTGCTCTTCACCTACCTGCACCTGGCCGCCGACCGGCCGCTGACCGAGGAGCTGCTCGCGCGGAAGGTCACCGGCGTCGCCTACGAGACGGTCACCGGGGCGAACGGCGGGCTCCCGCTGCTGTACCCGATGAGCGAGGTCGCCGGCTGCCTCGCGCCCCAGGTCGGCGCGCACGCGCTGATGAGGGCCGAGGGCGGTCGAGGGGTGCTGCTCGGCGGCGTCGGTGGTGTCGCGAACGCGAAGGTGGTCATCATCGGCGCCGGGGTGTCCGGGCAGAACGCGGCGAACATCGCCCTCGGCATGGGCGCCGACGTGACCCTCCTGGACACCGACCTCGACAAGCTCAGGATGAGCTTCTGGAGGTACGACAACCGCGTGCACGGCCTCGCCTCGTCGAGGCTCGCGATCGAGCAGCAGGTCCTCGAGGCGGACCTGGTCATCGGCGCCGTGCTGCTGCCGGGCGCGGCGGCACCGAAGCTGGTCAGCAACGAGCTGGTGTCACGAATGAAGCCGGGGTCGGTCCTCGTCGACATCGCGATCGACCAGGGGGGCTGCTTCGAGGACTCGCGCCCGACGACGCACGCCGATCCGACCTTCGGCGTCCACGGCTCGATCTTCTACTGCGTGGCCAACATGCCCGGGGCGGTTCCCCACACGTCGACGTACGCCCTGACCAACGCGACGCTGCCCTACACGATCGCCCTGGCCGAGCACGGCTGGACCGAGGCGATGCGAGCCGACACCGGTCTGGCGCAGGGCCTCAACACCCACGACGGGAAGCTGACGAACGCCGCGGTCGCCGCGGCCGTGGGCCACTCCGCGATCACGGTCGAGGAGGTCCTGTCGCCCTGACGGTGGACCACCCGCGTGCCAGCATGCCGAGATGAGCACGAGTCCAGACGAGGGCGTCGAAGCCGAGCACGCCGGAAGCACCCGCCTGATGCTGCTGCTGGCGGCGGCGATGTTCGTCCTGGTCGTCGACACGTCCCTGATGAACGTGTCGATCTCCGCCGTGATCGACGACCTGGACACCACCGCCAGCGGGGTGCAGTCCGCCATCGCGCTCGAAGCACTGGTCTCGGCCGCGTTCATCCTGATCAACAGCAAGGTCGGCGACCTGATCGGACGGAAGCGCGCCTACGTCCTGGGACTGGTGGCGTACGCCGTCGGGGCGCTGGCGATGACCCTCTCCCAGAGCCTCACGGCGATCGTCGTCTTCTGGGCGATCATCGGAGGGCTGGGGGCCTCGCTGCTGCTGCCGGCCATGCAGTCGCTGATCCACGGCAACTTCACGGGCGCGGCGCAGAAGAAGGCGTACGCGCTCGTCGGCGCCGCGGCCGCCATCGCGGCCGCGATCGGCCCTCTCCTCGGCGGGTTCGTCACGACCTACCTCTCGTGGCGGGTCGGCTTCGCACTGGAGGTCGTCATCATCGGCATCGTCCTGAGTCAGATCCGGTTGGTCCGCGACGTTCCCTACACGGGCTCACGACAGGTGGACCCGGTCGGCGCCGTCCTGTCCGTCGTCGGCATGGGCGGGGTCGTGCTCGGGATCCTCGTGTGGCAGGAGGGCGGCGAGTACGTCGGCCTGCTGATGGTGGTCGGCGCCGCCGCGCTCGTGCTGCTCACGCGGTGGCTCATCAAGCGCAAGCGCGAGCAGAAGGTCCCCCTGCTCGACCCGGACCTGTTCCGGCACCCGAACTTCACTGCCGGCGTCTCGGGTCAGCTCCTCCAGCAGGTCACGCTCGGCGGCGCGATGATCGCTCTGCCCCTGTTCTTCCAGATGACGCTCGAGTACAACGCCCTCGAAGCCGGACTCTCCTTGGCCCCGCTGTCACTGACCATGTTCGTCGCGGCCGTCCTCGCCGGCCGGAAGGCCGGCGGCCGGCGTCCCGCCTCGATCATCCGCGACGGCTTCGTGCTGACCAGCCTCGGGATCGCGATCATCATCGCGTTCGTCCCACGAGTGGACAGCGGCTGGTACCTCGTCATCCCCCTCGCCCTCGCGGGCTGTGGCCTGGGGCTGCTCGTGTCCCAGCTCAACAACTACACGCTCGCGCCCGTCGAGGAGGAGCGGGTCAGCGAGGCCGCCGGCGTCAACTCGGCGGCCGGGTCGTTCGGACTCTCCTTCGGCCTCGCCATGGCCGGCGGCATCATGCTCGCGGCCCTGTCGGTCAGCTTCACCCAGATGACCGAGAACAGCGACGTCATCCCGTCGGCGCAGCAGCAGCAGATCGCCGCCGCTCTCGAGAACGACGCCGAGGTGATGAGCAACACCCAGCTCGCCGAGCAGATCACCGGCGAGCCCCCCGCCGTGGAGGCCGAGGTCCTCGCCATCAACGACGGCGCCCGCAACCTCTCGCTCCAGCTCGCCCTCCTGGTGCCGCTGATCGCCGGCCTGCTCGGCCTGCTCAACTCCCTGCGGATGCTGCGGCTGCCCGATCGGAGGCCCGCGAAGGACCTCGGGGGAATGGACTTCGGCTGACTCTCGCCGTGGTCGGCCCTCGGCGGCCGGTCAGATCGGCGCGTCCCAGGTGCAGGCGGAGGCGGTCGCGTAGATCGTGTCGCGCAGGGACCGGATCTGCTCGTTGATCTGAGCCAGCTCCTCCGGGGTGCGTCCCGAGGACTCGAGCAGCGCCGAGCCGAGGCATCCGGCCCGCTCGCGAAGCGCGTCGCCCTGCGGGGTGAGGGCGACGATGACCTGTCGCTCGTTGCTGGGGTTGCGCCGGCGCGTGAGGAGTCCCCCGGCCTCGAGGCGCTTCAGCAACGGAGTCAGGGTGCTGGACTCCAGCGCGAGACTCGAGGCGAGTGCGCTGACGGTCTGCTCGTCCTCGCGCCACAGGACGCTGAGCACGAGGTACTGCGGATAGGTCAGCCCCAGCTCGTCGAGCAACGGCTTGTACATCCGCTGGATCGCCATCCCCGCCGAGTAGATCGAGTAGCAGAGCTGATCCTCCAGCGGAGTCGCGGGCGTGCTGGTCGCTGCAGTCATGTGAACCCTTCCTATCGCGATAATCATAACCGCGAGAACTTTCTTTCGTCGACCTCTTGACACCTCGACCGCGACACCGCAGTCTTTACTTATCGCGATAAACGTTATCACGATGTGACGGAAGAGGCACTCCCATGAACGCACAGCTCTCGCAGATCAAGAACGTGGTCCTCGTGCACGGCGCCTTCGCCGACGGCTCCGGGTGGCGCGGCGTGTACGACAACCTGACCGAGCGCGGCTACCGCGTCTCGATCGTCCAGAACCCGCTGACGTCGTTCGCCGACGACGTCGCGGCCGCCACCCGCGTCCTCGACCAGCAGGACGGCCCCGCGATCCTGGTGGGTCACTCCTGGGGCGGCACCGTCATCACCGAGGCGGGCACGCACCCGAACGTCGCCGGCCTCGTCTACGTCTCCGCCCTGGTCCCCGACACCGGCGAGACCAGCGCGCAGCAGTACGAGGGCTTCGCCGCGACCCCCGAGTTCGTCATCGAGGTCAGCGACGACGGCTTCGGCCGCCTCGACCGCGCCGCGTTCAAGGCCGGCTTCGCCCACGACACGAGCGACGCCGACGCCGCCTTCCTGGCCGACTCGCAGGTCCCGATCAACATGGCCTCCTTCGAGGAGCCCGTCACGAAGGCCGCGTGGCACGACGTCCCGAGCTGGGCCGTCATCGCGACCGAGGACAAGGCCTTCGACCAGGCCATGCTCCAGCACATGGCGACGCGGATCGGGGCCCGCATCACCAACGTCTCCGCGAGCCACGCGCTCTTCCTCACCCAGGCCGGAGTCGTCGCCGACACGATCGACGAGGCCGCTCGCACCGCCGTGGCCGAGCTCGTCTGACCCTTCCCTGCGTCACGCATCAGGCCCGGAGTCCGCGGACTCCGGGCCTGGTCTCATCGCCCCGAGAGCACGCCCGCGGCGAACACCTCGACGGCCGCTCGCCACACCTCGTCCCGTCGTTCCTCCGTCCGGCCGAGCAGTCCGTGGCGCTCCTGGACGGTGAGGCCCGCGAGCAGCGCGGCGAACGCCATCGCGTCGGTCTCGACGGCGTCGGCGTCGGCCTCGTTCGAGGCCTGCAGGGTGTCGATGACCACCTGCCGGCACTTCAAGGCGCCATGCCCGGATGGAATCGGTCCCGCAAGAGGCCGCATGAACATCAGCTCGGCGAGCGCCGGCTCGGCACGGGAGAAGCGCCGGCAGGCGTCGGCGTACTCCATCAGCCCGTGGCGCACGTCGTCCGTGGCCGAAGGCAGGACAGCCGCGAGCAGCTCGAATCCTTCGAGCGCCACGGCGTTGACCAGACCCTCACGACCGCCGAAGAGCTGGTTGAGGGCGGCGATGTTCGTGCCGGCGCCACGGGCCACGTGGCGGGTGGTGAGGGCGCCCGCCCCCTCGCTCCTCACGATCTCGAGCGCGGCGTCACGGATCTCGTGCGCCAGTGCATCGGTGCGGGTACGAGGTCGGGCCATGGGTCTATCGTAGGTTCTGTATCGTTGATATGTTACGGACATGACTCAGCTGCTCCCCCGTGTCGCGGAAGCCATCGAGGCGATGCCGATCGCGCGCCTGCTCGGCCTGGTCGTCGAGTCCACCGCGCCGGAACGCACGATCGTCAGCATGCCCGTGAGGCCCGAGCTCACCTTCGAAGGCATCCACTGCCAGGGCGGGGTCGTCGCGATGCTGGCCGACTTCGCCGCCGTCGGAGCCACCTTCGCCTCGGTCGTCGCGTCCGGCCAGATCGTCGCGACCACCGCGATCGAGGCCCACCACCTCCGGCCCGCCCACGGCGACCGGCTCGTCGCCGTCGGACGCCTCGTCGGACCAGTGGGACGCACGATGGTCGCCGCGGCCGACGTCTACCGCGACTCGTTGGAGGGAGAGCACTGCCTGACCGGGCTCTTCACCGCCACGGCGATCAACCCGCACGCCTCGAGCTAGGGCGTCGCACCCGCGGGAGGGTCCAGTAGCCGACCAGCGCCGCCACGGCGATGCCGAATCCCGTCTCCAGCACGCGTTCCCAGAATCTCTCCTGCGCCTGGTCCGGCGCGTGGGAGAGCAGCAGCACGAACACGATGAAGGTGGTGAAGGCCGGCACCACGTACCACCGGCTGCCAGCCGTCGCCGTCGCGCAGATGACCGCGATCCCCAGAGCGGCGGCAACCACTCCCGCCGGCGCACCACTCGTGACGAGCCCGATGGACAGGGCCGCGCCCAGCACCACGTCGACGATCCGCCCCACCGAACGCGCCTGCTGGACGGCCGGGGCCGGCCGCATGACCAGCAGCGCCGCTCCCGTCGCCCAGCCCACGTGCTCCAGGCCGAGGGCGAAGCCCGTCCCGGCGCAGATGGCTCCAGCGAGCCCGGCCCGGTACCCGAAGCTCCGGAGGCTGGCCGCGCCGGGCGAGGCGAGGGAAGCCGGTGTCCCACTGCTCGGACGCGAAGGCCACAGCTGGGAGACGAGGAACGCGTAGACGCTCCCGCCGAGGACCACGGCCGCCAGGGTCGCGCCGACCGCGATGCTGGACAGGCTCAGGCCGACCCCCACCAGCGGCAGGCACAGGCTCAGGGCCACCGCACCCAGCGGACGCCCGACCGCTGCCCGGGACGCGACCACGGCGAACACGAAGATCCCGACGACCGCCAGCGGCGGCGACTCCGCCAGGACCGATCCCACGAACAGCGAGGCTGCCGCCAGGGCTCCCAGCACGGCGGGCCGCAGACGGGCCCGTCGAGTCGCGGGCAACGGGACGCACGCGGCCGGGATCACCCCGATGGCCAGCACCGCGGCCAGCTGGACATCGCGGGTTGCCACGAGAACCGCCGGGACCGCGAGGATCGCGCCGCGCAGCGCCGCCGACCAGCCCCACACGAGCGCGGGAGACGGGGATGCAACACCTCGGGCCACACACTCACGGTCCCAGCACGGCCGCTGCACCTCTCATCTGGGTCCGCACGAGGCCTTCCCAAATTACTAGGATGTCCTACTATTGATACTAGGACATCCTACTAATCGAGGACTTCATGCACGCCCCCACGCATCCCGTTCGCTTCGTCACCGCGTCGAGCCTGTTCGACGGCCACGACGCGAGCATCAACATCATGCGGCGCATCCTGCAGAGCCAGGGCGCCGAGGTGATCCATCTCGGGCACAACCGCTCGGTGGCCGAGATCGTCGACGCGGCGGTCGAGGAGGACGTGCAGGGCGTGGCGGTCAGCTCGTACCAGGGCGGCCACGTGGAGTACTTCGAGTACCTCGTCCAGCTGCTGGCCGAGCGCGGCGCGGGCCACATCAAGGTCTACGGGGGCGGTGGCGGGGTGATCGTGCCCGAGGAGATCGCGCGACTGCGTGAAGCGGGCGTGCGGATCTTCAGCCCGCAGGACGGTCAGCGCCTCGGGCTGGTGGGGATGATCAACCAGCTGATCGAGGAGTGCGACGTCGACCTGACGGAGCTCGGCGTTCCTGCAGCCGACGCGGTGCTGGCCGGTGACAGCGCCGCGGTGTCGCGGGCCGTGACGGCGGCCGAGTCGGGCCGGCTGCCGGCTCCGCTGGCGCAGGCGATCGCGGAGGCGGCCGCCCGCTCCACGACCCCCGTTCTGGGCATCACGGGCACCGGCGGGTCGGGCAAGAGCTCGTTGACCGACGAGCTGGTGCGGCGGCTGCGGATCGACCATGCCGACAAGCTGCGCGTGGCGGTCGTGGCGATCGACCCGACGCGGCGCAAGGGCGGCGGAGCGCTGCTGGGCGATCGCATCCGGATGAACGCCCTCGGTGGCCCGGTGTCGTTCCGGTCGCTGGCGACCCGGGGCAGCCATGAGGTCCCCGAGCACCTCGGCGACGTGATCGACGTCCTCAAGGCGGCCGGTCACGACCTGGTCATCGTCGAGACGCCGGGCATCGGCCAGGGCGACGCGGGGATCCTGCCGTTCGTCGACCGGTCGCTCTACGTCATGACGCCGGAGTTCGGAGCGGCGAGCCAGCTGGAGAAGATCGACATGCTCGACTTCGCCGACGTGGTGGCGATCAACAAGTTCGAGCGCCGCGGCGCCAAGGACGCCCTGCGCGACGTGGGCCGCCAGCTGGTGCGCAACCGCGAGGCGTTCGGCAAGCAGCCGGCGGACATGCCGGTCTTCGGCACCTCGGCGGCGCACTTCAACGACGACGGGGTGACCGCGCTCTACCAGGAGCTGCGCGACGTGCTGGGGCTGGAGCCCGGTGTCCTGCCCGCGGTCAACGTGCGGCACTCGACCGACGAACACCACTTGGTGCCGCCGCAGCGCATCCGGTACCTCGCGGAGATCGCCGAGACGGTGCGCGGCTTCCATGCCGAGACCGAGCAGCTCGCCGACCAGGCCGATCGCGCTCAGCACCTGGCCACGGCGGCGGCGATGCTGCCCGATGACGAGGCGGTCCAGCAGGCTGCCCGCCGGGCGCTCGACGAGCTGCCCGCGCACGTGCGTGACACCTTCGACGCCTGGCCCGCGGTGGTGGAGTCGTACTCCGGCGACGAGCAGGTCGTGAAGGTGCGCGACCGCGAGCTCCGGTTCGCGCTGGCGCGCGAGACCCTCTCGGGCAACCAGGTCCGCCGCGTCAGCCTTCCGCGCTACCGCGCGCACGGAGACCTGGTGCGGTTCTGGCGGCGGGAGAACCTGCCCGGGTTCTTCCCGTACACGGCAGGCGTGTTCACGTTCAAGCGCGACAACGAGGACCCAGCCCGCATGTTCGCCGGCGAGGGCGACCCGTTCCGAACCAACAGGCGCTTCAAGCTGCTCAGCGAGGGCCAGCCGGCCACCCGGCTGTCGACGGCATTCGACTCGGTCACCCTCTACGGACGCGACCCCGACGAGCGCCCCGACATCTACGGCAAGGTCGGCACCTCGGGCGTCTCGGTCGCGTCGCTGACCGACATGAAGACCCTCTACGACGGCTTCGACCTGGTCTCGCCGTCCACCAGCGTCTCGATGACCATCAACGGCCCGGCGCCGACCGTGCTCGCCTTCTTCCTCAACACCGCGATCGACCAGCAGGTCGACGCCTTCCGCGAACGGGAGGGACGCGACCCGTCGCAGGCCGAGGCGGCCGAGCTGCGCACCTTCGCGCTGCAGAACGTCCGCGGAACCGTGCAGGCCGACATCCTCAAGGAGGACCAGGGCCAGAACACGTGCCTGTTCTCCACCGAGTTCTCCTTGCGGATGATGGGCGACATCCAGCAGTGGTTCATCGACCAGGGCGTCCGGAACTTCTACTCCGTCTCGATCTCGGGCTATCACATCGCCGAGGCCGGGGCGAACCCCATCAGCCAGCTCGCGTTCACGTTGAGCAACGGATTCACCTACGTCGAGTCCTACCTCGCGCGCGGCATGGACATCGACGACTTCGCCCCGAACCTGTCGTTCTTCTTCAGCAACGGCATGGACCCCGAGTACTCGGTCATGGGCCGCGTCGCGCGCCGGATCTGGGCGATCGCGATGAAGGAGAAGTACGGCGCGAACGAGCGCAGCCAGAAGCTGAAGTACCACGTCCAGACGTCGGGCCGCTCCCTGCACGCGCAGGAGATGAACTTCAACGACATCCGCACGACCCTGCAGGCGCTCATCGCGATCTACGACAACGCGAACAGCCTCCACACGAACGCGTTCGACGAGGCCGTCACGACCCCCTCGGAGGAGTCGGTGCGCCGCGCGCTCGCGATCCAGCTGATCATCAACCGCGAGTGGGGCCTGGCCATGAACGAGAACCCGCTGCAGGGCTCGTTCGTCATCGACGAGCTCACCGATCTCGTGGAGGAGGCCGTGCTGCGCGAGTTCGAGGCGATCAGCGAGCGCGGCGGCGTGCTCGGTGCGATGGAGACCGGGTACCAGCGCGGCCGGATCCAGGACGAGTCGATGCTCTACGAACACCGCAAGCACGACGGCTCGCTGCCGATCGTCGGCGTCAACACCTTCAAGAACCCCCACGGTGACGACGTCCCGCAGAAGCTCGAGCTGGCCCGCGCGACCGAGGACGAGAAGCAGTCCCAGCTGCGTCGCCTGCGCGAGTTCCAGCAGCAGCACCGCGACGAGGCCGAGGCCGCGCTGACCCGCCTCAAGGAGGCCGCCGCGACCCGCGAGAACGTGTTCGCCGTCCTCATGGACGCCGCGCGCGTCTGCTCACTCCAGCAGGTCACCGAAGCCTTCTTCGAGGTGGGGGGCCAGTACCGTCGCAACGTCTGACGCGGAGAAGACTCAGCTCATCAGGCCGGCCTGCTTCAACCAGTCCTCGATCTCGGGCCGGGCGTCGCGGACGGTCTCGCCCTGGACTGCCAGTCCTTCACCGAACTCCGCGCCACGGCAGGTCTCCGCGTAGTCGCGCTCCGTCGAGCCCAGCCCGCTCATCGCGTGCGTCGTGAACGGATGAACGGTCTTCCCCGTGAAGTCCAGCGCCTCGGTGAAGGTCGACATGATCATCGGTGCCCGGCTCCCCCAGATCGGGCTGGCGAGGATCACGACGTCGTAGCCGGTGAGGTCGGGCGAGGCGCCCGCCATCTCGGGTCGGGCGTCGTCATCCTGCTCGCGGCTGTTGCGCGCGACGGTCGGGTCGTACTCGCGTGGGTACGGGTCCGCCGCCTCGATGCGATGGACGTCGCAGTCGATCGTGTCGGCGATCATCCGCACCGCCACCTCGGTGTTGCCGGTCTCGAGCCAGACGCGGTCACCGTAGCTGTAGTTCTCCCCGGCACGCGAGAAGTAGGCCACGAGCACGGACGCCTTCGCCGAGGCGGACGATCTCGATGACGGGGAGACCGACGGCGAACCGGTGCTCCGACCGGTGCCTCCCCTGCAGCCGCCGAGCGCCACACCCGCCGCCGCGGTGGCCGACAGCGTCAGCAGACGCCGTCGGTCCATCGAGTCACCCGCCACGCGTCAGCCGATCGAGCGCGAGCCGAACCAGGCCACGCGCTCGGGGTCCCGGTGGTCGAAGAAGCTGCTCTCGCCCCGGTCGAGCTCGGCGATCCGGCTCATGTCCTCCTCGCTCAGCGCGAAGTCGAAGAAGTCGATATTCTCGGCCATCCGCTCGGGTCGAACGGACTTGGGATGACGACGACGTCGCGCTGGATGAGCCAGCGCAGGACGACCTGCGCGGGCGACTTGCCGTACGACTCGCCGATGGAGCTGAGGACCGGGTCGGTGAAGATCCCGTGCTGACCCTCCGCGAACGGTCCCCAGGACTCGATCTGCACGCCACGGTCGCGCATCCACTGCTGATCGACGTGCCGCTGGTGGAACGGGTGGGTCTCGATCTGGTTGACCGCGGGCGTGATCTCGTTGTGGTCGATGAGGTCGATCAGTCGATCGGGGTGGAAGTTCGAGACGCCGATCGCGCGAGCCACTCCCTGCGAGTTCAGCTCCTGCATCGCCCGCCACTCGGCGTAGTAGTCACCGAACGGCTGGTGGATGAGGTAGAGGTCGACCCGATCGAGCCCGAGCTTCTGCAGGGACGTCGCGAAGGCACGCTTCGTGTCGTCCTCCACCCTCCCCGTCGGGTTGTGCTGGATCCACAGCTTCGTCGTCAGGAACAGCTCGTCACGAGCGATGCCGCTGGCGGTTATCGCCGCTCCGACCCCTTCCTCGTTGCCGTAGGCGGCGGCGGTGTCGATGTGGCGGTAGCCAGCGGCCAGTGCAGCCTCCACGGCGGCCTGGGTCTCCTCGGGCGGGACCTGGTAGACGCCGAAGCCGAGGATCGGCATCTCGACGTCGTTGTTGAGGGTGACGGTGTGCATGCGCACGTCCTTTCAGTGGGTGGGGTCGAGTCGGAAGGTGGCTGCGGCCGCGCCCGGCCCGGTGACCGAGCCGACGATTGCGGGGCCGTACCGGTCGTACTTGGCGTGATAGGCCGAGTCGATGGCCTGGTGCAGACTCCCGTCGGGAGTGGCGAACGTGACGTCTCGCTCGAGCCCGCCGGCCCGGATGCGCCCCGTCCCGCTGGCGACTGCACGGCGGTACCACGGGTTGTCCGTGCCGTAGGCCGAGCGGACGTAGACGTCCTCGTCGACGCGCACCACCCAGATGATGATGAAGGGACGCAGCGTGCCGTCCTTGCGGCGGGAGGCGATGTGCAGCTCCTCCGCCTCGCCGATGCGTTCCAGCTCGTCCGGTGTCCATGACGTCATGCGTTCTCCTCGGTCGGTACGAGAGGTGAGGCAGCCCTCAGGCTGCGTGTGGGCAGCACGAGCACGATGGCCGCGAGCAGCGAGAGTCCCATCAACACACTGCTACCGATCAGGGCGGCTCGCACCTGCTCGGACAGCGCCGCTCCGGCGCCGGCGGAGACGGCGACGAGGATCGCCAGGACCACCGCACTGCCGAGCTGGTGAGCGGTGTTGACGAGGCCGGAGGCGGCCCCGGCATCCTCGGTGGCGACGCGGGCGATTCCGGCAGGCGTCAAGGGGGCGAACGCCAGCCCCTGACCCGCGCGCGTCGCGATGCCGACGGCGCGGACGTGGCCCGCGAGGATCGGGTGAAGGGTTCGCATGACCTCAGTCAACGAGGTTCCCCGTGTGCGCGGGAGTCCCTGATGAGACGGGTACTCGCAGGGACTGGCTGGCGCGCTCCGGACTCGTACCGTGGTGGCATGACGCCGAAGGAAGAGATGCGCGACTTCCTCACCACTCGCCGCGCCAGGATCACCCCCGAGCAGGCGGGTCTCCCCGTCTACGGCGCGAACCGCCGCGTCACCGGGTTACGCCGCGAGGAGGTCGCCCTTCTGGCGGGCATCAGCGTGGAGTACTACACGCGACTCGAGCGCGGCAATGTCGGCGCCGTGTCCGAGGGTGTTCTCGACGGACTGACCCACGCCCTCCAGCTCGACGAGGCCGAACGCGACCACCTGTTCCGACTCGTGCAGACCAGCGCGACCCGCAAGCCCAGCCGCCGCCAGCCGACGCGCCGGCGGGTCCGGCCGACGATCCAGCGGATGCTCGAGCTGATGCCCTTCCCGGCCTACGTGCGCAACGGCCGCTTCGACGTGCTCGCCGCGAACGAACTCGGCAGAGCGCTGTACAGCCCGCTGTACGACGCGCTCGGCGACGACCCGAACAGCGCCCGGTACGTCTTCCTGGTTCCGGACGCGCACGAGTTCTTCACCGACTTCTCCCGCATCCAGCGCGATTCGGTCGCCTACCTGCGCGCCGAGGCGGGTCGCGATCCCTTCAGCAAGGAGCTGACCGAGCTCATCGGCGAGCTGTCGACACGCAGCGAGACCTTCCGCCAGCTGTGGGCCGCCCACGACGTCCGCCACCACCGCGCCGGGACGAAGCGACTCCATCACCCGCTCGTCGGCGACCTTGAGCTGGACTTCGAGGCGTTCGACCTACCAGCCGACGAAGGCCAGCGCCTCAACGTCTACACCGCGCCGCCGGACAGCGAAGCCGAGCAGGCCCTCGCCCTGCTCGCGAGCTGGACCGCACGACCTCCCACCGACTCGACCCAGGAGAACCGCCTCTCATGACGACCCGCACCCTCGGAGCATCCGGCCTCGAAGTCTCCGCCATCGGCCTCGGCTGCATGGGCATCAGCCAGGGCTTCGGCCCCTCCCCCGCCCGCCCACAGATGATCGCGTTCCTGCGCGAAGCCCTCGAGCGGGGCGTCACCCTCTTCGACACGGCCGAGGTCTACGGCCCGTACGAGAACGAGGACATCGTCGGCGAGGCGCTGGAGCCCGTTCGCGACGACGTCGTCATCGCTACGAAGTTCGGGTTCGCGTTCGACGACGACGGCAAGCAGACCGGCGTCTCCAGCCGGCCCGAGCACATCCGGGCGGCTGTCGACGGCTCGCTGCGGCGTCTACGCACTGGCGTGATCGACCTGCTCTACCAGCACCGGGTCGATCCGACCGTGCCGATCGAGGACGTCGCCGGCACCGTCAAGGAACTGATCGAGGCCGGCAAGGTCCGCCACTTCGGGCTCTCCGAGGCCGGACCCACCACGATCCGCCGTGCGCACGCCGTGCAGCCGGTCACGGCCCTGCAGAGCGAGTACTCGCTATTCTGGCGCGAGCCCGAGGATTCCGTCCTCACGACGGTGGAGGAGCTGGGCATCGGCTTCGTCCCGTTCAGTCCCCTGGGCCGCGGCCTGCTGACGGGACAGATCACCCGCGAGACCACGTTCGGGACGGGCGACATCCGCGCCGGGCTCCCGCGCTTCTCCCCGGAGGCGCTCGCGAAGAACCTGGACCTCGTCGACGTCGTCACCGTGATCGCCGAACGCCGCAGCGCCACTCCGGGCCAGGTCGCCCTCGCCTGGCTGCTGGCCCAGAGGCCGTGGATCGTCCCGATCCCGGGTACCCGGCGGATCGAGCGCCTCGACGAGAACCTCGGTGCCGCGTCCCTGGTGCTCGAGGACGAGGACCTCGCCGAGCTCTCGAGCGCCTCGGGCAGCATCGCGGTCCAGGGCAACCGCTACCCCGACGCCATGCAGCAGCTGATCGATCGCTCGTGACGCGGGGTTGGAATCTAGAGCGACCGGCGCGCCAGACTGAAGATCTGACCCGTGGGGCCGCCGACGCGTTGTCGCAGCAGCCAGCCGATCAGATCTCCGACTTCCTCTGGCGTCTTCACGCGTTCGCTGGGCAACCCGTCCGGCGCTTCGCCGACCGCGACGAGACCCTCGGTGAGCTTGGTGATGACGGGACCCGGGACGACCTCGTTCACATCGATCCCGTGAGCCCAGACCTCATCGGCGAGGATCTTGGTCAAGTGGCTCAAGCCGGCCTTTGAAGCGCCATAGGCCGAGAGGCCCGCCACCGCGTTGTGCCCGAGTCCCGAGCCGATCATGACGATCCGGCCGCTGCCGGCCTTGATCATGTGCGGCAACACGGCGTGGGTCATGTTGAAGGGGCCGATCAGATTCAGCGAGATGATGCCGGCCCAGACCGAGGGATCGGAGTCGGCGACCGTGCAGGGGCCGCCAGCGCCGGCATTGTTGATCAGGATGTCGATCTGACCGAAGGCGTCGAACGCGGTCTGGGCCATGCGGCTGCACGATTCGTAGTCGGCAACGTCCCCGGGGATGACCAGCGCAGAGCTGCCAAGGGCCTCGATCTCGGCGGCGACCTCGTCGAGCTCGGCCACCGTTCGCGACGTCAGAACGATGTTCGCACCCGAGCGCGCCAGGTCCAGGGCGCACGCGCGGCCGATTCCGCGGCCACTGCCGGTGATCACGGCTACCCGGCCGGCGACATCGTAGGCGTCGGCGTGCTGCGTCATGTTCGTCATCGGATGCCTCTTCGGGGATGGCCAGTGCACGGCGGACTGGCGTGGCCCCCAGTCTCGTGAGCCATCGGGCGTCGAGGAAGGCTCATCGGCCTGATGCGGTGATAGAGCGCCGCTATCGTCACCGCGATCGAGATCCGCTGACCCAGTCGCTCGCCGACCACTGACTCCACGTGGGGCCTCCGACAAGCAGCGCACCATCACCACCGGTGATCTCAAGGTCGTTGCCGTGGATCCCGTCAAGCCGGACGGTGACCGCGATCTCCGGTGGTTCGCAGGCGCGTTGGAACACCACGCCAACCACCCGGTCGGCCGCGCGATCTCTCGGCTCTCCACCAACGGCAACGTGCACGACGTGACTGAGGTCGCCGGTCGCGGGATCATGGGCTCGGTTGACCGACACCCCGTGCGTGTCGGGCGACCCGAGCGCCTGGGGCTGGAGCGGACCACCGTCGTGGGCGATCTGTGGCCAGCTCCTTCGCTGCCACGCGGTCGCTGCTCTCACGGCCGCAATGCTCCTCGCCGTCGCCCTGCGCTGCCATCAGCTTCTGACGGCAGCGGCCCACCACAGCCTCACCACGCATCAGGCCCGGAAATCCGTTGGATTTCCGGGCCTGATCTTCTGGTAGCGGGGGCAGGATTTGAACCTGCGACCTCTGGGTTATGAGCCCAGCGAGCTACCGAACTGCTCCACCCCGCGTTGCTCGGACAACATTACCGGAGGGTTACCGCGAGCCCAAATCGGGGTGGGTGTGTTCACGACCACGGCTCGTCAGGCGAGGTCGTCGGTCAGGTGGTTCGGCGTGCCGAAGCGGTGCGCCGTGATGCTGACGGCCTGCTCGTGCACGAACGGGAGCAGCTCCACGTGGCCAGCCTCGGTGGGGCGACTCGCGTAGATCGCGAGGTCCGGCTTGCCGCCGGTCGCCTCGGCCACCGCGGAGCGGCTTCCGCCGACCAGGCGGACCCGGCCGTTCGTGAGACGCGACGCCATCGCGATCCAGGTGGCGTCGTCCTCGATCATCACCGAGACCCCGAACGCGCGCAGCGTAGTGCGGACCGCCTCGGGCACGTCGATCGCCGACGACACCTGCAGCGGCGCGCCGGACGTCAGGCCGGCACCGAACACGCGCAGCGCGTCGACGAGCCGGGCGTCGTCAGCCAGGCGCACGTGCACCCGCGTCGGGACGTAGCGCAGGATGTTCCGCTCGACGGAGAGGTCCGAGACGTCGCGGGCGACGCCGAACTCCTCGCGCCACGCCTCCGCGTCGCTGCGGAAGCCGCGCTCCAGGAAATCCAGGTCGTCCGCCGGGAGGTGTGCCTCGCGCGCGGCCCGCAGCAGCCGCTCGGCCCGCGGCTCCGGACTCGCGACGGCCGACGACCGCGCGGACGTCCACTCACCGAGCCCGAAGAGGTAGTGCGGTCCGCCCGCCTTCGTGCCCGCGCCGATCGCCGACCTCTTCCAGCCGCCGAACGGCTGGCGGCGCACGATCGCGCCGGTGGTGCCGCGGTTCACGTAGAGGTTGCCCGACTGCACCCCGTCCAGCCAGACCGCGATCTCCTCGGGATCCAGCGCGTGGAGCCCGGCGGTGAGGCCGTAGTCGACCTGGTTCTGGATCTCGAGGGCCTCCTCCAGCGTCTCGGCGGTCATGAGGCCCATCACCGGGCCGAAATACTCGGTGAGGTGCGTGGTGGAGCCGCGCTTCACGCCCGCGCGGATGCCGGGCGACCACAGCTGGCCGGCGTCGTCGAGCCTCCGCGGCTCGACGAGCCACGACTCCCCCGCGTCGAGGGTGGTCAGCCCGCGCAGCAGCTTGCCACTCGCGGGCTCGATCAGCGGGCCCATCTGCGTCTCCGGGTCCGACGGCCAGCCCACGGTCAGCGACGACACGGCGTCGACCAGCTGCTCACGGAAGCGCTTCGAGGACGCGACCGAGCCGACGAGGATCACCAGCGATGCGGCCGAGCACTTCTGCCCCGCGTGGCCGAAGCCTGACGCCGCGATGTCCTTGGCGGCGAGGTCGAAGTCGGCCGACGGGGTGACGACGATGGCGTTCTTGCCGCTCGTCTCGGCGAGCAGTGGCAGGTCGGGACGGAAGCTGCGGAGCAGCTCGGCCGTCTCGTAGGCGCCCGTCAGGATCAGCCGGTCCACGCGCGGGTCGGACACGAGCCGCTGCCCGAGGTCCGACTCCTCCACGTGCACCAGCCGCAGCACCTCACGCGGCACGCCGGCCTCCCACAGCGCCTCGACCATGACCGAGCCACAGCGCGCGGCCTGCGGCGCCGGCTTGATCACCACGGCGGAGCCGGCGGCCAGCGCCGCGAGCGTGGAGCCTGCCGGGATCGCCACCGGGAAGTTCCACGGCGGCGTCACCACGGTCAGCCGCGACGGCACGAACGTGGCGCCGTCGACCGAGCCCAGCCCACGTGCCAGGTGCGCGTAGTAGCGCGCGAAGTCGATCGCCTCGGACACCTCGGGATCGCCCTGGTCGAGCGTCTTGCCCGCCTCCGAGGCCATGACCTCCAGCAGGTCCGCGCGGCGCTGCTCCAGGCGGAGTGCGGCGCGCTCGAGGATCTCGGCGCGCTCGGCGGCGGGACGGCGGCCCCAGGCCTCCCCCTCGGTGACGGCCGACGCGAGCACCGACTCCAGCGTGTCGGCGTCGGTCAGCGTGTGCTCCGCGACGAGGTCCTCGCCGAGCGTCGAGCCCGGGACCTTCGCCAGGATCTGCCGGCCCCAGGCCCGGTTGGCCGGGAGCGACGGGTCGGTGTCTGGGGTGTTCTCGAACGGCGCGCCGGGCTCGGTCTCGGCCACGGGAGCGGAGCGATCCTGCGTGCGGTTCGGCGCGGGCACCGAGTCGTCCAGCGCTGCCAGCGAGGCCAGGAAGCGATTCCTCTCACGCTCGAAGAGCTCGCTGTCGTCGTTGAGCTCGAACACGGCCGACATGAAGTTGTCGTGGCTCGCGCCCTCCTCGAGGCGGCGGATCAGGTAGGCGATCGCGACGTCGAAGTCCTTCGGGTGCACGACGGGCGTGTAGAGCAGCAGCCCGCCCACGTCGCGACGCACCACCTCGGCCTGGCTCTGCGCCATGCCCAGCAGCATCTCGATCTCGACCCCGTCGCGCACGCCCCGGTGACCCGCCAGCAGCCAGGCGTGGGCGAGGTCGAACAGGTTGTGCCCGGCCACGCCGATGCGCACGTTGGCGATCCGCTCGGGCTGCATCGCGTAGTCGAGCACGCGCTTGTAGTTCGTGTCGGACTCCTGCTTCGTCGACCAGGTCGCGAGCGGCCAGCCGTGGATCGCCGCGTCCACGCGCTCCATCGGCAGGTTGGCGCCCTTGACGACGCGCACCTTGATGCCCGCGCCTCCGCGCGCCCGGCGCGCGGCCGACCACTCCTGCAGGTGGATCATCGCGCCCACCGAGTCGGGCAGGTAGGCCTGCAGCACGATGCCCGCCTCGAGATCCTCGAGGCCCGGGGTGTCGAGGATTCTGGTGAAGACCGCGATCGTCAGGTCGAGGTCGTGGTACTCCTCCATGTCCAGGTTGATGAACTTCGGCGTCGCGGCCGCGGCGGCCTCGCGGTAGAGCGGAAGCAGGTTCTCCGCGACGTGGTCCACGGCCTCGTCGAACGCCCACGGCGAGTGCGGCGGCACGGTGGAGGACACCTTGATCGACACGTAGTCCACGTCCGGACGGGCCAGCAGCTCGTGCGTGCCCTCCAGACGGCGGGCGGCCTCACGCTCCCCCAGCACGGCCTCGCCCAGCAGATTGATGTTCAGCCGCACGCCGTCGCGGCGGATCTTCGCGATGCTGCGGCCCAGCCTCGCCTCGGTCGCGTCGACGATGAGGTGGCCGACGAGCGACCGCAGCGCGCGTCGCACGACCGGGATGACGAGTCGCGGCACCACGCGTCCGGCCAGCGCGCCGACGCGCACGGCGTTCCGCAGGTGCCACGGCAGGAACGCCGGGACGTCGGAGGCCAGGGCGGCGAAGTTCCGCGCCGCGATCCTCGGGTCCTCCGGGCGGATCACGCCATCGATGAAGCCCACCGTGAAGTCCAGTCCCTGGGGGTCCTTGAGCAGCCCGGCGAGCTGGGCACCGGCCTTGTCGGCGGGCACCTGGGCCGACTCGGCCAGCCAGCGGCGCACGAGCGCGACCGACTCGTCGGCCAGCGGGTCGGCGGTCGGCGGGGCGGGGACGGGGGTCACCTGGTCGATCACGGGGAGGCCTTCCGAGCGGGGAGATCAGGGCGTGATCCCAGTGTGAGCCGCACCACGAGTTAAGGTAAAGCGATCTTTTGTGACCGGTATCGATCAGATTAACTGAAGGATTTCCATGCTCGACGTCCGCCGCCTCCGCCTCCTGCGCGAACTGCAGATCCGCGGCACCCTGGCCAGCGTCGCGGCCGCCCTGCACCAGTCGCCCTCGTCCGTCTCGCAGCAGCTCTCGCTGCTCGAGCAGGAGGTCGGGGTCGAGCTGCTGCGCAAGGTCGGTCGCCGCGTCCAGCTCACCCCGCAGGCCGAGATCCTCGTCGAGCACACGTCGGCGGTCCTCGAGCGGTTGGAGCGGGCCGAGTCGGACCTGGCGGGCTCCCTCGACGAGGCCACGGGCACGTTCCGGCTCGCGGTGTTCCAGTCCGTCGCGCTGGCGCTGATGCCGGCGACGCTGTCGATCCTGGAGACCGAGCACCCCCGCCTGCGCGTGACGATGACGCAGCGCGAGCCCGAGTCGGCCCTCCACGAGACCTGGGCACGGGAGTTCGACCTCGTGATCGCCGAGAAGTACCCGGGCCACAACACGCCGTGGCACCCGGAGCTGGACGCGGTCGACCTGACCACCGACGAGGTCCGCCTGGCCGTCCCGCCCGCCGGCCGTCGGTTCGGCGACATCACCTCGATCGCCGGGGCCGCGGACGCGCCTTGGGTCATGGAGCCGCCCGGCGTCGCCTCACGGCACTTCGCCGAGCAGGCCTGCCGGGTGGCCGGCTTCGAGCCCGACGTCCGCTACGAGACCGCGGACCTGCAGGCGCAGATCAGCCTCATCGAGTCGGGTCACGCCGTGGCCCTGCTGCCCGACCTGCTGTGGCTCAACCGCGAGCCGCCGGTGGCGCTGCACCGGCTGGAGGGCCGCCCGCACCGCACGATCTTCACGTCCGCGCGGCGCGCCTCGGCCCACTCCCCCGGCGTCACGGCGACCCGGGAGGCGCTGTCGCGCGCGGTGGCGGAGGGTCGCACCCGGGCCTAGCGTCGAGACCATGGCCACCATCGCGAAGAACATCGTCGACACGCTCGAGGCCAACGGGGTCGAGCGCGTCTACGGCATCCCCGGCGACTCCCTCAACGGGTTCACCGACGCGTTGCGGACGTCGGAGGTGGAGTGGGTCCAGGTCCGCCACGAGGAGGCCGCTGCCTTCGCCGCCGCGGGCGAGGCCGCGACGACGGGACGGCTGGCCGTGTGCGCCGGCAGCTGCGGCCCGGGCAACCTCCACCTGATCAACGGCCTCTACGACGCGAACCGGTCGCGCGTTCCGGTGCTCGCCATCGCCGCGCACATCCCCACGTCGGAGATCGGCACCGGCTACTTCCAGGAGACCCACCCGCAGGAGCTGTTCCGCGAGTGCAGCGTCTACGTGGAGCACGTCTCGAGCCCCTCCCAGATGCCGCGGATGATGCGGATCGCGATGCAGGCGGCCATCGAGAAGCAGGGCGTCGCGGTGCTGGTGGTGCCCGGCGACGTCGCGCTGATGGAGGCGAACGACGAGACCATCACGGTGGTGCGCGAGTCCGAGCCCCGCGTCACCCCCTCGCCCGCCGAGCTGCAGCGCGCCGCCGGCCTGCTGAACGGCGCCGGCAAGGTGACGATCCTCGCGGGTGCAGGCTGCGCGGGGGCGCACGACGAGCTGCTCACGCTGGCCGACCACCTCGGCGCGCCCGTCGTGCACGCCCTGCGCGGCAAGGAGCACGTCGAGTGGGAGAACCCGTTCGACGTGGGCATGACCGGCCTGCTGGGCTTCGCCTCGGGCTACCGGGCCATCGAGGCGTGCGACGCCCTCCTGATGCTCGGCACCGACTTCCCCTACCCCGACTTCTACCCGGACGCGACGATCATCCAGGTCGACGTGCGGGGCGAGCAGCTCGGCCGCCGCGTCCCGCTCGACCTCGGCCTGGTCGGCACGGTGCGCGACACCACCAGGGCGCTGCTCCCGCTGCTCGACCGCAAGGAGAGGCGCAAGCACCTCGACGACTCCCTGTCCCACTACGCGAAGACGCGCGAGAGGCTCGACGACCTGGCCGAGCCGGTCAAGGAGGGGCGCGCCCAGCACCCGCAGTTCGTGGCGCGGACGATCGACCGCCTCGCCGCCGACGACGCGGTCTTCCTGCCCGACGTCGGATCGCCCGTCATGTGGGCGGCCCGCTACCTGCACATGAACGGCCGCCGCCGCCTGGTCGGCTCGTTCAGCCACGGCTCGATGGCCAACGCCGTGTCGCAGGCGATCGGTGTGCAGTCGGCCCACCCCGACCGCCAGGTGGTCGCGCTCGCGGGCGACGGCGGGCTCACCATGATGCTCGGCGAGCTGATCACCCTCGTCCAGGAGGAGCTGCCGGTGAAGGTCGTGGTGTTCGAGAACAGCTCGCTGAACTTCGTCGAGCTGGAGATGAAGGCCGCCGGCTTCGTGAACTGGGGCACGGGCCTGCACAACCCCGACTTCGCGCAGGTGGCCGAGTCCATCGGCCTGCGTGGCATCCGGGTGGACCGGTCGGCCGACCTCGAGCCCGCCCTCGCCGAGGCGTTCGCCCACGACGGGCCGGCGCTCGTCAACGTCATCACCGAGCGCCAGGAGGTGACGGTGCCACCGTCGGTCACCGCCGCGCAGCTCAAGGGCTTCTCGCTGTACGCCCTGCGCACCGTCATGTCGGGTCGCGGCGACGAGCTCGTCGACCTGGCCCGCGCCAACCTGCGCCAGGTGCTCTGAGCGGACCCCGGCGAGCGGACCTAGGCTCGGCACATGAGCGAGGAACGCGCCATCGCCGCCCTGGACGCCGCGGGCGTCCGCCACACGGTCACCCGTCACGGGCAGGTCGGTTCGCTGGCCGAGGCCGCCGCCGCACGCGGCGTCGATCCCGATCGCATCGTCAAGACCCTGGTGGTGCGGCGGTCGGGTGAGGAGTACCTGTTCGTCCTCGTGCCGGGCGATCGCCAGATCAGCTGGCCCAAGCTCCGGGCGGTACTGGGTGTCTCGCGGCTGTCGATGCCGCCGGCCGAGGACGCCTTCGCGGCCACCGGCTACGAGCGCGGCACGATCACCCCGTTCGGCTCGACCCACGCCTGGCCGGTGATCGCCGACGCCGCGGTGGAGGGCACGATCTCACTCGGCGCGGGCGCCCACGGCGTGGCCGTGACGGTGGAGTCCGCCGACGTGATCGCCGCGCTGGACGCCACCGTGGCCGACGTCACCGACTCCCCCACCGACTGACGGCGGGGGCGCCGGCGGCGACTACTCGCCGAGGAGCCGCTGGGCGGCCTCGAGCGCGTTGGCCATCGAGTCGATCCGGGCCTGGTAGGTGGCGAGGTCGCCGTCCTCCAGGGCCGCCTGCGCCTGGTCGTAGTACTCCGACGCGTCGGCGAGGTACTGCTCGGCCGTCTTGACCTCGCCCCCGCCCCCGCCGCCGGCGTCGCCGTCGGGCGCCGGCTCGTCGGGCTCGGGCGGGCGGGTCTCCGTCAGGCCCAGCGCCACGCGCAGCGCCTCGTCGAGGGTCTGGCCCACGCCGACGCCCTCACCGAAGGTCGCGGTGATCAGCTGGAGCACCGGGTAGGAGCCCTCGCCCACGCGCTGGATGTAGATCGGCTGCACGTAGAGCATCGCGCCGCCGACCGGCAGGGTCAGCAGGTTGCCGCGCAGGATCCTGGTGTTCTGCGACTGCTCGTACTGCAGCAGCGCCGCACGCACCCCGGCATCGGACTCGAACTGCGCCGCGATCTGGTTCGGGCCACCGACCCGGGTGTCGCTCGGCAGCTCCAGGATCTGCACCTTGCCGTAGTTCTCGGTGTCGGACGCCTCGGAGTTGACGCTCATGAACGACGCCAGGTTCTGACGGTTGTTCGGCAGGTAGACGCTGGTCAGGCTGAACCGCGAGGCCTCGTCGCCGGGACGGCTCATCGAGAGGTAGTACGGCGGCTGCTTCGTGTTGCCGGAGGCCGAGGGGTCCTCGGGGATCTTCCAGCGCTCGCCGTCCTCGTAGAACGTCTGGGCGTTGGTCACGTGGTAGCGGCTGAGCACGTCGCGCTGCACCTTGAACAGGTCCACCGGGTAGCGCAGGTGCTGCAGCAGCGACTCGCTGATCTCCGACTTCGGCTGCACCACGTCGGGGAAGACCTTCGACCACGTCTTCAGGATCGGGTCCTCGGTGTCCCACTCGTAGAGCTTCACCGTGCCGTCGTAGGCGTCGACCACGGCCTTGACCGAGTTGCGCATGTAGTTGACCTGATCGGTCGGCAGCGCGATCTGGCTGGCGCCGTCGGTCAGCGTGTCGCTCGTGGCCTCGGCCAGGGAGCGCGACTCGGAGTACGGGTAGGAGTTGCTGGTCGTGTAGCCGTCGACGATCCAGACGACCTTGCCGTCGACGACCGCGGGGTACGTGTCGCCGTCGAGCGTCAGCCACGGCGCGACCTTGCGGACGCGGTCGCGCGGGTGACGGTCGTAGATGATCTTGGAGTTGCTGTTGACGCGGTCCGACAGCACGATCTTGGGCTCGGCGAACTTGAACGCGTAGAGCACCTGGTTGAACAGCGAGCCCATCTCGACGCCGCCCTTGCCGTCGTACGTGTTGGCCGTGGAGTCGCCGTCGCCGGCCTCCTCCTCAGCCGTGCCGCCGCCACGGGGCGTGTCGACCTCGATGGGGTTGGCGCCGTCGGGACGACCCACGATCGAGTAGGCCGGGGACTTCTCGCCGAAGTAGATCCGCGGCGCGTCCTCGAACTCCAGCTCGCCGGTGGGCGGGATGTCCTTCGCGACCCACACCGGCTCGCCCTGCGAGCCGCGCTTGTTGCCGTAGGCCGCGATGACGCCGTAGCCGTGGGTGTAGACCGTGTGGTCGTTCGACCACGTGCGCTGCGTCGACTGCAGGCCGTCGAGGTCGACCTCGCGCGCCGCGATGATGACGTCCTGCGGCTGCGGGTCGTCGCCGATCGCGTAGCGGTCGACGTCGAGCGTGCTCTGCACCGTGTAGTAGCCGCGCACCTGCTGCAGCTGCTGGAAGGCCGGGGAGATCAGGGTGGGGTCGAGCAGACGCGTGCTGACGCGCGCCTCGGCCGAGGCGTTCAGCTCCTGCGGGGTCAGCTCGGTCTTGGCCGAGTAGTCCTGCGTCTGGACGTCGGCGACGTCGAAGGCCTCGCGCGTCCCCTCGATGTTCTTCTCCAGGTACGGACCCTCGCGGTCGGGCTCGGAGGGGTTGACCTGGAACTGCTGCATGATCGCGGGCCACGCGGCGCCGATCAGCAGCGACGTGAGGAACCACAGGCCCAGGCCCAGCGCCGGCAGGGTCCAGGAGCGCAGGAAGATCGTGGAGAAGAACATCAGCGCGCACAGGATCGCGACGATCATGAGGATGTTCTTGGCCGGGATCTCGGCGTTCGCCCCGGTGTACTTGATGCCGTCGAACAGGCCCGAGCTGTCGTAGGCCATCGCGTAGCGGTCGAGCCAGTACTTCGCGGCCCGCACGAGCATCGCCAGGCCGATGAGCACGGCCACCTGGACCTGGGCGGCGCGACTGAAGCTGGGGCCCTTGTTGCCCAGCCGGACCCCGCCGAAGACGTAGTGCACGAACACGACCGCGATGGCGGTGATGAGCAGCAGGGCGAACAGGAACGACACGATGAACTGCAGCCACGGCATGTCGAAGACGTAGAAGCCCACGTCCTTGCCGAAGTGGGGGTCCTTGGTGCCGAAGGGCTCGCCGTTGCGCCACAGCTGGAACGTCTCCCAGCGGCTGCTGCCGATGATGCCGGAGAAGAAGCCGACGAAGCCGGCGACGGCCAGCAGCGCCCACTTGGCGATCGGGGCGATCGCCAGGCGGTACCGGGCGGCGGGATCGTCGCGACGCAGCCCCAGCGGGTTCGGGCGGTTGCGGTGCGCCAGCCAGATATTCGCGCCGACCAAGAGCGCACCGAAGAGGGCGAAGGCCACGAAGAGCACACCGCGCGAGATCAGGACGGTGGTGAAGACGCCCTGGAAGTCGACCGAGCCGTACCAGAGGCGCTCGGTCCAGAGGCTGACGAACAGCGATCCGAGGACCAGCAGGGCGGCCAACGTGACGATCGTGGGGATCAGCACTCTCCGCCCTCGGTCGGAACGCGGTTCAGGCTCGCGTCGAGGGGGTGTCGATCCGAAGATGTCGCTCACGGTGCTCCTGGCTCACAACGGTGTGGGTCTGGTGCCGTCAGCCTACGGGGTGCGGAATAACCACCGTGTCAGGAGTCCTCGGCGAGGGTCTGCGCCAGCAGGTCGACGAGTCCGGGCACGAGATCGGGCCCCTCGATCAGCGGCGCGTCCTCGGGGGAGCGCGGGCGCACCGCCACGTGCGCCGACCCGTCGCGCAGGACCGCCGCGACGATCCGCATCTCCTGCCGATCGGGGTGCTGGGCGGCGAAGTCGGCCACCGCCGCGGGGTCGCTCGGGAGGTGGTCCTCGGCCTCGGCCGGGAGGGTGATCCGCTCCATCACCACGGCGCACCCGGCGACCTCGGCGGGCCAGCCGATCTCGGGCAGCAGGTCCTCGACCTCGCGGTCGTGCGGCAGCTCCTGCTCGATCGGCGTGTACGAGTCGGGGTCACCCAGCTCGTCGGCCAGCTCGGGCTGGGCGGCCAGCAGGTCGCCGGTCAGGACGAGGGCGAACAGCCGGGGCGCCTGGTCCCAGCCGCCGTCGTTCACGTGGCCCTCCACCTCGAGGGCGGCGCGTCGCACGGGCGAGTCGGCCCCCAGGCCGCCGCCACTCACGGTCAGCTCCGGATCACTCACAGCTCGACACCTCCGCCTTCGGGTCCTTCGCGAGCGTGCCCAGCGCATCGATCGCGTCCTGCAGCTTCCCCACCTTCACCAGCGTCATGCCGAAGTCATCTCCCTGGGTCGCCTCGTCGCAGTTGTCCGCGGGCACGAGGAAGATGTCAGCACCCGACTCAGCGGCGCCGGCCATCTTCTGGCGCACGCCACCGATGGAGCCGACCGTGCCCTCAGGATCGATCGTGCCGGTTCCGGCCACGTTCTGCCCGCCGGTGAGCGCGCCGGGCGTCAGCGCGTCGTAGATCGCCAGGGCGAACATCGTCCCCGCGCTCGGGCCGCCGACGCGGTCGCCGATGTGGTTCTGGATCTCGATCGGGAACTGGAAGGTCGAGCCGACGGCGATGCCGATGCGCGCCTTGTCGGGGTCGTCGTCCATCGCGGTCGTCGTGAGCTTGACGGTCCCGTCGCGGCCGTCCCTGCGGTAGCCGATCGTGACCTCGTCGCCGGGCTTGCGTGCCCCGATCGCCTGGCCCACGGCCTCCTGCGAGGCGACCTTGCGACCGTCGACGGTGAGCAGGATGTCGTCCACCTGCAGCTTGCCCTCGGCGGGACCGTCCTCGACCACGCCGGCCACCTTCGGGACCTCGGCGACCTCGCGGCCGGCCGCCCGCAGCGCCGCGGCACGTGACGCGTCCTGGGAGCTGGCGAGCTCGGCGGCACCCGCGGCCTTGGACTGCTCGTCCGTCTGGCGGTCGGGGTACAGGAAGTCGTGGGGCACGACCGCGACGTCGGGATCGAGCCAGCCCTCGATCGCGCCGGCGAGCGACATCCTCGACTCGGCGCGGGTGACCGAGACCGTGGTGAAGTCCAGGCGGCCGTCGGTGGGATACGTGCGCACGTCGTCGCCGAACGTCAGCATCGGGGTGCCGTCGAGCTCGCCGAGGGTGTTGAACACCGGGCCCGGCCGCATCGTCACGAACGGGACGGGCAGGAAGGCCACGAGGCACGTCAGCACCGTCACGACGGCCAGGCCGACGGACAGGGTGAGGGTGCGGCGACTCAGGCGCAGCGGCGATGACACATCGATCACCCTAGAGGCACGGTGGAAATCCCGCGTTGGGCCGGAGCGCCTAGGCTGGCCCCATGGCCGAGGAACCCCGCGAGGACCCCCAGAATCCCTTCAAGGGCACGCCCTTGGAGGGCCTGTTCGGACAGATGGGCGCAGGTCAGTTCGACCTCGGCCAGATGATGTCCCAGATGCAGCGGATGTTCGAGCCGCACGAGGGCACCGTGAACTACACGCTCGCCGCCGACGTGGCCCGCCACGCCGTGGCCGCCGCGGGCGAGGACCCGAGCCCCCACAGCGGTCAGGCCGGCGCCGTCGCCGACGCCGCGCGTCTGGCCGAGATGTGGCTCGACAAGGCCACCGACGTGCCCGCGACGGCCACCTCCGCGCTGGCGTGGAGCCGCGCCGACTGGGTCGAGCAGACGATGGCCAGCTGGCAGGTCATGGTCGAGCCGGTGGCCGAGCACGTCGTGGCCTCGATGGGCGACGCCATGCCGCCCGAGGCCAAGGCGATGGCCGGCCCTCTCCTCGGCATGCTCAACCAGGCCGGCGGCGCCATGTTCGGCCAGCAGATCGGGTCGGCCATCGGCGCGTTGGCCACCGAGGTCCTCTCCTCCACCGAGGTGGGCCTGCCGCTCGGGCCCGAGCACGTGGCTGCCGTACTGCCGCACAACATCAGCGCCTTCGCCACCGACCTCGAGGCCAGCCAGGCCGACGTGCTGCTCTACGTGATGCTGCGCGAGGCCGCCCACCACCGCCTCTACGCGCACGCCACCTGGCTGCGTGCCGCGGTGCTCGGCGCGATCGAGGACTTCGCCCGCGGCATCCGCATCGACACCGGCGCCATCGAGGAGCAGATGCGCTCGATCGACCCGACGAACCCCGAGGCCATGCAGGAGGCCCTGTCGGGAGGACTGTTCGACCCGGCGCCCACACCCGAGCAGGAGCGCGCCAAGGAGCGCCTCGAGCTGCTCCTCGCGCTCATCGAGGGCTGGGTCGACGAGGTCGTGGCCCGCGCCACCGCCGACGTGATGCCGGCCGCGCCCGCGCTGGCCGAGGCGATGCGTCGCCGCCGGGCCACCGGCGGCCCGGCCGAGGACACGTTCGCCTCGCTGGTCGGCCTCGAGCTGCGCCCGCGCCGCCTGCGCGACGCCGCCAACCTGTGGTCGGCGCTGCGCGACCGCCGCGGCCCCGAGGCGCGCGACGCCGTCTGGAGCCACCCCGATCTGCTGCCGACGTCGGCCGATCTCGACGATCCGCTCGGCTTCTGCGAGAACCAGACCGCCGAGCTGAGCGACGCCGACTTCGACGCCGCGCTGCAGGAGCTGCTCTCCTCGGACGACCCGGGCGAGACCGGCGACTCCCCCGACGACCGCGCGTGAGCCTGACCTCCGACATCCGCGCCGTGCTGGCGCGGTGGTCGTCGCCGGACGCCGAGCAGGAGCACCTGCGCGCGCTGTTCGCCGACCACGCCGGGGCCCACGACGATCCGGGCGCCCGCGCCTGCGCGCCCGACCACGTCACCGCCAGCGCCCTCGTGGTCTCGGCCGACCACGAGCACGCGGCCCTCGTGCTGCACCCGAAGTTCGGCCGCTGGCTGCAGACCGGGGGCCACTGCGAGGACGTCGACCCGTCTCTCGCCGAGGCGGCGCGGCGCGAGGCACAGGAGGAGACGGGCATCGCCGGCCTGGCGATCGATCCCGAGCCCGTCCTGCTGTCGCGCCACCCGGTGTACTGCCACGAGGGCGGTCATCACCTCGACGTGCAGTTCGTGGCGGTGGCCCCGCCGGGCGCCGAGCCCCAGTGCTCGGAGGAGTCCGACGACGTGCGGTGGTTCGCGCTGGACGACCTGCCCCGGCCCACCGACGACTCGGTCAGGGCTCTCGTCGCTGCTGCCAGGTCACGCCTTCGAGGAACCCCATCGCCTCGTCCGTCCGCGGGTAGCGACTGACGATCGCGTCGAACCGTGGCCCGTGGCCCGAGACCACCAGATGGGTCAGCTCGTGCACCAGCACCGCGTCGACGACGTGGTCGGGCATCGACTGCAACCGGTGGGACAGCCGGATCGTCCGGTCGATCGGCGTGCAGGAGCCCCAGCGCGAGTTCTGGTTGGTGACCCAGCGGACCGACGCGGGCTCGGGAGCCTCGGGGACATACAGCCTCGCGAGCTCGGACGCGCGACGGGCGAGGCCGGCGTCGGAGCGCGGCGCGGCGCGCTTCTGCTCGCGGGCGTCGAGCTTGGCGACCATCTCGGCCACGGCGCGGCGCTCCTCCCGCCGTGACATCGACGCCGGGATCATCACGATCGTGCGGTCGCCCTCACGGCGCGCACTGACGGTGCGGGTGCGGCGCGCGCTGCGGCGCACCTCGATCTCGGCCATGTCCCCACCGTAGAGCGCGGTCCCGACGGTCCGGAGGAGGCCGCGCGTGGCCGCGGATCACCTCGTGCGTTCGTCCACAGGCCGACGGGACGTCTGCGCAGGTCAGAGGCCACTTCGACCGTCCTCATCTGGCGTCGAGGAGGCACTGTCCACACCGATCCCCACACCGGCGCACGGCGATCCCCACACGATGTGCACAACATTGTCCACAGGCGGTGGACAGAGCCTCGGACGAGCCATTGACCGTGCACGCCGGGAGGGCCTACCTTGAGCGCAGTCGAAGCCCCGGTCCGACGCGCAAGGGGAAGGCGCGCCGGTCGGGGCTTCGGCCTTGCCTGCCACGTTTTTGCGCTTAGGCTGAGCGTGACCTGTGCCACATTCGGCGGCACACATCGGCAAGGAGGCCGCTATGGCGGAGACATGGACCGGCGAGTTCTACTGCGTGAAGTGCAAGGACAAGCGCGAGACCAGCGGTGAAGTCCAGGTCAGCGAGAAGGGCACCCGCATGGCCAAGGGCATCTGCCCCGAGTGCGGGACCAAGCTCAACCGCATCCTCGGCAAGGCCTGAGCGTCGCGGCGGGGGCGACAGGCTCGCCCCCGCCGCCTCCCCCTGCGGACGTCGTCCCTGTGGATCGACGTCCCAAGGGGGTGCCGAACCGGCCACGATGGCCCGATGGCGCACCCCTCCCTTGCTCGCGGCCCGCGACTCCTGCCCGGTGCGCTGCTGCTGCGCCGCGACGCCCGGAACCTCCAGCTGGGCACCAGCCCCGGCATCGTGCTCCGTGACCGGCCGGGCCTCGCCCGAGTCCTGCGCCTCCTCGACGGCTCCCTGCCGCTCCCCCTGCTGACCGAGCTCGTGGCGCGCGACGTCCCCGAGTTCGCCGACGATCTCGCGAGCACCCTGCACCGCCTCGTCGCGGCCGGCGCCGTGCTGCGTCCCGTGTCTCCCGCCGACGGCCTGCGCGTGGCCGTGCGTCATGATCGCTCCACCTCCGCCTTCGCCGCCCTGCTCACCGACGCGGTGGGGCAGCCGGCGATCGAGCCCGAGATCGAGGTCCTGGTCAGCGCTGGCGAGCCCGCACGATCGACCTTCGAGCACCTCGTCAGTGGTGGGGTGGTGCACCTGCCCGTCGTGCTCGACGAGCGGCGGGTGCGGATCGGGCCGCTCGTCGCGCCGGGGTTCTCGCCGTGCCTGGGCTGTCTCGACGCCCACGTGGCCGCGGCCGATCCCACTTGGTCCGTGCTCGTGCCGCAGTTCGAGCAGGCGCGCCTCCTCGACCCGGCCCTGCCGCCCGGCGTGCTCCACCGCGCGGCCGCGGAGGTGCTGCACCACCTCGACTGCCTCGGCGAGGGACGGCGCCCGCCCAGCCTCGGGCGCGTCGTGTCGGTGGGTCCGGCGCACGGGCTGAACGACGTGGACGACGTGCCCTTCGCGCCCGACTGCCCGTGCCGGCTGCTCGCCGCATGACCGGTCCGATGCGGCCCTCGCCACTATCCTGACCACGTGGCCGACACCGACCCGGACGACACGACCGACACCCCGCTGACGGGCAGCGCCCTGCGTCGCGGCGCCCGCCTGGCCAGCCTGCCGGCGGGATTCGCCGCCCGCACCACGTGGGGCATCGGCCGGCGGCTCGTCGGCGCTCCCGCCGCCGCGGTGATGACCGACGTGCAGCGCCGCACCGCCGACCAGGTCTTCAGCGTGCTCGGCCAGCTCAAGGGCGGCGCCATGAAGTTCGGCCAGGCGCTGAGCATCTTCGAGGCGGCCCTGCCCGAGGAGGTCATCGCGCCCTACCGCGAGGCCCTGACGAAGCTGCAGGACGCCGCACCGCCGATGGGCTCGCCCACCGTGAGACGCGTGATGGTCCGGGAGTTCGGCGAGGACTGGCCCGAGCGGTTCCCCGACTTCGAGATGATCCCGGCCGCCGCCGCGTCCATCGGCCAGGTGCACCGCAGCGGCTTCGTCGCCGAGCCGGGCGCAGAACCCGTCGAGGTCGCGGTGAAGCTGCAGTACCCCGGTGCCGCGGAGGCGCTCAACTCCGACCTGCGCCAGATCGGCCGGCTCGCCCGCCTGATGGGCACGATGATGCCCGGGGTGGACGTCAAGGCGCTCGTGCGCGAGCTGCAGGAGCGCGTGGCCGAGGAGCTCGACTACTCCCTCGAGGCCGATGCGCAGGCGCGCTTCGCCGAGGCCTTCGCCGACGACCCCGACGTCCTGGTCCCGACGCCACTGGCCCACACGGAGCGAGCCCTGGTCACGACGTGGCTCCCGGGTGATCGCTCCCTCGCCGACGTGATCGCCGACGGCACGCCCGAGGAGCGGAACCGCCTCGGCGAGACCTACGTGCGGTTCCTGTTCCAGGGCCCGGCCCGGGCCGGGCTGCTGCACGCCGATCCCCACCCCGGCAACTTCCGGGTGCTGCCCGACGGGCGCCTGGGCGTGGTGGACTACGGCGCCGTGGCGCGACTGCCCGACGGCCTGCCCGCACCCATGGGGCCCCTGCTGCGCGCGGCGGCCGACGGCGACTACGAGACCGTGGCCGAGGGGTTGCGCGAGGAGGGATTCGTCCGCCAGGGCACCCGGGTCGACCCCGACGTGCTGGCGCGGTACCTCGCTCCGATCGTCGAGCCCGTGGCCGTGGAGGCCTTCGCGTTCGACCGTGACTGGCTGCGCCGCCAGGGACAGCGGCTGGCCTCCCCCGGCGCCGAGGGCATGGGCACCGCCCTGAAGCTCACCGTGCCACCGGGATACCTGCTGATCCACCGCGTGTGGGCCGGAGGCGTGGGCGTGCTGTGCCAGCTGGGCGCGACCGCCCGCTTCCGCGCGATCGTGGCCGAGTCGCTGCCCGGCTTCGAGCCCGCCTGACCCGAGATCGGGGCGGCGGTCAGGAGTCGGCGACGATGGCCAGGACGCCGTCGCCGTACTTCTCCAGCTTGGACTGGCCCACGCCCGACACCTGGAGCAGCTGGTCGCCGCTGCTGGGACGGATCGCGGCGATCGCCTTGAGGGTGGCGTCGTTGAACACCGTGAACGCCGGCTTGCTCTCCTCCTGCGAGATCTCCTTGCGCCACGCTCGCAGGCGCTCGAACAGCGCCTCGTCGTAGTCGAGGTCGGGCTGGGGCAGCCGCACCTTGCGCTTCGGCGCCCGCGAGACCTGCACGTCCTCGGGCAGCAGGCGGTCGAGGAAGCGGCTGGGCTTGCGGCGGGCCTGGCCGCCGGCCTTGCGCGCAGCCGACCACGACACCATCAGGTGGCGCCGGGCGCGCGTGATGCCGACGTAGAAGAGCCGGCGCTCCTCCTCGATCGCGGCGGGCTCGTCCATCGTGGCGACGTAGGGCAGCGTGCCCTCCTGCGCGCCGGCGACGAAGACCGCGTCCCACTCCAGACCCTTGGCCGCGTGGAACGTGGACAGCGTGACGCCGTCGGTGGAGGGCGCGTGGGCCTGGTCGGCACGGCGGTCGAGGTCGGCCACGAGGGCAGCGAGGTCGGCCTGCGGCTGCTCCTGAGCGAGGTCGACCGCCATCGTGTGGATCGCCTGCAGGGACTCCCAGCGGTCGCGCACCGCGCCGCGGCCCTCGGGCGGGGTCTCGGAGTAGTCCATCGCCGCGAGCACGGCGCGGACGTCGTCGGCCAGCGAGCCGGATCCCTCGCCCGCGTGGGCCGAGCCGCGCAGCAGGGTGACGGCCTGGCGCACCTCGGGCCGCTGGAAGAAGCCGGTGCCGCCGCGCAGGGAGTACGGGACCTGCAGGCGGCCCAGGGCCTCCTCGTAGACCTCGGACTGGGCGTTGATCCGGTAGAGCACCGCCATCTCGCGGTAGGGCACGCCCTGGCGGTGCAGTGCGACGATCCGGTCGGCGATCGCGTCCGCCTCGGCGGGCTCGTCGGCGAAGGGGCGGTAGTCCACGGCCGGGCCCGGGGAGTTCTGCGACTGCAGCCGCACGCCGAGGGTGACCGAGGGGCCGCGGCCGGCGAAGACCTCGTTCGCCGCGGCGACGATCTGCGGCGTGGAGCGGTAGTTGCGCACCAGCTCGATGCGCGGCGCGTCGGGGAACCGCCGCGTGGTGAAGTCGCCCAGGATCGTGGCCGAGGCGCCGGCGAACGTGTAGATCGTCTGGCGGGGGTCGCCGACCACGCACACCTCGTCGCGGCCGCCCAGCCACAGGTCGAGCAGCGTGGACTGCAGCGGGTTGACGTCCTGGAACTCGTCGACGACGAACCACCGGTACTGGCGGCGCACCTCGGCCGCGATCGCCTGCTCGTCGGCCAGGATCGCGGCGGTGATCAGGAGGATGTCCTCCATGTCGATGCGCCCGCGATCGCGCTTGACCTGCTCGTAGGCGCGCAGCACGGCGCCCACCTCGCCCGGGTCGATGTCGCCGACGGTGCGCTGGCGGCGCACGGCCTCGGCGCCGTAGTCGTCGGGCCGGACGTTGGAGACCTTGGCCCACTCCACCTCGGCCGAGAGGTCGCGCAGCAGGGCCTGGTCGGCCCGCACGCCCACCTGGCGGGCGGCCTCGGCGACGAAGGCGAACTTCGACTCGAGGATCTGGGGGAACTCCGTGCCGTACACCCGCGGCCAGAAGTAGCGGGCCTGCCGCAGCGCCGCCGAGTGGAACGTGCGGGCCTGGACGCCTCCCGCCCCGAGCGTGCGCAGGCGCTCGCGCATCTCGCCGGCCGCCTTGACCGTGAACGTGACCGCCAGGACCTCGGTGGGCTTGTAGACGCCCGTCGCGGTGCCGTAGGCGATGCGGTGCGTGAGCGCGCGGGTCTTGCCCGTTCCGGCGCCGGCGATGACGCACACCGGGCCCCGCAGGGTGGTGGCGACCTCGCGCTGCTCGGGGTCGAGTCCGTTCAGCAGGTCGTCGGCGTCAGACATGGTCTCCAGATCGCGTCGAGGGTGGGCAGCGACCAGCGTAGCCCCGCCCGGCGACACGATCCGGCGCCGCACACAGGCGTCGTATGCGGCCCCCGGGAATGAGCGTGGCCTGCGGCACGTTGACCTCGGGAGAGGCTTCTGTTCCGAACCGAGAGGGTCCCGATGTCCGACGCATCCTTCGTCCTGTACTCCACGCCGTGGTGCGGCTACTGCCACCGACTCAAGTCGCAGCTGCAGCGCGAGGGCATCGAGTTCACCGAGGTCGACATCGAGCAGGATCCCGACTCGGCGCTGGTCGTCGAGCAGGCCAACGGCGGCAACCAGACCGTGCCGACGCTCGTCTTCGCCGACGGCTCCGCGCTCACGAACCCCTCGGTGGCCCAGGTCAAGGCCCAACTCGGGCTCTGACCGCGGCTGGGCATGGTGTAATGGCACCTTCTCGAGGTAGAATTCCACCGTGGCCCTCAACATCAAGAACGAGCACGTTCACGCGATGGCGCGCGAGGTCGCGCTCCGCACGGGACGCAGTCAGACGAGTGCCATCGAGCTGGCGCTCGAGAAGCTGTTGGCCGAGCTCGAGCGAGAGTCCTCCGACGCCGCTCGACTCGACCGCATCCACGCGATGCAGCAGCTGGCCGCCGACGCGCCGCTGGATTCCGGCGACCTCTACGACGAGGCCGGTCTGCCCCGGTGATCGTCGACACCTCGGCGGTCGTGGCCGTCATCAAGCGTGAGCCCGGCTGGGAGGCGATCGACCGATCGCTCGCCTCTGCGGCTGCTCCGCGCATGTCCGCCGGCACCTACCTCGAACTGGGCTTCGTGGTCGACCAGGCCGGCGACCCCGCACTGTCGCGCCAGCTCGATGCACTGCTGCGCGACTGGGGCGTTGCCATCGAGCCCGTCACGGCCGGCCACGCCAAGGCCGCGCGCGAGGCCTACCGCGACTTCGGCCGCGGCTCAGGGCATCGAGCCCGCCTCAACTTCGGCGACTGCTTCGCGTACGCGCTGGCGAGCGGAACCGGCGAGCCCCTCCTGTTCGTCGGTGACGACTTCGCCGCGACGGACCTCCCGTCGGCCCTGAACCGCGGCTGAGCAGGGACGACCCTCAGGACCAGGCGCCGGGCAGGTCGCCGCCGTACCACTGCTCGATCAGCCAGCGTGAGATCGAGACCTTCGGCGGCGGCAGGGCGATGCCGTCGTTCTCGATGGCGTCCACGAGCTCTTCGCGGGTGAACCAGCGCGCCTCGGCGATCTCCTTGTCGTCCAGGACGAAGTCGGTGGACTCGGCCACCGCACGGAAGCCCAGCATGAGGCTCTGCGGGAACGGCCACGGCTGGCTGCCCAGGTAGGTGGCGTCGCCGACGGCGATCCCGACCTCCTCGGCCACCTCGCGACGCACCGCGTCCTCGAGGGTCTCCCCCGGCTCGACGAACCCGGCGAGCGTGGAGAACCGGCCCTCCGGCCAGTTCGGGTTGCGCGCCAGGAGGCAGCGGTCGTCCTCGTCGGTGACGAGCATGATCACGGCGGGGTCGGTGCGGGGGTAGTGCTCGGTGCCGCACGACGGGCAGACCCGCAGGTGACCCGCCTGGGCGCTGTAGAGGTACTCGCCGCAGCGCGAGCAGTAGGTGTGCGACTGCAGCCACCGCGCCAGGCCCACCGCGTGGATCGCCAGCGAGAGCTCGTCGGGGTCGAGCAGCGGTGCCAGCATCCGGATGCTGACGGGACTCAGCTCGCGCGGGACCCGCTGCACCGCCACGGCCGCGTGACGCGTGCCGTTCTGGTCGCCCAGCAGGATCCACTCGCCGTCGGGTGCCTCGTCGACCGACGTCCACCGCAGCGCAGGGCCGTCGATCGTCGCGACGTGCTCGCCGCCGAGGACGAGCACCCGGGTGTCGGGCGTCTTCCACAGGTCATCGCGCGGCCTCAGGTTCCCCGCTCGGTCGTGCCGGGCCCGTTCGAACGCGAAATCCACGCCTCACCGTAACCCGAGCCGGGCCTCGAGTGCCGCCCGGTCGGGCAGGTCGTCGAACGTGTGCGACGAACCCAGCCGGACGTAGTGGAAGGTGCCGACCACGCGCTCGGGCTCGATGTCCTGCATCTCGGCCCAGGCGATCCGGTAGAGCGCGAGCTGCAGCGGATCGGCGTCGGGGGTGCGGTTGGTCTTCCAGTCGACGACCTCGAACCCGGCCAGCCCGTCGGCCAACTCAGTACCGAACACCGCGTCGATCCGGCCGATCACCTGCTGCCCGCCGAGACGCAGGGAGAACGGCGCCTCGACGACCAGCGGCTCGCGTCCCGCGAACGGCCCGGACTCGAAGGCCTCCTTGAGCGCCTCGAGATCGGACTCGTCGGCGACCTCGGCATCGCCACGCCCCGGAAGCTCGTCGGGGTCCAGCAGGGTCTGCTGGCCGTAACGGGCCTCGATCCAGGCGTGGAACCTCGTGCCGAAGCGCGCGGCCGCCGACGGGCGTCGCGGCATCGGCCGGGCCAGCGACCGGACGAAGGCCTCCTCGTCGGCGTCGAGCGCGAGCACCTCGGTGGCCGAGAGGGACGCCGGCAGGGTGACCTCGATCCGGCGCTCGGCACGCGCGCGCGCCTCCTCCAGGAGCAGGTCGAGGTCGATGCGCAGCTCGGCGAGGCGCTCATCGCCCTCGACGGGAGGAGCCTCCGGCTCGTTCAGGTGGCGACGCACGGCCTCGGCGAGCTCGCGGCGGCGGTCGAACGAGGTGAGCGCCACCGGCCACGGCACGGTCTGGTCGACGAGGTGCGGGTTCTGGTCGTCGTCGACGGGCGCCTCGGCCCACACGACGGGCTCGATGCCGCGCTCGGCCAGCCAGTCGCGCACGTCGGCCAGGAACGCCGACTCGGCGCGCGGACGCAGCTGGGTGCGGCCCCAGCGGTGGCCGCTGACGTGCAGGCGCCGCTTGGCCCGCGTGAACGCCACGTAGGCCAGCCGGATCTCCTCCATCAGCGCGTCGCGACGGGTGTCCTCCTCGAACGCCTTCTTCGCCGGGCCGGTGAACTCGGCGACCTGCGGCACGAAGTCGACATCGCCGCGCAGCGGAGCCGGGAGGGCCTTGGCGACCGTGGGCCAGCGGGACCGGCCGCGCCCGGACGGGAAGACCGTGCCGGACACGAACGGCACGAAGACCTCCTCGAACTCCAGGCCCTTGGCCCGGTGGATGGTCAGCAGCTTGATCGAGTCGGCGTCGGACGGAGCGCTCAGCTCCATGCCCTCGTTGTACTCGCGCTCGGCGTCGAGGTGCGCCAGCAGGCCCGGCAGGGAGGCGTAGCGGTCGTGCTGGGCGTAGTCGCCGATCGCGTCGATCAGCAGCGCGAGGTTGTCGGTGGGGACTCCGGCGACCGGCAGCTCGACGTCGAGGTCGAGCTCGGTGACGACGCGGCGGGCCAGGTCGAGCAGCGGCTCGTGCGCATGGCGTCGGAGCCGCCGCAGCATCGCGGCCAGGTCGGCGAAGCGGGTGCGCGCCGCCTCGGAGTAGGACGCGGGGCCCGGATCCTCCACCGCCTCGGCCAGCGAGACGATCTCGGTGGGATCGACTCCGGCGGTGGCCTCGTCGAGTGCCGCCTGCAGGACCGCGTCGGGATCGGAGCCGTCCGTCTCTGCCCCTGTGCGCCACTGCCGCCCGAGCTCGGCCGCGCGCTGGCCCAGCAGCGCGAGGTCGCGCTCGCCGATCCGCCAGCGCACCCCGGTGAGCAGACGGAGCATCGCGGGGTTGGCGGTGACGTCGTCCAGCACGGCCAGCACGGAGAGGACGTCGACGACCTCGGGCTGCTGGAGCAGGCCCGTGAGGCCGACGATCTCGACGGGGAGCCCCCGCGAGCGCAGGGCCCGGACGATCTCGGGATTCTCGTTGGTGGTGCGGACGAGGATCGCGATCTCGCGTCGCGCGACCCCGCTCTCGACCGACTGCACGACGAGATCGACCAGCGCCTCGATCTCCTGGGCCACGCCTTCGTGCAGGGCGACCGAGACCTCGCCCGAGGGGTTCTCGGGGGCCGCCCTCAGCGGCGTGACGATCTCGGCGATGCCGGGCGAGCCGTAGTAGTCGCGGGCGACGTAGCCGGCGAGGTCGATGATCTCCGGCGCGCACCGGCGGGTGACGTCGAGGCTGAACAGCCGCCCCTTCTCACCGCCGGCGCCCGGGAAGTCGTCGAGGAACGCGGTGAGGTTGCCCGAGGCGGCGCCGCGCCAGCCGTAGATGCCCTGCGCCGGGTCGCCCACCGCGCTGATCGGGCGTCCGGCGAACAGGGCCTGCAGCAGGTCGCGCTGGGCCACCGACGTGTCCTGGTACTCGTCGAGCAGCACCACGTCGTAGCGCTCCCGCAGCACCTGCTGGACCTCGGGCAGGGTGGCGAGCTGGGCTCCCCAGGCCATCTGGTCGGAGAAGTCCATGACGCCGGCGTCGGCCTTGGCCGCGCGGTACTCGTCCACCAGGTCGGCCAGCTCGTCGCGCTTCATCGACGCGGCGACGATCTCCTCGTGCCACTTGAGCGGCTTCTCGGCCCGCTCGGCCGCCTCGATCGTGGCGCGGTCGAACGCGCGGAGCTCGTCGGTGGTGACGAGGTGCTCGGACAGCTGGCCGTCGAGCTCGAGCAGGTCGCCGATCACGGTGGGCAGCCAGGCCGAGACGTGCCGGAGCGGGCCGTCGTGCCCGCGGGCGGTGCGCGCCGCGATCTGGAACCGCGTCGCATCGGCCAGCACGCGCAGGTCGGGCTCGATCCCCATCCGCAGGCCGTGCTCGGCGATCAGCGTGCCGGCGAAGGCGTGATAGGTGGAGACGGTGGGCTCGCCGAACTCGGAGAAGTCGCCGACGAGGTCGAGCGACTCGCGCACCCGCCCGGCCAGCTCGGCGGCGGCCTTCGAGGTGAACGTGAGCCCGAGCAGCCGGTCGGGTGCGTAGCCGAGGTGGCCCACGAGCCACACGACGCGCGCCGCCATCACCGCGGTCTTGCCCGCGCCGGCACCGGCGATGATTGCCTGGGGCTGCGCCGGGTCGGCCGTGATCGCGGCCAGCTGCGGACCGCTGAAGGGGATCCCCAGCACCTCGCGCAGGTGGTCGGTGTCGCGGACGAGCGGGGTCACGGCGCTGCTCCGAACACTGCGCTGGTTCTTGTCATGGGGGCCCTCCGACCGTGGGGCCGGTGATCACGGGGCACAGGGTCTGGAAGTCGCAGAAGCCGCAGTGCTCGTTCGGGCGCGCCACGAGCCGCTCGTCACGCACGGTGCGCGCCGACTCGGCCAGCAGCTCGAGCGCGAAGAACGCCTCCTCCGGTGCGGGCGCGGCCTGCGGCTGGACCTTCGGCGAGTCGGGGTCCTTCGCGCCGGCGGGCGTACGGAGCTGGACGAGCTCGGCACCACCCGAGCGGGCCTGGTCGACTCCGAGCGACGCGACGGCCCCGTGCTCGACGGCGATCTGGTAGATGCCGAGCTGGGCGTGCTCGGCGATCTTGCGCGGGCCGGGCGCGTTGCGACTGGTCTTGAAGTCGACGACGTGGACCCGTCCGTCGGCGTCGATCTCGACGCGGTCCATCGAGCCGCGGAGCAGGACCTCCTCGCCACCGACCACGAGCGTGGAGGTGAACGCGTGCTCGGCCGCCAGCGGCGTGCGCGGGTTGGCCCGGTGCCACCGGGCGAACCGGACGAGCGTCTCGTGAGCGGCCTGCCGCTCGCGCTCGCCCAGCCAAGCGGCCTGGTGGTCGAGCCGGTGCCAGACCTCGTCGAGCCGGGCGGCCATGGCCACCTCGTCGGGCTCGACCCCGCGCTGCACCACGTCGGCCGCGAGGGCGTGCACGATCGAGCCGAAGCCCTGCGCCGACGTGGAGGCGGACTCGCCGTGCGCCTCGCGCCCGAGGAACCAGCGCAGCGAGCACGCCGTGATCCCCTCGACCGCCGACCCGGACAGGGCCAGCGGCTGGTCCTGCGGCCGCCACGGGGCGTCGGACCGCGTGGGCTCGGACAGCCCCCACCAGCGGTCGGGATCGGCCGCTCGGGTGAGCGGCAGGTCGGCGCGGACGACCTCGGCCAGCATCGCGGCGGCCTCGTCGCGCACCGCGGGATCCTCGGACTGCTCGCCGACGCGCCGCAGCTCGGCGACCACCCCTCGCAGCGACACCGGCCGCGCCGGGCGACCCAGCGGGAGGTCGGCCTCGGTGCCGAAGCCGGCGCCGAGCAGCTCGGCGACGAAGCGCGACGGCTGGTCGCCGTCGTCGGTGGGTGTCTGGACCGCCGTGACCACCAGGCGGCTCGTGGCCCGGGTGCAGGCCACGTAGAACAGCCGGCGCTCCTCGCGCAGCTGCTCGCCGCGGGCGCCGGGCTCGGCCGGCCCGTCGAGGTGCTCCGAGCGCAGCAGGCTCCCGCGCGTGCGCAGGTCGGGCCACCGTTGGGCCTGCACGCCGGCGACCACGACGAGCGGCCACTCCAGGCCCTTGGACCGGTGGGCCGTCATCAGCCGGACGGCGTCGGGGCGGGTGGCGCTGGTCTCGAGCTGGTCGGCGGGGATCTGCTGGGCCCGCAGCTCGGCCACGAAGTTCACGGCGTCGCGGCGGCGGCCGCCCTCCTCGGCCCGGGCGGCATGCCGGAACAGCGCGCACACCGCGTCGAGGTCGCGATCGGCGTGCACCCGCCCCTCGACGCCGGTCCACTGCTCGCGCAGGCGGGCGGGCCAGCCGGTGCCGTCCCACAGCAGCCAGAGGGCCTGCTCGGGCGGTTCGCCGCGCCGCAGCACGGCCGCTGCCCGGCCGAGGAGCGCCGCGAGGTCGCGGGCCGCGCCGACGGCGTCGGCGGTGGAGCGGTCGGTGGTGGTGACGCCCAGCGCCGCCGGATCCAGGAGGGCCGCGGCCACCAGGTCGCTCGACGGCGTCTCGGGGTCGCGCTGGCGCAGGGCCCGCCCGAGCCGGCGCATCGCCGGCCCGTCTAGTCCGGCCAGCGGACCGGTGAGCAGCGCCTCGGCCGTCTCGGTATCGAGGGGCTCGTCGCGCGCGATCCGGTCGGCGGCCTCGAGCGCCAGCAGCAGCGTGCGGACCGCCGGCTGCGCCACGAGCGGCACCTCGTCGCCCGCGACCTCCACGGGCACCCCGGCGGGGCCGAGAACCCGCTGGAGCCGCGTGAGGTCGGCGCCGGTGCGCACCAGGACCGCCATGTCGGACCAGGCCAGGCCGTCGTCGAGGTGGGCCCGGCGCAGGATGCCGGCGATGTGCTCGGCCTCGGCCGTCGCGGAGGCGTAGGTGGCGACCTCGACCCGACCCTCCTGCGACGCGGCCGACCTCAGGTTGCGGTGCTGGTCGGCCGCTCGCGCGTCGAGTCCGGGGGGCACGGGCGGGTTCCCCAGCGCCACGCGCGCGGCGGCCAGGATCCGCGGCCCGAAGCGACGGGTGGTGGTGAGGGCCACGGTGGGCGCGGGCCGGCCGGACGCGGCGAACTGCTGGGGGAAGCGCGTGATCGCCGCCGGGTCGGCGCCGCGGAAGCCGTAGATCGCCTGGTCGTGGTCGCCCACCACGACCAGGTCGCGACCGTCGCCGGCGAGGTCGTGCAGCAGCCGCACCTGCAGTGGGTCGGTGTCCTGGTACTCGTCGACCACGACGAGCCGGTAGCGGTCGCGCAGCGCCCGGCGGTGGTCGCGATCGCCCGCGATCGCCGCCGCCCGCGTGACGAGGTCGGTGTAGTCCGTGCGGTTCTGGAAGTCGATGACCTGGTGGTACTCCTCGATCGCGTCGGCGACGCGGGCCCACTCGGGCCGCTCGCGCGTGATCGCCAGCGCGCGCAGGTCGTCGGGACCGAGGCCGCGGGTGACCGCCGCCGCCATGAACGACTGCAGCTCGGCCGCCAGACCGCGGGTGCCGAGCGCCTCGCGCAGCGACGCCGGCCAGGTGGCGGCGTCGTGCCCGCCGAGCAGGTCGGCGACCACGGCGTCGCGGGTCGGGGCGGTCATCAGCTCGGGCGGTGCGGCGAACGCCTCGGGGTCGCTGAACTCGCGCACGAGGGCGTAGCAGAAGGCGTGGAAGGTCATCGCCGGCACGGTGGCGGCGGTGCCCGACAGACGCCGTCCGATGCGGTCGCGCAGCTCGCCGGCGGCCTTGCGGCTGAAGGTGAGGACGAGGATCTGCTCGGGGGTGAGCTCGCCGGACTCGATGCGGTCGACGACGACCTCGACGAGCGTGGTGGTCTTGCCCGTTCCGGGTCCGGCCAGGACGAGCAGGGGCCCGCCCCGGTGGTCGACGACCGAGCGCTGGGCCTCGTCGAGCCGGGGTGCTGCGGCACGCACGGCATCGGGCCGCTGCAGGACGAGTTCGGGCACATGACCATGCAACCAGACGGCCCCGACAGATCCGCGGGAAGCGCTGGGAGTGACGTCTGCGGGGTGGTCCACGGCGTGTCGACCCCCGGAACGTCACTGCCAGCGGTTCAGAAGTCTGGCGCCAGGGCTTCCTTCACGATCACGCGGCCGCTGCGGACGGGCGTGCCCTCGTCGCGCCAGTGCTGCTGGGCGTCGACGACCAGGTGCGCGGGCAGGGAGCCGTCGGCGCGGACGACCCGCCACCACGGAACGCCGTGGCCCTCGAGCGACATCACGCGCCCGACCTGGCGGGCGCCGCCGCGGCCGAGCCGCTCGGCGATCAGGCCGTACGTCGCGACGCACCCTGCGGGGATCTGCTCGACGACCTCGAGCACGGCCTCGGTGAACTCCTCGTCCATGGCCCCGATCCTGTCAGCAGGACCGGGGCCGGACGAGCATCAGTAGTTGGGCTGGCTCGGGTCGATCTGGTTGACCCACGCCACCACGCCGCCGCCGACGTGCACGGCATCGGAGTAGCCGGCGCCCTTGAGCACCGCTAGCGCCTCGGCCGAGCGGACGCCCGACTTGCAGTGCAGGACGACCTGCTTGTCCTGCGGCAGGCGGTCGAACGCCTTGCCTGCGAGGATCTCGCCCTTGGGAATGAGGACCGAGCCGGGGATCTGGTTGATCTCGTACTCGTTCGGCTCGCGGACGTCGACCAGGACGAAGTCGCGGCCACCGTCGCCTCGCTCCTTGAGCCAGCCCTCGAGCGTGGCGACCGAGATCGTGGAGTCGGCGGCGGCGTCGGCGGCCTCGTCGCTGATCGCGCCGCAGAACGCCTCGTAGTCGCCCATGAGCTCGGTGGGCAGCACGCCGTTGGGGTCGCGACGGACCTTCAGCGTCGTGTACCGCATCTCGAGCGCGTCGTAGACCATGAGGCGGCCGATGAGCGGGTCACCGATGCCGGTGAGCAGCTTGATCGCCTCGGTGACCATGATCGAGCCGATCGACGCGCACAGGACGCCCAGCACGCCGCCCTCGGCGCACGAGGGGACCATGCCCGGCGGCGGCGGCTCGGGGTAGAGGTCGCGGTACTGCGGACCCTCCTGCGCCCAGAAGACCGAGACCTGGCCCTCGAAGCGGTAGATCGAGCCCCACACGTACGGCTTGTTGAGGATGACGGCCGCGTCGTTCACCAGGTAGCGCGTGGCGAAGTTGTCGGTGCCGTCGAGGATGAGGTCGTACTGGCTGAAGATGTCCAGCACGTTGTCGTTGTCCAGGCGCACGTTGTGCGTGATGACGTTGACGTAGGGGTTCGTCTCGGCCACCGACTCCGCGGCGCTCTGCACCTTGGGCTTGTCGATGTCGGACTGGCCGTGGATCACCTGGCGCTGCAGGTTGGACTCGTCGACGACGTCGTCGTCGATGATGCCGAGCGTGCCGACGCCGGCCGCTGCGAGGTAGAGCAGGGCGGGGCTGCCGAGTCCGCCGGCGCCGATGACCAGCACCTTGGCGTTCTTCAGCCGCTTCTGTCCCGTCATTCCCACATCGGGGATGATCAGGTGGCGGCTGTACCGACGCACTTCGTCGATGGTCAGTTCGTCGGCGGGTTCGACCAGGGGCGCGACCACGGGCTTCTCCTTCGGTTGCTGGGCTCACCGGGCTCAACCCGGCGCCAGCGTCCATTGTTCCTCGCCCGTCCCAGCATGTGGCGTGCAGTCCGGTCCGTGGACACCGCGTCGGAGGCAACCGGTGGGTAACAGACCGCTAGGGTTGGGGACGTGACCCAGACCCCAGAGGCTCGCCCCCGCGCAGGGCGGCTGCCCCGCACCGCACGGCGTGCCCAGTTGCTGGACGTCGCCCTCGACGTCTTCGTGGAGCAGGGCTACCACTCGGCCTCGATGGACGAGATCGCCGAGCGCGCGGGTGTCTCCAAGCCGGTGCTCTACCAGCACTTCCCCGGCAAGCTCGATCTCTACACCGCCCTGGTCTCCACGGCGGTCGACACCGTGATCGAGGGCGTGCGCGAGTCGCTGGCGTCCACGCACGACAACCGCGAGCGCGTCCAGGCCAGCATGCAGCTGTGGTACGACAGCGTCGCCGACCGCGAGAAGGCCTTCCGCCTCGTCTTCGAGTCCGACCTGACCAGCGACCCCGAGGTGCGCGAGCTGGTCGACCGGGTCACCTCCGAGTCCGCCGCCGCGATCGCCGAGGTGATCGTCGAGGACACCGGCCTGTCGCGCGGAGCCGCCGAGCTGCTCGCCGCCGGCCTCGTCGGCATGGGTCACGTCGGCGCTCGCGCCTGGCTCTCCGGCGCGTCGGGCCTCTCGCGCGACGACGCCGTCACGCTCGCCTCGACTCTCGCCTGGCGCGGGATCGGCGGGTTCCCCAAGCCCACCACCCAAGGAGATGAGTGACCGTGGAGGTCAAGATCGGCGTGCAGAACGCCGCCCGTGAACTGTCCGTCGACACCGACGTCGAGCCCGACACCGTGCTGGCCACGCTGAACGAGGCGCTCAAGGACGACTCGCTGTTCACGCTCACCGACAGCAAGGGCCACACCGTGGCCGTCCCCGCCGACAAGGTCGCCTACCTGTACTTCAACGCCGACACCGGACGCAAGGTGGGCTTCGGCCTCACCAGCTCCTGAGGCACCCGCTCGTCACGAGATCTGCTCCCTCTTCCTCCTCTCAGCCCGGCTGAGAGGAGGAGTCGGGAGCAGATCTCGTTTCAGGCGTCGAGGCCGAGGCGCGCCATCCGCTGCGCGTGGGCCTCGGTGATGCGGGTGAACATGCGGCCGATCGAGGCCAGGTCGAAGCCGCCGGGCCGGTCGGCGGCGCCGACCACCACCGCGGTCAGCACGTCGCGCTCGGCCACCACCATCTGGGCCTGGCTCAGCGCCTCGCCCATCAGGCGACGACCCCACAGGGCGAGCCGGCCGGCCACCCGCGGGTCGGCGGCGATCGCCTCGCGCACCTGGTCGACGACGAACTCGCTGTTGCCCGTCTGGCTCATCGTCTCCAGCACCAGCTGACGCGTGTCGGCGTCGAGGAACGCCGCGATCTCGCGGTAGAAGTCGGCCGCCAGCCCGTCGCCGACGAAGGCCTTCAGCAGCCCCTCGAGCCAGTCGGACGGCTCGGTCTTGCCGTGAAAGCGGCTGAACGTCGTGCGGAACGACTCCATCGCCTCGTACGGGTCCTCGCCGAGCTCGACGAGCCGGTCGCGCAGCTGCACGAAGTGGCTCCACTCCGAGGCGGCCATCGTCTGGATCGCGACCTTCGTGCGCAGGTCGGGCGCGTCCTGGGAGTCCTGGTTCAGCTGCTCCACCGCGCTGAGCTCGCCGTAGCTGAGCAACGCCAGCAGCTCGACCACGCCGGCCCGGTAGTCGGGATCGTCGAAGGGCCCGCCGGGCGCCTGATCGGAGGTCATGATCGGGACTGTAGCGCGGCGCCCGCCCGCATCGCGGCTCGGAACGTTAGACTGAACGGGTATTCGCCGATCCTGTCCCATCAGGATCCAAGCCATTCCGAGATCCGCTGACAGTAGATCGCACACAGAAATCAGAGCAGACCCCTGACTACCTTCACCGAACTGGGCGTCATGCCCGAGATCGCCGACGCCCTCGCCGACAAGGGCATCATCGAGGCCTTCCCCATCCAGGAGATGACCCTCTCGGTCGCCCTCATGGGAACCGACCTCATCGGCCAGGCCCGCACGGGCACCGGCAAGACGCTGGCGTTCGCCATCCCCGTCATCCAGCGCACCGTGGCCCCGCACGACGCCGACTACGACCAGCTGGTCGCGCCGGGCAAGCCGCAGGCGCTCATCGTCGCCCCCACGCGTGAGCTGGCGATCCAGGTCGCGAACGACGTGAAGACGGCGTCGAAGAACCGCGGCACCCGCATGCTGACGATCTACGGCGGCGTGCCGTACGAGCCGCAGCTCGAAGCCCTCGAGACGGGCGTCGACATCGTCGTGGGCACCCCCGGCCGCATCCTGGACCTGGTGAACCGCCGGGCCCTGGACATCAGCCACGTGAAGTCGCTCGTCCTGGACGAGGCCGACGAGATGCTCGACCTGGGCTTCCTGCCCGACGTCGAGTCGATCCTGGCCCGCACGCCCGAGACGCGTCAGACGATGCTGTTCAGCGCGACGATGCCGTCGTCGATCGTCACGCTTGCGCGCAAGCACATGCACCACCCGATGAACATCCGCGCCGAGTCGGCCGAGTCCGGCCAGATGGTGCCCGCCACGAGCCAGTTCGTCTGGCAGGCGCACGACATGGACAAGCCCGAGGTGGTCGCCCGCATCCTGCAGGCCGACGACGTCGAGCGCGTCGTGGTGTTCACGCGCACGAAGCGGCAGGCCCAGCGCGTGGCCGACGACCTGGCCGACCGCGGCTTCCCGGCCTCGCCGCTGCACGGCGACATGGCCCAGAAGGCGCGTGAGAAGGCGCTCGACGGCTTCCGCGAGGGCAAGGTCAGCATCCTGGTGGCCACCGACGTCGCCGCCCGTGGCATCGACGTCGCCAACATCAGCCACGTCATCAACTACACGTGCCCCGAGGACGACAAGACCTACGTGCACCGCATCGGCCGCACCGGTCGCGCCGGCGCGTCGGGCATCGCGGTTACGTTCGTGGACTGGGCCGACCTGCAGCGCTGGAAGCTGATCAACAAGGCGCTCGACCTGCCCTACGACGAGCCGCTGGAGACGTACTCCACGTCGGATCACCTGTTCCAGGACCTCGGCATCGATCGCAACGTCAAGGGCCGGCTGAAGCCCCCGGCGCCCAAGGAGCCCCGCTCCGAGGGTGGTCGCGACGGCCGCCGTGACGGTCAGCGTCGCGATGGCCAGCGCCGTGACGGCCAGTCGCGTGACGGCCAGTCGCGTGACGGCGGCGACCGCAGCCGTCAGCGCACCCGCGGCGGCAAGCCCGTCGAGGGCGAGGCCCGTCCTGCCGAGACCGCTCCGGCGGCCTCGGGCGAGGACCAGCCCGCCGGCGAGGGCCAGGCGCGCCGTCGCCGTCGCCGTCGTCGCCCCTCGGGCGGTCAGGCGTCGGGCTCGGCGCCCGCCTCCGCCTCCTGACGCACCACGTCCTGACGAACTCCCCCGTCGACCGGCTCGCCGGTCGGTGGGGGTTTCGTCGTCTCAGGCCGTGACGATGACGGGGGTGCCGTCGGGGGCCCAGTCCCAGAGGTACTTGGCGTCGGACTTCTTCTGGCGCACGCAGCCGGCGGACAGCGGCTCACCGAGCTGCTCCTCGGTCTGCTCGGGCTTGCCGTTGTTGTAGACCGGGATGGAGTGGAAGCCGATCGGCGCGCTCCAGCCCGTGGCGAAGCGCACGAAGTACTCCATCGAGCCCGTGTAGTCGAAGCTCGTGGCGTGGCGCTGCCGCGACGTCACGGAGTACGAGCCGGGCTGGAGGTTGTCGAACCGGCTGCCCGAGACCAGGTAGGTACGGTCGACCGTCTCGTCGGCCTCGATGAGCCACACGCGCTGGTCGGACTGGTCGAAGACGATGCGCCGGCCCTCTCCGGAGCCCTGCGGGGGCGGTGGCCCTGCGGCCGGCTTCTTCGCGGCGGGCTGGTCCTTCGGAGCCGGCTGGCTCTTCGCAGCGGGCTTGCTCTTCGCGGCAGCCGTCGCCCGAGGCGCGGCCTGCTTCGCGGTGGCCTGCTTCGTGGCGGCTGCCTCGACGCGCGCGGTGGCGGCCGTCACGGCGGGCGACACGGTCTCGACGACGGCGGCGCCGGTGCGCGACGAGCCTGCGGACGCCGCTGGATCGGCCTGGACGAGGGAAACGGCCGAGACCGTGGCCGTCAGCGCGACGGCGCCGACGAGCATCGCGATGCGACCGAGGTGGACACGGGGCGGGGAAGCCATGTCCTCCACGGTAGGCGCCACCTTGCGCCGATGGCCGACTTCGCGTGGGGTGCGCGTGGCGGAACCACCCTCACCGGGCGTCGCTGGGCTCATCGACCCTCGGCCAGCAGGCGCGCCACGGCCCGGTAGGCCTCGGCACCCTTGTGGGTCCGTGCGGTGCTGAGGATCGAGCGCCCGATCGCGGGCGCCTCGGCGAAGCGGATGGTCTTGGGGATCGGCGGCTCGAGCACCTCGAGGTCGTACGTCTCGGTGATGGCGGCCAGCACGTTGCGCGCGTGCGCGGTGCGGCCGTCGTACATCGTCGCGAGCACGCCGCGGATGACGAGGTCGGGATTGATGAACTGGCGGACGTCGTGGATGGTGTCGAGCAGCTGGCCGACGCCGCGGTGCGACAGCGTCTCGGCCTGCAGCGGGATCAGCACCTGGTCGGCGGCCGACAGCGCGCCGATCGTCAGCACACCCAGGGCGGGCGGGCAGTCGAGGATGATCCAGTCGTAGTCGTCGGCGACCTTCGCCAGCGCCACCCTCAGCCGCTGTTCACGGCCGGTGCGCGTGATGAGGTTCTCCTCGGCCTCGGCGAGCGCGACGTTGGCCGGCAGCAGGTCGAGGCCCTCCTCGGTGGTGACGAGCGCGTCGCGGGCCGGGACCTTGCCGAGCAGGACCTCGGCGACCGTGACGTCGAGCTCCTCCGGGTCGATGCCCAGGGAGAACGTCAGGCTGCCCTGCGGGTCGAGGTCGACCAGCAGCACCCGCTGGCGTTCCTCGAGGAGCGCGGCGCCCAGGGAGGCGACGCTCGTGGTCTTGGCGACGCCGCCCTTCTGGTTGGCGAGGGCCAAGGTGGTGGTCACGCCGACATTGTGCCATCGACCGGGGTGGGCCTACCGCAGGCAGGACAGCGGTTGACTGGCATGCTGGATCCATGACCCGAACGGCCCTGATCACCGGCGCCACCGCCGGCATCGGAAACGCGTTCGCGCGGCAGCTGGCGCGGCGTGGGACCCACCTCGTCCTCGTCGCTCGCGACACCGTGCGGCTGGAGCAGGTCGCGGCCGAGCTGACCGACGCGCACCGGGTCGAGGTCGAGGTCATCACCGCCGACCTGGCCACCCCGCAGGGGATGGACCGCGTCGCGGACCGCCTCTCCGAGTCGGGCCGCCCGATCGACCTGCTGGTCAACAACGCGGGCGCCTCCCTGGCCGGCTGGTTCGGCTCCACCGCCATCGCCGACGAGGACCGCCAGCTCGACCTGCTCGTGCGCGCGCCGATGCACCTGATGGACGCTGCCATCAAGTCCATGTCGGGCCGCGGCCGCGGCGGGATCATCAACGTCGCCAGCGTCGCGGCGTTCACCCCGCGCGGCGCGTACTCCGCCCACAAGGCGTGGCTGGTGAACATCTCCCAGTGGGCCAACTGGCACTACGCCGACGTCGGCATCACCGTGCAGGCATTGTGCCCCGGCTTCACGCGCACCGAGTTCCACCAGCGGATGGGCGCCGAGATCGGCGACGTGCCGAAGTGGATGTGGCTCAAGGCCGACGCGGTGGTCAAGGGCTCCTTGCGCGACCTCGAGCGCGGCAAGGCGATCTCCGTGCCCTCGCTGCGCTACAAGGTGCTCTCGACCGTGGCGCGGCACGCCCCCGCCACCCTGGTCGCGAAGATCGCCCAGCGGGGTCGATGATCCGGTGAGCGTCCCCAAGACCCTCGAGATCCCCGAGGGCGTCGAGGTCCTCCGCGCCGAGACGTCCCGGGCCGAGCACGCCGTCCACCGGGCGCGCGCCGCCGGCCAGCGCCGCGGATCGATCCTGCTCGTGCCCGGCTGGACCGGCAGCAAGGAGGACTTCACCCCCGTCCTGCCGCTGCTGGCGGAGCTCGGGTTCGACGTCGTGACGTTCGACCAGCGCGGACAGTACGAGTCCCCCGGCGACGCGCTGGACGACTACTCGCTCGACGCCCTGGCGGCCGATGCCCTCGCGGTGGCCGACGAGCTGCTCGAGGACGAGCGCTTCCACCTGCTCGGCCACTCGTTCGGCGGCCTCGTGGCCCAGACCCTGACGATCGCCCACCCCGAGCGCGTGCGGACCCTGACCCTGCTGTGCTCGGGCCCGGGCGCCCTCGGCGACTCCCCGACGCGGCCGCTGAAGCGCATCGCGGCGGCCATCGGCAAGGTGCCGCTGCTGGACATCCACCAGCTGCGCGAGCAGGGCATCAAGCGACCCGCCCAGATCACCGCCTTCCTCGGGAAGCGATTCTCGGCCAATGCGCCGGCCTCGCTCAAGGCGATGACGCAGCACCTGCTCGACGCCCCCGACCGGGTCGACGAGGTCGCAGCGACGGGCGTGCCGGTCTGGGTCGCCCGCGGGGAGACCGACGACGCGTGGCCCCACGACGCCCAGGCCGAGATGGCCGAGCGGCTCGGCACCCGGATCGTGATCCTGCCGTCCGCGGCGCACTCCCCCGCCGTCGAGGCGCCCGACGAGTTCGTCGACGACTGGCGCGACTTCCTGCTCTCCCACTGACGCCCCGGCACCCGCCCGCCGGCGGCGGTCAGCCGACGATGGCGCGCAGCGCGGCGACGTGGTCGCGGTACGCGGCGCGGCCGGCCTTCGTGAACGCGGCCCACGAGCGCACGCGGCCGGCGCGGGTGGCCTTGGTGACCTTCACGTAGCCGGCGTCCTCCAGGGCCTTCACCTGCTTGCTGAGGACCGACTCGCTCACGTCCAGGCGTTCGCGCAGCAGGGCGAACTCCGTCTTGTCGACCGTGTCGAGGATGGCGCAGATCTGCAGGCGGTGCGGCGCGTGGATCAGCGGGTCGAAGGCGACGTCGCTCACGGCTGCTCCTCGATGCTGCGCACCCACGCGGCGTCCCACTTCGGGCCCAGGGCGGCCCACGCGAGCGCCGTGACCACCGCTCCCACCGCGGCCACCACGGGCCCGGTCCACGACACCGCGAGCGCGACCAGCGACACGCCGATCATCAGCCAGGCGCGCCAGGCCCCGGGCTCGCGCAACGTCGCGAACGTGACGATGCCCGTGTGCTTCGTGTACCAGTTCATCGCACCGAACGTGGTGGCCAGGCCGACGGCGTACAGGACCCATCGCACCGGCCCGTCGAGGCCGAGCCCGAGGATCACCAGGCCCATCCCGGCACCAGCGACGGCGTAGTACCCCTTCGGGCTGGCGGCCCGGTGCGCGGTCTCCCGACGCGTGGCGGCGATCTGCTCGAGCGCTTCTCGCGCCTCGTCCCGTTCGGTCATGATTCCCCCACGTCTCGACGTGCCAGTGTGACTTGCCAACACGGAAAGTCTAACTCGTGACTTTCCATTGTGGCAAGCCATGATGGAAACTGACCTCAACCCAGCAGGCGCTCCAGCTGCTCGGGGTCGGTGAGGTTGGCGCCGAGGTGGAACGCCGGCCCCTTGCCTGCTCCGTGGTGGTCGCTGGAGCCGGTGCGTGCCAGACCGAGGTCCTCGGCGATCGCCCGGAGCCCGGCGCGTGCCCGCTCGTCGTGGTCGGGGTGGTCGACCTCGAGACCGGCCAGTCCCGCGGCCGTGAGCTCGCCCAGCAGCTCGGCGGTCATCTTGCCGCGGCTTTCGCGGGCCCACGCGTGGGCCACCACCGGACGGCCGCCCGCCTCGCGGAGCAGCCGCACCGCGTCGAACAGGTCGGCCGAGTAGCGCCCGACGTAGCCGGGCTTGCCGGGGACGAGCCAGTCACGGAAGGCCTCGTCGCGGTCCTTGATGTAGCCCTTCGCGATCATCGCATCGGCCACGTGGGGGCGACCCCAGGCCGCGGCGTCGCCGGCGACCGCGAACACCTCCGCCTCGGTGAGCGGCATGCCCAGCGCCGCGAGCCTGTCCAGGATCCGCGGCAGCCGCTGGTTCCGGCCGCCCAGCACGCGCTCGAGCTCCTCGACGAGCGGCGCGTACCCGGGGTCGAACTCGTACCCCAGCAGGTGCACGCTCAGGCCCTCGAACTGCGTCGAGATCTCGATGCCGCGGATCAGCCGCAGCCCGACCTCCTCGGCCGCCTCCTGCGCCTCGGCCCACCCCTCGGTCGCGTCGTGGTCGGTGAGGGCGATCGCGTCGAGTCCCTCGGCCTTCGCCTTGCGCACGAGGTCGCCCGGCGTGTCGGTGCCGTCGGATCGCGTCGAGTGGGTGTGGAGGTCGATGCGCACCTTACGAAGACTAGAGCCTGTGGGCGCGCGTGCTGTCCGGCACGTTCCACTGGTGAACCACGGGCTGCCCGCGGTCGTCGCCCAGCACCGAGTACGTCGCGGTGTCCAGCGCGAAGACGCGGCCGTCGGCCACGTCGAGGCCCAGCCAGCGCGCCGCGAGGACCCGCAGCGAGTGCCCGTGCGCGAAGACCAGCGTGCGTCCGCCGAGTGAGCGCGCGCGGTCCACCACGCGGTCGAGGCGGGCGCCGACCTGCTCGGCCGTCTCGCCCCCGGGCGACGGGTGCGACCACACCGTCCAGTCCGGCACGGTGCGGCGGATCTCCTCGGTGGTGACGCCCTCGTACTGCCCGTAGTCCCACTCGACGACGTCCTCGACCACCTCGACCTCGCCGAGCTCGCAGCCGGCCAGCTCGGCGGTGTCGAGAGCCCGGCGCCGAGGGCTGCTCCAGATGCGGTCGAACGACACGCCCGTCAACAGCGGACGCAAGGCCTTGGCCTGCTCGCGGCCGAGCTCGGTCAGCTCCAGGTCGGTCACCGAGGTGTGCTTCCACGCACGGCTCCACTCGGTCTCGCCGTGGCGGACGAGCCAGAGCTCCGTGGCGGACTCGTAGGCGTTCATGGGCTCAGCGTGGCACGAGCACCCAGTGGTCGAGGTCGAGCAGCACGCCGGGGGCGTACTTCCCGGACCCTCCTGAGCCCGTCGAAGGGTCGTCGCCCTTGAGCGTCATCGACTCGTCGCGGCCCTTCGTGGCCACGAGCCGCAGCCGCAGCGCCCCCACGCCGGGTGCGGACGTCTCGGCCTTGTCGAGCACCTCGCTCCACGCGTAGATCGTGTCGCCGGCGAACGCGGGCGACGTGTGCGCCCCGGCGTTGATCGCGGCGATCAGCTGGGCGTTGGCCAGGCCGTTGAACGCCAGCGCACGCGCCAGCGAGATGACGTGGCCGCCGTAGACGAGGTTGTTGCCGTCGGGGCGGGCCTCGACGTTGAAGTGCACCTTGGCGGTGTTCTGCCACAGGCGCGTGGCCTGCTGGTGCTCGGACTCGGTCAGCGTGACGCCGTCGACGTGGTCGATCTTCTCGCCGACCGCGTAGTCGTCGAAGCGGTGGGGCTCGCCGGCGGCCTTGAAGTCGTAGCCGGTGAAGTCCAGACCGGCCGGGATCACGAGGTCCTCGGCGGCGACGAACGGCGCGAGCTCGGGCACCACCGTCTCGGGCGCGGGCGCCTCGGTGTCCCGCTTGTGCACCATGACCCAGCGCGCCCAGTCCAGGACGACCTCGTCGCGCTGGTTGACGGCGGTGGAGCGCACGTAGACCACACCCGTCCTGCCGTTCGAGTTCTGCTTCAGGCCGATGACCTCGGACGACGTGGAGATCGTGTCGCCCGGGACGATCGGCGCGTGGAAGCGGCACTCGGCGTACCCGAGGTTCGCCACCGCGTTGAGCGAGACGTCGGGAACGGTCTTGCCGAAGGCGACGTGGAAGCCGATGAGGTCCTCGACGGGGTGGCCCTCGCCGTTCGATCCCGTCAGGCCGACCGAGGCGGCGAACACGGCGGACGAGGGCACCGCGAAGCGCGTGGGGTAGATCGAGCCGTAGACCGCCCGGTCGCCCTCGGTGATCGTGCGGGGCGTGGCGTGCTCGATCACCTGTCCGAGCGTGAAGTCCTCGAAGAAGTGGCCCGGGTTCGTCTTGCTCATGTCGTCCTCACTGTCGCCGATGGTGCGGGACCATCATGGCGGATCGTCAGAACGCGAGCGTCGCCGCGACCATGTTGTGGTCGGACGGCGGGGTCACGCGGTAGCGCGCCTTGCGCAGGTTCGCGTCCACCACGGTCTCCCAGCCGCGCCCGCGGAAGCCCGCCGCCAGGACGTAGTCGATGCGCGTGCCCTGCTGGCGGTAGTAGGCGCCGGGCGTGGAGCCGCGCGGTCGCTTCAGCTTCTTGTCGCGGTACATGCACGTGTTCTTCGCGCTGCCAGGCCCCTTGCCCGAGACGGCGTTGGAGGAGTTGTACGAGACGTTGATCCGTCGCTTCACGTGCAGCGGCACCCGCCACTTGCGCGTGTTGGTGAGCGAGGAGGTGACCCCCACCGACTTGCACGATCCGCGCCATCTCGCGCTCTTCGACTTGTACTTGCGGCGATCGGTGCCGAGCAGGTCGAAGAGGCCGGCGCGCGTGAAGTCGTCCACGGCGGTCGTGCTGCGGGTGCGCCCGTTGCTGTTCATGTCGCCGACCAGGACGGCGGCCGGGGTGCCGGCACGCAGCTGCTTGACCGTCGCCAGCACCTGGGCGGCCTGCTTGCGGCGGAACGAGTTCGACGCGGAGGTCGTGATCGCCCTGCCCCGGTAGCGGGCGTCGAGGTGGGTGTTCGCGAAGACGAACTGCCGGCCGGTCGCGCGGACGCGGAAGACCGTCCAGTCCAGGGTGCGCTTGGTGGACGTGGCGCTCGACAGGGCGCGCGAGCCGTGGCGGACGACCTCGAGGACCCGCGAGTCGTAGACGGTGCGGTTGTCCGACGAGCTCGCCGAGGGTGAGGTCGTGCAGGCGCGCCAGGGCGCGCGCTGGCCCTTCCACGTGCCGTTCCACACGGCGGGGTTCGGACCCGTCGTCGGGCACTGCTTCCGGTTCGTGTTCGTGACCCGGTAGGGCGCCCCGGCGGTGCGCGCGTTCATCAGGTCGACCACGTGCTCGTACTGCGCGTGGTTGCGCGAGCCCGCCGGGCGGCGCTGCATCCACGCCTCCGAGGCCTCCTGCAGGCCGATCACGTCAGGCGCACAGCGCATGATCTTGTCGACGATCCGGTCGGCGCGAGACTCCCACCGCGGCATGGTGCCGGCCGAGGCGTTGTAGCCCGCGATGTTGTACGAGGCGACCAGCAGCGGCGTGCGGCCGGCCAGCACTCCGCCGGCGGACGTCTCGCGCACCACGTCGCCGTACGCCGCGCACCGAGCCGGGGCGGCCGACGCGGGGCCGGCGGTCAGCGGGACGGCGAGCAGACCGGTCGCGACGGCGAGCGCGAGGGACGCGGCAGCAAGGCGGGAACGCACGGGGACCTCCAGGAGCGGCGCGACGCGAGCGGCCGCACGGACTCCGACTCTACGTTCTCTTGCGCCACACCAACAAAGATGCGTCCCACCCGACCCAGCGGCGTGGCCTCAGAACGTGGTGGCGGAGCCGGGCAGCCCCGCCAGCAGCTCCTGGCCGCGTGCGAGGTGCTTGTGCTCGACGAGCAGTTCGTACTTGCTCGGCAGGATCGTCTTGACGCTGGAGAAGTCACGCTGGCCCCGCGAGCTGGCGTAGCCCACCGCGGCGATGATCGCGCCCCACACCACGCCGAGCAGGATGCCGGTGAGCACGGCGGCGAGCCAGTCGCCCTCGGCGGCGAAGATGCCCAGGAGCAGGCCGATCAGCAGGCCGAACCAGGCGCCGCCCAGCACGCCGCTGAGGATCACGCGCCCCCACGTGAGGCGGCCGGTGACCCGTTCGAGCTGCTTGAGGTCGGTGCCGACGATCAGCACGGTCTCCACGGGGAACTCGTGGTCGGACAGGTGGTCGACGGCCTTCTGGGCGGCGGCGTAGTCATCGAAGACGCCAAGGGACTGCGGGTACTCCAACGAGAAGATCTGGGCCATGCGGCCAGCGTAGCCCGGCGGACGGACGACGACCCCGCGTCCACGGAGTGGATGCGGGGCCGTCGCCGAAGCGGTGACCTGGGGTCAGAGCTTGTAGTCCTTGAGCAGGTTGCGGCCGATGATCATCTTCTGGATGTCGGACGTGCCCTCGCCGATGAGCATGAAAGCGGCCTCGCGGTAGAGGCGCTCGATCTCGTACTCCTTGGAGTAGCCGTAGCCACCGTGGATCCGGAACGACGCCTCGACGACCTCGTTGCAGTACTCGCTCGCGAGCATCTTGGCCATGCCGGCCTCGACGTCCATCCGCTTGCCCGAGTCCTTGAGCCGGGCGGCACGCACGACCATCGTGTGGGCGGCCTCGACCTTGGTGGCCATCTCGGCCAGCCGGAAGAGGATCGCCTGGTGCTGCGCGATCGGCTTGCCGAACGTCTCACGCTGCTGCGCGTAGGCGATGCCCAGCTCGAACGCGCGGTTCGCGATGCCCACGGCGCGGGCGCCGACGTTCACGCGGCCGACCTCGACGCCGTCCATCATCTGGTAGAAGCCCTGGCCGGGCGTGCCACCGAGGATCTGGTCGGCACCGATCTTGTGCTTCTCCAGGATCATCTCGGTCGTGTCGATGCCCTTGTAGCCCATCTTCTCGATCTTGCCCGGGACGGTGACGCCCTGGGCCGTCTCGCCGAAGCCCGGCTCCTTCTCGACCAGGAAGGTGGTCATGTTCTTGTAGACGCTGTCGGCGCCCTCGTCGGTCTTGACCAGCACCGCGACCAGCGTGGAGCTGCCGCCGTTGGTCAGCCACATCTTCTGACCCGTGATCTCGTACGAGCCGTCGTCCAGCTTCGTCGCCTTCGTGCTGATCGCCGACACGTCCGAGCCCAGCGACGGCTCGGACATGGAGAACGCGCCACGGACCTCGCCGGTGGCCATCTTCGGCAGGTACTTCTGCTTCTGCTCCTCGGTGCCGTGCTGGATCAGCATGTAGGCCACGATGAAGTGCGTGTTGATCACACCGGAGACGCTCATCCAGCCGCGGGCGATCTCCTCGACCACGAGCGCATACGTGAGCAGCGACTCGCCGAGTCCGCCGTACTCCTCGGGGATCATCAGTCCGAAGATGCCCAGCTCCTTCAGGCCCTCGACGATCTCGGTCGGGTACTCGTCCTTGTGCTCCAGGTCCGTCGCGACCGGAATGATCTCCTTCTCGACGAACTGACGGACGAGCTTGAGGATCTCGACCTGCTCTTCGCTCAGGCCCTCAGTACTGACAAGACGCCCCATGACGGTGCTCCTCGAATCTCGGTGGGAATCGGGGCGAGCCTACATCGAGGCACGTCGGGGTCCGGACCGGGGACGGGACGGATTCAGTCGGCCACGAGCGTCTCGGCGCGGCGTGCCCGCCCGCTCGACGCGGTGACCACCGCCAGTCCGGCGAGGATCAGCACGATCCCGCCGTAGGTCACCCACGGCAGCGACTCCCCCAGGAACGCCGCGGCCAGCAGGGCCGCACCGGGCACCTCCAGCAGCAGCATGAGCGAGACGACCACGGGCGACATCACGGCCAGCAGGTGGTTGATGACCGAGTGCCCCAGGAGCTGGGCGCAGACCATGACCGCGACGATCATCAGCCAGGCCTGCGCCGACCAGCCGCCGAGCGGAACGCCCGCGACCAGGCACGCGACGAGCAGGATCGCCGAGCAGATGCCGTAGCAGGTGAAGGTGTAGGCCGTGGTCGACAGCGTCTCGCGCACGCGGGCGCCGACGATGACGTAGATCGCGGCGAACAGACCACCGGCCAGGGCCAGCGCGTCGCCCCAGAGCGCCTCCGTGGACAGCGACAGGTCGACACCGGAGATGGCGGCCACGCCGGCGACCGCCAGCAGCGCGCCGCCCACCACGGCCGGGGCGGCCCGACGGCCTCTCAATGCGTCGATCCCGATGACGAAGAGCACCTGCATCGAGACCAGCGCCGTGGCCGCGGCCACCGAGGTCAGCTTGAGCGAGGCGACCCAGCACGCGAAGTGCGCGGCCAGCGCCGCTCCGGCCACGAACGCCAGCAGCCAGCCGTGGCGGTCCTGCCCGGTGATCGCCGAGCGGTGCCGGGTCAGCGCGATCGGCGCCAGCAGGCCGGTGGCCATGGCGTTGCGCCAGAAGGCGATCGCGAGCGCGGGGGCCGCCGTGGCCGCCATCAGCGGACCCGACATCGACACCCCGACCACCGCGACGATCGCCAGCACCAGATTCACCGCGCCAGTCTCCCACCCGCCACACCCGCCTCGGCGCCCGCAGGCCGGTAGCCTCGGACCCGTGAGCAGCCAGCCGACCCGGATCTTCGTGTCCCGTCTCGTCGGGCAGTCCGTCTTCGACCCCGTGGGCGACCAGGTGGGCAAGCTGCGCGACATCGTCGTCTCGGTGCGCAACGCCACCCAGCGACCGCGTGTCCTCGGCCTGGTGGTCGAGGTCCTCGGCCGGCGCCGCGTCTTCCTCCCCATCACCCGGGTGACCTCGATGGACTCGGGCCAGATCATCACCACGGGCGTCCTGAACCTGCGCCGGTTCCAGCAGCGCTCCACCGAGACCCTGGCCGCCCACGAGCTCTTCGACCGCCAGGTCACGCTCGGCGACGGCACGCCCGCGACGCTCTACGACATCGCGATCGAGCAGGACCCGCGGCGCGACTGGTACGTCTCGACGGTCGCCGTGGCCGAGCACCACAAGCGGTTCGGCCGTCGCGGCACGAGCCACGTCCTGGAGTGGGACGAGGTACACGGCCTGGCCAGCGAGACCGCCGCTCAGGGCGCCACCACGCTGCTGGCGATGATGGACGAGATGCGCCCGGCCGACATCGCCAACGCGCTGCGCGACCTGCCGCCCAAGCGCCGCATGGAGATCGTGCGCGAGTTCGGCGACGAGCAGCTGGCCGACGTCCTCGAGGAGATGCCCGAGGCCCTGCAGGTGGAGGTCCTCGGGATCCTCGACCCGAGCCGCGGCGCCGACGTCCTGGGCGAGATGGACCCCGACGACGCGGCCGACCTGCTCGGTGAGCTGCCTGCGCAGACCGCCGAGGAGCTGCTCAGCCTCATGGAGCCCGAGGACGCCGAGGACGTGCGGCGCCTCCTGTCCTACGAGGAGCGCACCGCCGGCGGCATGATGACCACCGAGCCGGTCGTCCTCGACCCGGGCGCCACGATCGCCGACGCGCTCGCCCTGGTGCGCGAGCCCGAGCTGAGCGTCGCGCTCGCCTCCATGGTCTACGTGTGCCGGCCGCCGCTGGAGACGCCCACGGGCCGCTTCCTCGGCGCGGCCCACTTCCAGGCGCTCCTGCGCGAGCCGCCCTCGACCCTGGTCAGCCAGATCATCGTCAACGACATCGACTGGCCGCGCCCGGAGGCCTCGCTGGCCGAGGTCGCGGGCCTGCTCGCGGCGTACAACCTCGTGGCCGTCCCGGTCGTCGACGAGAACCAGCACCTGCTGGGCGTCGTGACGATCGACGACGTCCTCGACCACCTGCTGCCGAAGGGATGGCGCGAGCATGGCTGACCGCGAACGCCTCGACCAGCCGCGCGACCTGCGACGCGGGCTCGGCCGCAACCTCGGTGCGCGCAAGGACCCCGACCCCGAGCGGTTCGGCCGGTTCGCCGAGTCCGCCGCGCGCTTCCTCGGCACCGCCACGTTCATCGCGTGGATGACGCTGTTCATCCTCGTCTGGATCGTGTGGAACGTGCCGTACGGTCCGGACCGCCCGCGCTGGGACGAGTACCCCTTCATCTTCCTCACGCTGATCCTGTCGCTGCAGGCCTCGTACGCCGCGCCGCTGATCCTGCTGGCCCAGAACCGCCAGGAGGCCCGCGACCGGATCGCCGCCGAGCAGGACCGCGAGGCGGCCAGCCGCTCGCACGCCGACATGGAGTTCCTGGCCCGCGAGGTCGCCAGCCTGCGCATCGGCCTGGGAGAGGTCGCGACCCGCGACTTCCTGCGCAGTGAGCTGCGGGGATTCCTCGCCGAGCTGGATCGGGACGACCCCTCCGCCGACCAGGACTGAGCCGCCGCGTCGGCGTGCTCCGTCCGCACCTTGACGCGGCCCCGGGACGTTCGATAGGGCCCCGTAGACTTCACGGCATGGCTGACGTCACCCAGGAACAGATCACCGAGGCGCTCTCGACGGTCAATGATCCCGAGATCAAGCGCCCGATCACCGAGCTGGGGATGGTCGACACCGTCACGATCGGCGAGACCGAGATCGTCGTGCGACTGCTGCTGACCGTGGCCGGCTGCCCGCTCAAGGACACCCTCACCCGCGACGTCACCGCCGCCGTGGTCAAGGTCGCTCCCGCGCACACCGTGCGCGTCGACATGGGCGTCATGACCGACGAGCAGCGCAAGGCGATGCAGGAGCACCTCCGGGGCGGCCGCGCCGAGCGCGAGATCCCCTTCGCCCAGCCCGGCTCGCTGACCAAGGTCTACGCGGTCGCCTCCGGCAAGGGTGGCGTCGGCAAGTCGTCCGTCACCGTCAACCTCGCCGTCGCGATGGCCAAGCGTGGCCTGAAGGTGGGCGTCCTCGACGCCGACATCTACGGCCACTCGATCCCCGACATGCTCGGCGTGGGCGACCAGCGCCCCACCCAGGTCGAGGACATGATCATGCCCGTCCCCGCCCGGATCGGCGACGTCGAGATCAAGGTCATCAGCATCGGCATGCTGAAGCCGCGCCGGGACCAGGTCGTCGCATGGCGCGGCCCGATGCTCGACCGTGCGCTCGTGCAGATGCTGGCCGACGTCTACTGGGGCGACCTCGACGCACTCTTCCTCGACCTGCCCCCGGGCACGGGCGACATGGCCATCAGCATGGGCCAGCACCTGCCGGGCGCGGAGTTCATCGTCGTCACCACGCCGCAGCAGGCAGCGGCCCAGGTGGCCGAGCGCGCCGGCACGATGGCCTCGATGATGCACCAGCGTGTCGTGGGCGTCGTCGAGAACATGTCGTGGCTGCTGCTGCCGTCGGGCGAGAAGATGGAGGTCTTCGGGTCCGGTGGCGCCGCCCAGGTATCCTCCACCCTCAGCGCGCGCCTCGGCTACGAGATCTCGGTGCTGGGCCAGGTCCCGCTCGAGGAGCGCATGCGCGAGACCGGCGACTCCGGCGCCCCGATCGTGGCCTCCGATCCCGACGCCGAGAGCGCCAAGGTCCTGCAGCAGATCGCCGACCAGCTCAGCGGTCGCTCGCGCGGCCTGGCCGGCATGCAGCTGGGCCTGGCTCCCGCCGGCCGACTGTAGGATCGCGCCCGTGGGCCTGGGCTGGATGGAGATCGGTGCGATCCTCGTCGTGGCGATCATCGTGTTCGGCCCCGACCGACTCCCCGGGCTGGCCAAGCAGGCGGCGCAGTTCATCCGCACGCTGCGTCAGATGGCCGAGAACGCCAAGTCGGAGCTGGGCAAGGAGCTCGGCGACGACTTCAAGGACCTCAACCTGCGCGACCTCGACCCGCGCGCGGCGGTGCGTGACGTGATCCTGTCCGATCGCACCACTCCCCCGCCCGCGCCGAGCGTCCGCATCCTGCGCCCCGGCGAGGTGCCCCCGTTCGACGCGGAAGCCACCTGACCTCCGCTGCTCCCGGGTCGCTCAGATGCCGAGGGCGCCGAGCACGCGGGTGCGGCCCGCGCGGGGCTCACGGTGCGCGAGCTCGCGGCGCAGCGCGGCGCGGCCCCGGTGGACCCGGGTGCGAACGGTGCCGACCTTGATCCCCAGCAGCATCGCGATCTCGGCGTGCTCCAGCTGCTCCACGTCGGAGAGCACCACCGCGACCCGCAGGTGACTGGGCAGGGTCGCCAGGGCAGCCTCGATGTCGGGGTCGAACCCCGCGTCGTGCACGAGGTCGTCGGGCAGGGAGCCGTCGTCGACGAGGCGGGCCTCGTGCGCGGCGGTCAGCGCCGAGGTGGGCTGGCGGCCCGCGCGACGAGCGCGGTCGAGGAAGAGGTTCGTGGTGATCCGGTGGATCCAGCCGGCCAGGTTGCGGGCCTCGTAGCGGTCGAGCGAGGTGAAGACGCGCTCGAACACGTCCTGCGTGAGGTCCTCGGCGTCCTGGCGGTTCCCGGTGAGCCGCGTCGCGAGGCGACGGACCTGCGTCCCGTGCTGGGCGTAGATCTCGGCCTGGTCCTGGAGGGACGGCTTCCGGTCGGGCATGCCTCGATCTTCGACCGCCAACCTGAGAGCAGCCGAAGAACCGGCTGGGGGTTGGCGAAGTCCCGTGGCCGCGACCCCGCGAGTCCCACACGTCCGCAGCACCACACGTCGATAGGCTGGGGCCACCCGCCGAACGATTGCGAGGGGACGATGACCACCGAAGCCAGCCTGGCCTACGTCGAGCAGTTCCAGTCCGAGGACGACCACCTGCGCACCGCGCGTCAGCACGCCGAGACCGTCGGCGTGGTCCCGGTCCTGCCCGGGGCCCGCGCGGCCCTGTCGTTCCTGGCCGGCGCCGCCGGAGCCAAGAGCGTGGCCGAGATCGGCACGGGCACGGGAGTCTCGGGCCTGGCGCTGCTGCGCGGCATGCTGCCCGACGGCGTGCTCACCTCGGTGGACCTCGAGGCCGAGAACCAGCGACTGGCCCGTCAGGTGTTCCTGAGCGCCGGCATCTCCCCCACCCGCTTCCGCCTCATCACCGGCTCGGCACTCGACGTGCTGCCGCGCCTCAACGACGGCGGCTACGACCTGGTCTTCTGCGACGGCGACAAGGTGGAGTACGGCGAGTACCTCGACGAGGCGCTGCGCCTGACGCGCGCGGGCGGCTTCGTGGTGTTCGACAACGCCCTGTGGCACGACCGCGTGGCCGACCCGTCGCAGCGCGATCCCGAGACCCTGGCGATCCGCGAGCTGGTGGAGCGCGTCCGTGCGGACGAGGACCTCTCGGCACTCCTGCTCCCGCTGGGCGACGGCCTGCTGGTGCTGCAGAAGCCCCACTGATCGCGGGGCGCGCGCTCGGCGCGGGTCAGTCCTCGAAGCGCGCGGCGGAGCGGAAGCCCGCCGGGCCGCGCACGACGGCGACGACCTGGTAGGGCTCGATCGTGGGCGTGACGCCCACCAGGGCGGTGCCGGGGGCGTCGGCCGCACGCTTCTCGAAGTCGGCCTGGAACGCCGCACGCGCCTCGTCGCTGACGAAGACGTAGGTGCCCTCGAACCACTCGCCCTCGCGAGCACGCCACGTCTTGAAGCGCAGGCCGGGCAGGCCCGCGAACTTCGCGTGGGACTCGGACTCGACGTACTCGTGCAGACGCTCGAGCACGCCGTCAGGCGCGTCGGTCAGGGACCAACGCACGGAGAGTCCGTACATCCAGCGAGCTCAGACGGCCTTGAGGGCGTCACCGAGGGTGGCGGCCTCATCGTTGTTGAGCTCGACCACCAGACGTCCGCCACCTTCGAGCGGGACGCGCATGACGATGCAGCGTCCTTCCTTGGTGACCTCCATCGGTCCGTCGCCGGTCCGAGGCTTCATGGCGGCCATCTGTACCCCTCTCGTTGGTCGCCCGATATTTCGGGCCGAGATCCATTATCGCCCATCGCGACGACGGAATCACGCCAAGGGTCGAGAAGGCGTCAGGCGGAGCGCAGTTCGCCCGAGCCGTCAGCCCGGTCGGCAGTGCCGGCCTCGGTGTCCGGCGTGACGATGCGCGGATCGATCTCGGGGCGCACGCCGAGCATCGCGACGAGCTCCTGCTCGGTGGCGAGGCGCTCCTCGAGCTCGTCGATCTGGGCGCTGCCGGCGGCCAGGTCGGCGCGCAGGCGGGAGATCTCGGCCTCGCTCGCGCGCAGGCGCTCGCTGACGGCGCGACGGAACGACGCGTCGACGTCGAGGTGCTCACGCTCGCGCTGGGAGATGACGCGAGCGTCGCGCACGCGATCCTTCGCGAACTTCTGGCGCACCTCGCGAATCTCCTCGGACATGAGAACGGTCGATGTGATACCGGCCGAGAGGGCCACGCAAGAGGCCATGATGAGGGCCGGAATCGTCTGCATCGCCACAGCGGCGATGACGACGACGGCGGCCAGAGCAAGCACGATCGCTGCGGATGTCACGCGCAGCGAGCGGGGAAGTGTGCGGCTGGACATGCGGCCCAGATTAGGCGCGACGTCCTGCGCACCGCCGACGGCACGCCGACGCGGCCGTGACTAAGTTTCAGGTCACACCTGAAAGTTCCCCCGAGTGGCCGCTCGGACCATCGTCATTACGGTGGTGCGGGTGCACCTCGTCCCCCTCGGCCGCGTCGCCGCCGCCCTCGCGCTGGCGACGACGGCCCTCACCGCCTGCTCCACCGCCCCGGTCCCGCCCGCCTCCGACACCGGACCCCAGTACCTCGCGATCGGCGACTCCTACGCGTCCGGGTTCCGCCCGGCACTCGACGGCGAGCCCGCCCAGAACACGACGTCGGGGTTCGCGTGGAAGATCGCCCGGGACCGTGGACTGGAGCTGGTGAACGTCAGCTGCGCGGGGATCACGGCCGTGGACTTCCTCGAGGGCGAGGCGTGCGACGAGGCGAGGCGTGGCGCCGACGCCCCGCCCGTGACGGGCGGCTCCGGGGCCGAGGAGATGACGCGCCACCTCGACCGCTACGGCGACGAGATCGAGCTCGTCACGGTCGTGCTGGGCCTGAACGACCTGCGACGCTGCTCGCTGGACTCCGCCCTGCGGGCGTGCGCCCAGGAGACCGTGCCCGCCACCACCGAGGCCATCGACGAGCTGCTCACGCTCATCCGCGACCGCGTCGGCGAGGACGTCCCGATCCTCGGGCTGACGTACCCCGACTTCTGGACCGGCGAGCCGGTGCTGCAGCCCGAGGCCGAGTCGGCCCCGGCGATCGCCGACGCCACCGTGGATCTGTTCCGCAGGATCCTCAACCCCGCGCTGCGCGCGGTCTACGCGAAGCACGGCGCCACCTTCGTGGACGTGACCCGCGAGTTCGGCGCCTACGGGCCCTCCGCGCGGACCGTGGAGACCCCGGAGTTCGGGACGCTCCCGGCGCGCGCCGAGGACGTCTGCCGGTGGACCTACTTCTGCGCGCTCGGCGACCCGCACCCGACGAGCGCCGGGCACACCGAGATCGCGCGGATCGTCCAGGAGGCTCTCGACGGCTGAGTCAGGCGCCGTCGCCCGTGAGCCAGCGGCGCAGGCGCGCGTGCACCCGGTGCAGGTGCTCGACCGGGACCTGCTCGTCGGCCTTGTGGGCGTAGACCGGGTCGCCGGGCCCGTAGTTCACCGCCGGGACGCCGAGCTGCGTGAACTTCGCGACGTCGGTCCAGCCGAACTTCGGGCCCACCTCGCCGCCGACGGCCTCGACGAAGGCCGCCGCCGCGGGCCGCTCGAGACCGGGGAGGGCGCCGGGGGCCGAGTCGGTGACCGTGAGGTCGTACCCGGCGAACACCTCACGCAGGTGGGCCAGCGCCGCGTCCTCGTCGCGGTCGGGCGCGAAGCGGTAGTTCAGGGTGAGCACGGCGGCGTCGGGGATCACGTTGCCGCTCACTCCCCCGGTGATGCCCACGGCGTTGAGCCCCTCGCGGTACGTCAGACCGTCGATCTCGGGCGTGCGCGGCGTGTACTCGGCCAGCGTGGCCAGCACCGCACCGAGGTCGTGGATCGCGTTGTGGCCCATCCAGGAGCGCGCGGAGTGGGCGCGCTCGCCGCTCGTGCGGATCTCGACGCGCATCGTGCCCTGGCAGCCCGCCTCGACGCCGGCCTTCGAGGGCTCCATCAGGATCGCGAAGTCACCTGCGAGCCAGTCGGGATGCTCGCGGGCGATGCGTCCCAGGCCGTTGTGGACCGCGGCGATCTCCTCGGCCTCGTAGAACACCCACGTGACGTCGCGGACCGGCTCGGCGACCGTGGCCGCCAGGCTCAGCGCGATCGCGACGCCACCCTTCATGTCGCACGTGCCCAGGCCCCAGAGGGTGTCGCCCTCGAGGCGCGACGGCATGTTGCCGTTCACCGGCACCGTGTCGATGTGGCCGGCGATGACGACGCGCTCGGCGCGCCCCAGATCGGTGCGGGCGATGATCGTGTGGCCGTCGCGGATCACCTCGAGATGGGCGTGGGCCCGCAGCGCCGTCTCCACCGCGTCGGCCAGCTCGGCCTCGTCGAGGCTCTCGGACGGCACGTCCACGATCGCGCGGGTCAGGGTGACGATGTCGGCGCTCAGGTCGAGAGGGTCCATGCCCGGAACCTTAACGGGATCGACCCCACTACTACGCATTGCGTGGTACCTTCCGGCGGTGACCTTCACCCGTACGTTCCGCCGGTTCGTCCTGCCGACCGCGTGGCTGCTCGTCGGCGCGACCATCGCCGTCAGCCTCGCCGTGCTGGCGTTCGGCGGTGACGCGACCGGCGTCGAGGACGCCGACTCACCCACGGCCGTGGCCCTGTCCCCGACCCTGGCCGTCGAACGCGGCGAGATCGAGAACTCGCTCGAGGTGCGCGGCACGATCGTGATCGACCCGGCCGTGCCCGTGAAGGCGTCCGCCGCCGGCGTCCTGACCCACGCCTACGTCCCGAACGGGGCGAAGGTCAGCAAGGGCGACCCGCTGTTCGAGGTGCGGACGACGGTGGAGCCGGCCGAGCCCACCGGAGACGAGGACGAGGAGGAGCCCGCCCGTCCCACGGTGAGGTACGAGCGGATCACCGCGCCCGCCGAGGGTCGCGTGGCCTCCTTCACCGCGAAGATCGGCGACGAGGTCGGCGAGGACGCTGCCGTGGCGCGGATCCGGCGCGCCACCTTCACCGCCCGGGGATCGGTCGCCGTGGTGGACCGGTACCGCCTGCTCGACGCGCCCGACGAGGCCACCGTGACCATCGACGGTGGACCCGAGCCCTTCACCTGCACCGACCTGCAGATCGCCGACGAGGTCAGTGAGGACACGGCCGTGGCCCCCTCGCAGGACGAGGAGGGCGGCGGGGAGCCGGCTTCCGGCGCGCAGCTCACCTGCACGGTCCCCGAGGACGTCACGGTGTTCGACGGGCTGTCCATGACCATGCGGATCGACGCAGGGTCGACGAAGGACGCGCTCGTCGTGCCGGTCACCGCGGTGAGGGGTCTGCTGGAGCGCGGCACCGTGTGGATCGTCGAGGACGGCGGCGAGCCCACCGAGCGCACGATCCGGCTGGGCGTCAACGACGGCAAGAACGTCGAGGTCCTCAAGGGCTTGAAGGAGGGCACCGAGATCCTGCAGTACGTGCCCGGCGCGCCGTCCGCCGACGAGGGCGCCGAGTTCGACGAGGGGTACTGATGGGAGCCGGGCCGGCGGCCGAGCTCGTGAGACTGACGGGTGTGGGCCGCACCGTGGTCCTGCCCGACGACGAGGACCTGACGATCCTCTCCGCCGTCGACCTCACGGTCCACGGCGGCGACCACATCGGCATCGTCGGGCGATCTGGCACCGGCAAGTCGACCCTGCTCAACCTGCTCGGCCTCCTCGACCGCCCGACGCACGGCACGCTGGAGTGGATGGGTCAGGACGTCCGCACCCTCTCGGGCGGTGCCGCCGCGAGGATCCGCGGCCGGGACATCGGGTTCGTCTTCCAGCAGTTCAACCTGCTGCCGGGCCTGTCGGCGCTCGAGAACGTCGTCGCGCCCCTCATGTACGCGACGGGGCGCGAGTTCTGGTCGCGCCGCCGGATCGCGGCCGAGATGCTCGAGCGCGTGGGCCTGTCCGAGCGGCTCGACAGCCGGCCCCAGCACCTGTCCGGTGGCGAGCAGCAGCGGGTGGCGATCGCCCGCGCCCTGGTGCGCGCGCCCCGCGTGGTGCTGGCCGACGAGCCCACCGGCGCCCTCGACGTCGAGACCGGCGCCCAGGTGATGACGCTGCTCGACGACGTCTCGCGCGACTCGGGAGCCGCGCTGATCACGATCACGCACGACCCGGGCGTGGCCGCCATCGCCCGCCGTCGCTACCGCCTCGAGCACGGCGCACTGCATCCCCTGGACGCCGCCGCGTGATCGGCCGTGCCCTGACGAGCTTCGCCGCCGCGGTCATCGAGGCGTGGCACGAGCTGCGCATCCACAAGCTGCGGGTCCTGCTGTCACTGGTCGGCGTCGGCGTGGCCGTCGCGGCGCTCAGTGGCACGGTGGCCGTCGCGGACATCGGGCAGCAGGCCCTGGTCGAGCAGTACGAGAAGGACGGACGCCCGGCCATGCTGAGCGTCTACGTGTACGACGAGCAGGGCGACGGCATGGGTGCCCCGGCGTCGGCCGTCCGTCCGGCCTTCGACAAGGTGGTGGAGCAGTACCAGATCAGCCATGCGTCGATGGTGGGCGGCGCCCAGCTGACCGCGCGCCGCGACGCACGCTCCACCTCGGTGGAGGCACTGGTCGTCGATCCCGCCTACGCGGTGATGCACCGGATCGTCACGGCGCAGGGACGCTGGCTGGTGGACTCCGATGCGCGGAACCTCTCCCCCTCCGTCGTGGTCGACCCCAAGTTCCTCGAGGAGATGGGGCTCGAGGGCGCACGGCTCCCCGTCACGGTCGACCTGCAGGGCGGCCAGACGTCGGTGAGCGCCACGATCGTGGGCGTCACCTCGTCCTCCGACCGGTACTCCGAGCTCCCCCGCGCCTACGTCCTGGCCGAGGCCTACGACCACTGGTTCGGCGCCACCCAGCCCGTCAGCGACGCGTCGTGGAAGCTGTGGGTGCCGACCGAGGGAGCCGACGAGCTGGCCGCCGCGGTGGGCCGGTCGATCAGCGCCGAGCTGCCCGGCCTGCAGGCCAGTGCCGAGCGCAGCGACTACCTCGCGTGGGGTGGAGGCGACGACCTGGACGTCGCGAAGTGGATCGTCGTCGCCATCAGCTCGGTGATCCTGCTGCTCGGCGCCCTGAGCCTGCTCAACGTCTCGGTGATCACGATCCAGCAGCGGGTCCGCGAGATCGGCATCCGGCGCAGCTTCGGCGCGACCTCGGGCCGGGTGTTCTTCTCGGTCGTGATGGAGAGCATCGTCGCCACGTTCGTCGCGGGCCTCGTCGGGGTGATGGTCGCGATCGCGCTGGTCAACGGCCCGTGGACCGCGAAGTACCTCCTCGAGGGCATCGACGACGTACCGCCGTTCCCGGTCTCTGCGGCGGTGCTCGGGATGGGCGTCTCGCTGCTGGTCGGTGCGCTGGCCGGGGTGCTGCCCGCGATCGTGGCGGTGCGGGTGAGGATCGTCGACGCGATCCGGTTCTGACCCGCGGTCAGGCCTCGAAGACGCAGAACTCGTTGCCCTCGGGGTCGGCCATGACGGTCCAGCCCCGGTCGTCGCCGGGCGGCAGCAGCACCGTGGCCCCGCGTGTGACGAGGTCGTCCACCGTGGCGTCGCCCACGAGCGTCACGTCCCAGTGGATCCGGTTCTTGACGGTCTTCGGCTCGGGGACGGTGACGAAGTCGAAGGACTCCGTGGGCGCGCCCGGGATGTCGTCCACCCAGGTGTAGTCGCCGTCCGAGTCCAGGGTGGCTCCGAAGACGTCGGCCCACCAGGCGCCGATCGCGGCGTGGTCGATCGCGTCCACGACGACGTCCTTGAGCCCGTCCGGCCGCTCCCCGCCCTCGAAGACGCAGAACTCGTGGCCCTCGGTATCGCGGAACGTCGTCCAGCTGAACTCCCCGGGCTCGGTCACACGCTCGAGACCTTCGAAGGGCGTCAGGTCGCGCGCCACGAGATCGAGGTGGACCCGGTTCTTGACGGTCTTGGGCGATGCCGGGTTGATCCAGACCGTCTGGCCGGGGTGCTGGCCACGCAGGACCGCGCCGACCTCGTCGGTCTCACCGTCGAGGTGCAGCCAGCGGCCCCACCGCTCGGCCGCGGCGGCCGGGTCCTCGACGTCGATCACCAGGTCCTTGAACTCCACGAGTGCCATGGGCCCACGCTAAGGGCGGGGCGCACCGGCGTCACGTCGAGGACTTCAGGGGCGGAGGGCGTCCGCGACGAGCGGGGCGATGGCGCGCAGGGCGCGGCCCCGGTGGCTGATCGCGTCCTTCTCCTCGCGCGAGAGCTCCGCGGTGGAGACGTCGTACCCGTCTGCAGCGAACAGCGGGTCGTAGCCGAAGCCGCCCTCGCCCTGCTCGCCGTGCAGCACGCGGCCGGGCATCTCGCCCACCTCGACGATCTCGGTTCCGCCCGGCAGGACGAGGGCCATCGCGCAGCGGAACACGGCACCGCGGCGCTCGTCGGGAACGTCGGCCAGCTGCGCCAGCAGCAGCCGGTTGTTGGCCGCGTCGCCCCCTTGCTCCTTCGGGACCCCGGACCAGCGCGCGGACAGCACGCCCGGCATGCCGTTGAGCGCTTCGACGCACAGGCCCGAGTCGTCGGCCAGCGCCGGCAGGCCGGTCTCGGCCGCGGCGACGCGCGCCTTGATCAGCGCGTTCCCCTCGAACGTGGGCTCCGTCTCGGCGGGCTCGTCGTAGGAGGCCACGTCGGCCAGGCCGAGCACCTCGACACCCGGAACGAGCGGCTCGAGGATGCGCCGGAGCTCGTCGAGCTTCTTGGCGTTGCCGGATGCCAGGACGACGCGGGTCACGCGTCCAGCGCCTCGCGCTGCAGGCGGGTGAGGTCGGCGCAGCCCTTCTCGGCCAGCGCGAGCAGCGCATCGAGCTCGGAGCGGTCGAACGGCGCGCCCTCGGCGGTGCCCTGGACCTCGATGAACTTGCCCGAGCCCGTCATGACGACGTTCATGTCGGTCTCGGCGCGCACGTCCTCGACGTAGGGCAGGTCGAGCATCGGGGTGCCGTCGATGATGCCGACACTGACGGCGGCGATCGAGTCGACGAGCGGGTCGCCCTTGACGGCGCCCTGCTGCTTGAGGTGGTTCACGGCGTCGACCAGCGCGACGTAGGCGCCGGTGATCGCGGCGGTGCGGGTGCCGCCGTCGGCCTGGAGCACGTCGCAGTCGATCGCGATGGTGTTCTCACCGAGCTGGGACAGGTCGACCGCGGCGCGCAGCGAGCGGCCGACGAGGCGGCTGATCTCGTGGGTGCGGCCGCCGACCCGACCCTTGACCGACTCACGCGCGGAGCGGTCGTGCGTGGCCTGGGGCAGCATCGCGTACTCGGCGGTGAGCCAGCCCATGCCCGAGCCCTTGCGCCAGCGCGGCACGCCCTCGGTGGCGGCCACGGCGCACAGCACGCGGGTCTTGCCGAACTCCACCAGGCACGAGCCCGCGGCGTGGTCGAGCCAGCCTCGGGTGATGGTGATCGGGCGCAGCTCGTCGGGGGTCCTGCCGTCTTCTCGGGTCACCCCGCCACGGTAGCCGGACGCAGACTTTCCCGGTGACGTGGGTTTCCTGTCCCACGTCACCGGGAAGGCCGTCAGCGCCTCAGCTGCCGCCGGGCTGCAGCTCCCCGTTGACGGTCAGCTTGTACGGCGCGTACTGCTGGACCATCTCGGTGGAGTCGTCGTAGCTGATGATGGCCACGATCTGCTTGGCCGGCTTCAGCTTGAGCAGGGACAGCGTGTCGAGCTTGACGGTGCTCTTGCCATCGGAGGCCACCTGGGCCACGTAGGGCACCTTGCCCGGACGGATGCCGACGAGCTTCACGTGCCAGTTCTCGACCGGCGTCGGGCGGACCTGCGTCGGCGACGAGAAGTCGCCGATGTTCGAGCCGTCGCTGACGGTCGTGTCGCCGACCACCACGTTGTCGATCTTCAGGCCGCCCTCGTTGACCCCGCCGTCCGAGATGTACCGGAACGACAGCAGGATCTCCTGGCCGGCGTAGGCCGACAGGTCGAACGTGTGCTGCTCGAAGCCGTCGGTGGTGCCGGCGAGCGCCGGTCCCTGCGGGCCGTCGACCGTCTGGTCGCCGGCGATCGACGTGTACGTGGCGCCGCCGTCGGTGGAGACCTGGACGTAGCCGTAGTCGTAGCCCTCCTCGGCGCCGTACTTGGCGTCGAGGGTGAGCGTGGGCGAGCCCGCCGGGACGTTCACCGAGGTGACCGCCGCGACGTCGAGGCTGTTGGCGTCGCCCGAGAACAGCACCGCGTCGCCGGGGCGATCCGGGTCGTCGGTGACCGACATCCAGCGCAGCGGCTGCGCGGGAAGCGTCTTGGCACCCTCGAACGTGGCGTTGCGCAGCTGGGCACCCGTGAGCGCCTTGCCCTTGACCTTGACCGGCACGTAGTCGGCGCCGTTCGGGGCCGCGCCCGGCGTGGCGTACGAGGCCGGGTTGTCGAGGTTGACCGTCGAGCGCAGGCTCGGCGAGGTGACCTTGGACTTCGAGGCGCCCACGAGGAGCGAGTGCTTCGCGTCGCCGACGATCCGGTCCAGCAGGGTCATCGACTGGAAGTCGTGGAAGACCTTGCGGAAGGTCGTGCCCTCGGCCTCGAGCTGCTTCTCGATGCCCGCGATGCCCTGGTCCTCGCCGTCGCGGTGCAGTGCCGAGATGACGTCCTGGCCGAACCGGTCGTACAGGTAGAGCATCAGCTGGTACGCGTGGCCGTAGTCGGCCAGCACGCCGGACGACGTGTTGCCCTCGTCCCACAGGTTGAAGGAGTTCTCGGGGCCGCCGCAGTCGCGCGGATTGGTGTTGTACGGCGTCTGGACCGTGCCGAAGCCCTGGAAGCAGTAGAGGTGGCTGTCGCCGCCCTTGTCGTTCACGGTGAGGTTGCCGTCGACGTAGCCCACGAGGGTCTGCGCGAAGTCGGACAGGCCCTCGTTGACGGCGATCGTCTCGCTCGCGTCGGTGTAGTACTGCAGCAGGTGCTGGTACTCGTGGGCGAACGTGCCCTCGTAGAGGTGCGGACGGGCCGGGCGGCTCGTGCACAGGTCACCGGTCGGCTCGTCGACCGGGTCGGCGCCGGTGCGGTGCTCCCAGTCGAACGCGTCGATCGTCATGACGTTGCGGTCCATGTACTCGTTGAAGATCGACCAGAAGAAGCCGGCGATGTACGTCGGCGCCGCCGGGAAGTCGTAGTAGTTGTCGTCGCGGACGTTGTCGACGAGCGTCACGATCTTCTCGCCGCCACCGCTGAAGTCGCCCTCGATGAGCGCGTTCGACCCGTCGCGGGCCGGCGGCGTGCTGAACGCCTCGGACTCCTTCGGGTAGATGTTCGTGTCGAACTCGTTCACGAGGCTGTTCACCTGGGCGTCCGTGACGACCGTGGCGTCGTCGCCGCGGCAGTCGCCCTCGGGGAACGCGATGTCGTTGGCGACCCACACCTCGATGTGGTCGCCCGCGCCGCGCAGCGTGTAGTCCTTGCGGTAGATGCCGCCCTCGACGTCGTCGAGCGCGAGCCACGGTCGGACGGTGCCGACGGGCGGGGTCGCGGCGGTCGGCGCTGCGCTGCGGCTACGGGCCGAGCTCTTGCCCCGGTACTCCAGCGACGTGTCGACCTTCTTGCCCTGGAAGGTGATGTCCTTCAGGTCCTGGTCTGGGTGGAACGGCTGCGGCTCGGCGGCCTTCGCGGTGGCGGGTGCGGCCGAGGCCGTGGTGCCGGCGATCGCCGGTCCCGTCAGTGCCGAGGCCGCGAGTGCGGCGGCCAGGGCGAGTGGCTTCCATGAGATCGTCACGATCTACCTCTCTCGGCACCCGTCCCCCCGGACACACACGCCGCACCCTGGTGGCACGGTGCTTTGGGCACCGAGAGTCACTTAACTACCTACCGACCCACCCGGCAACGCCGGGAACGGTTACAACTCGACTACGTCGCCGGGACGGACGAGCGCTCGCTCCCCGGACCACGTGGTCGCGAGGTCGGCCTCGACCTCGTCGCGATCGGTCCACGGCGGGATGTGCGTGAGCAGCAGCCGGCTCACCCGGGCCTTCCCCGCGATGCGGCCCGCGTCGGCCCCCGTGAGGTGCAGGTCGGGCGGGTTCTCGGCGGACTCGACGAACGACGCCTCGCACAGGAACACGTCGGCGCCCGTGGCGAACTCGGCCAGCCCGTCGTCGGGCCCGGTGTCACCGGAGTACACCAGGACGCGTCCCTCGTTCTCGACGCGGATCGCGTACGCCTCCACGGGGTGCGGGGTGCGACGCGCCGTCAGGGTGAACGGCCCGATGGTGGTCTCGAGACCGTCGACGAGGTCGTGGAACTCGAAGGGCAGCGTCATCCCGTTGGGCGCGGTGGTCCCGTAGGCGTTCGAGAGCTGCCAGTCGCTGCCCGGCGGCGCGTAGACCGGGATCTTCGGCGGCGGGCCCGCGGGGTGGTACTTGCGCACGACGTAGAGCCCGCTCATGTCGAAGCAGTGGTCGGCGTGCAGGTGGGACAGGCTGATCGCGTCGATGTCGCGCAGGTCGATGTACTCCTGCAGCGGGCCGAGCGCCCCCGAGCCGAGGTCGAGCACCAGGCGGAAGGTGCGGTCCTCGAACGGCGCCTCGACGAGGTAGCAGCTGGCGGCGGAGTCCGGGCCCGGGAACGAGCCGGAGCAGCCGACGATCGTGAGCCTCACATCGTCACCCACGCGAACTGGTCGACCGACTCCACCTCGGGACCGAGGAATCGGCGCCCCAGGTCGGCGAACTCGGCGGGATGGCCGGTGGTGAGGAAGCGGTGCGCCGGAGCCGGCAGGGCCGGGTCGCGCTCGAGGCCGTGCGACGCCAGCAGGCGGTACACGTCCTTGGCCGTCTCCTCCGCGCTCGACACGAGGGTCACGCTATCGCCCATGACGTACGCGAGGACGCCCGTCAGCAGCGGGTAGTGCGTGCAGCCGAGCACGAGCGTGTCGACTCCGGCGTCCTGCAGCGGCGCGAGGTACTCCTGCGCCACGGCGATCAGCTCGGGCCCGCCGGTGATCCCGGCCTCGACGAACTCGACGAAGCGGGGGCACGTGCTGGTGTGCAGCTCGATCCCCGGATTGGCGGCGAACGCGTCGTCGTAGGCGCCGGAGGTGGCGGTGGCCGCCGTGCAGATGACGCCCACCCGGCCGTTGCGTGTGGCGTTCACGGCACGGCGCGTGGCGGGAAGGATGACCTCGACGACGGGGACGTCGTAGCGCTCGCGCGCGTCGCGCAGGACGGCGGCGCTGGCGGAGTTGCACGCGATGACGAGGGCCTTGACGCCCTGGGCGACCAGGTGGTCGAGGCACTCGAGCGCGTACTCGCGGACGGCGGAGATCGGCTTGGGACCGTAGGGCTGCCGGGCCGTGTCACCGAGGTAGACGATCGGCTCGTGCGGCAGCTGGTCGAGCACGGCGCGGGCCACGGTGAGACCACCGAAGCCCGAGTCGAAGATGCCGATGGGTGCGTCGCTCACACACCAGAGGGTAGACACCTCCCGGCTTCGGCGGGCACTCCGAGGGGCGTGAGGTCCGTCATCACGCCGCTTCAGGACCCCGGTTCGGTGCAGGATGGGCCCATGAGTGATCTGCCTCACTTCGGCCCCGAGTTCACGTGGGGCGTCTCGACCGCCTCCTACCAGATCGAGGGGGCGGTCGACGAGGACGGCCGCGGCCGCTCGATCTGGGACGAGTTCAGCCACACGCCTGGGCGAGTCAAGGACGGCGACACCGGCGACGTCGCCTGCGACCACTACCACCGCTACCGCGACGACGTGGCACTCATGGCCGACCTCGGGGTGGACGCCTACCGGTTCTCGATCTCGTGGCCGCGCATCCAGCCCGACGGCGTGCGCGTCGAGCCGCGCGGCCTGGACTTCTACGACCGGCTCGTCGACACGCTCCTCGAGCACGGCATCGAGCCGAGCGCCACGCTGTTCCACTGGGACTCGCCGCTCGCGCTCGAGGCCGACGGCGGCTGGGAGAACCGCGACATCGCCGAGCGGTTCGCCGAGTACGCGCGGATCGTGGGCGAGCGGCTCTCCGACCGCGTGACCCGCTGGTTCACGCTCAACGAGACGGTCATCTTCACCCTGCTCGGCCACGGCACCGGCATCCACGCCCCCGGCAAGGAGCTGGGTTTCGGCGCCCTCCAGGTGGCCTGGCACCAGCTGCTCGCCCACGGCCGCTCGGTCCAGGCGTTGCGGGCCGCCGGCGCACGGCAGGTGGGCCCGGCCAACAACCACACGCAGGTGCGACCGATCGACGACTCCGAGGCCTCACGCGACGCGGCGGGTCTGTTCGACCTCATCTACAACCGCGCGTTCCTGGACCCGATCCTGCTGAAGAGCTGGCCGCTGGCGGGGATCGTCGACCCCGTGGCGCAGGACGGTGACCTCGACCTGATCGCCCAGCCGATCGACTTCCTGGGCATCAACTCCTACAACCCGCAGTACATCGGCGCGGCCGAGCCGGGTGCCGCGATCCCGTTCGACATGGTCACGCCCGAAGGGCTGGAGTACAACGACTTCGGCTGGCCGATCATCCCCGACGGGTTCACGCAGATGCTGACCGGCCTGAAGGAGACCTACGGCGACGCGTTGCCGCCGATCCTCATCACCGAGAACGGCGGCGCGTTCAACGAGACGCCCGGGGACGACGGCCGGGTCCGGGACCAGCGCCGCATCGACTACACGGCCGCCCACCTCGCGGCCCTGCGGGAGGCGATGGACGCCGGGGTCGACGTGCGCGGGTACTTCCACTGGTCGTTCATGGACAACTTCGAGTGGGCCGAGGGCTACTCGCAGCGGTTCGGCCTGACCTGGGTGGACTACGCGACGCAGCAGCGCCTCCCCAAGGACTCGTTCGCCTGGTACCGATCGGTGATCGACGCCCAGCGGGCCGGGTGACCACGCCGGTCGAGCGACTGGCCCCGGTCCGGCTGCCGTGGCTGCTGTCGGTCGCGATCGTCAACCTGGGCACGTACGTCGCGTTCTTCGGCCCGCTCGCGGTGCTCCTGCCGCAGCAGACCGAGGCGATCGTCGGCGACGGCAAGGAGGCGGCCCTGGCGGTCGTCACGGGCATCGGCGCGGCGATCTCGATGGTCGCCAACCCGTTGTTCGGCGCGCTGTCCGACCGCACTCGCTCCCGCTTCGGCCGCCGGGTGCCGTGGATCACCGGAGGCTCGGTGGTGGGCGCGCTCGGGCTCACGATCCTCGCCGGGGCGAGCGAGTTCTGGCAGGTCGTCGTCGGCTGGTGCCTCGTGCAGGCCTCGGTCAACGCGTCGCTGGCGTCGATCACCGCGACCCTGCCCGACCGGGTGCCCGTCGCCCAGCGCGCCTGGGCCAGCGGACTCGTCGGGCTCGGCCAGACGCTCGGCATCCTCGTGGGCGCGGGGCTCGCGATCGCGTTCGGTGGCACCCGCGCGGGCTACCTGGCGTGCGCGGTGTTCCTGCTGCTCAGCGCGCTGCCGTACCTCGCCCGCAGCCGGGACGAGCCGGTCACCGAGCGCCTGCCGTGGTCGGCCCGGGACTTCGTCCGCTCGTTCTGGGTCTCGCCGTCCGAGCATCCCGACTTCGCGTGGGCCTGGTTGACGCGGTTCCTGGTCAACCTCGGCAACGCGATCGCGACCCTCTACCTGCTGTACTTCCTCACCGACGCGGTCGGGCTGGCCGATCCCGACGGCGGCGTGTTCATCGTCATCGCCGTGAACTCGGTGGTGGTGGCGATCTCGGCGGTCGTCGCCGGGCGCTGGTCAGACCTGGTGCAGCGGCGGAAGGTGTTCGTGGTCTGGGCCGGCGTCGTCATGGCGGTCGCGGCGCTGCTGCTGGCGTTCTGGCAGACCTGGCCGGGAGTCCTGGTGGCCGCGGTCGTGCTGGGCGTCGGGTTCGGCGCGTTCATCGCCGTGGACCTCGCGATCGTCACCGAGGTGCTGCCCGACGAGGCGGGCTTCGCGAAGGACCTCGGCGTCATCAACATCGCCAATGCCCTGCCGCAGGTCCTCGCACCGGTGATCGCGGCGCCGATCGTGACGGTGCTCGGCGGCTACACGACGCTCTACGTCATCGCCGGCGTGATCGGCCTGGCCGGCGCCGTGGCCGTCGTGCGGATCCGCGGCGTGCGCTGAACGTTGCCCGCGCTGTCCCGCCTCCCGCCCGCCACTTTTGGAACGGGATACACGTCCATTTGCTCGAGCGAGGTGCATCCTGCTCCAAAAGTGGGCGGGGTGGGTGGGTCAGCGAGCCCGCGGTCAGGCGACGCTGAGGTCGACCTCGACGTTGCCGCGGGTGGCGTTCGAGTACGGGCACACCTGGTGGGCCTGCTCGACGAGCTTCTCGGCGTCCTCACGGCTGACGTTCGGCAGCGTCACCTCGAGGGCGACGGCGAGGCCGAAGCCGCCGTTGCCGTTGTCGCCGATCGAGACGTCGGCGACGACTTCGGAGTCCGACACGTCGGCGCCGGCCTTCTTGCCGACCAGGCGCAGCGCGGAGTGGAAGCAGGCGGCGTATCCGGCGGCGAAGAGCTGCTCGGGGTTCGTGGCGCCGCCCGGGCCGCCCATCTCCTTCGGGCTGCGGACGTCGGCGGCGAGGATGCCGTCGGTGGACTCGACGTGGCCGTTGCGGCCGTCACCCGTGGCGACGGCGGAGGCAGTGTAGATGGGGTTCATGTGCACAACTCTATTGCGCGCAATTGAATGCCGCAAGGCGTAGTCTTGTTCCCGTGGAGGACTACCCGCAGCTCGCGCTCGACCAGCAGCTCTGCCTGCCGCTGTACGCGGCCTCGCGTGCGGTGACGCGGCGCTACACCGACCTGCTGGCCGATGCCGGCCTGACCTATCCGCAGTACCTGTGCCTGCTGGCGCTGTGGGAGGCGGACGGGCCGCTCGGCGTCAGCGAACTCGGCCGCCGCCTGCACCTGGACTCCGGGACCCTCACTCCCCTGCTCAAGCGCATGGAGACGGCAGGGCTCGTCATCCGGGCCCGCGACCAGGAGGACGAGCGACGCGTGCTGGTCTCGGTGACCGACCAGGGGTGGGCGCTGCGCGACCGCGTGGCCGACGTGCCCGCGCGACTCGTGGAGGGCATGGGGATGAGCGGGTCGGACGCCCGAGCGCTGCGCGGCCTGCTCGACCGGCTCATCGATGAGCTCGAGGACTGAGGGTCAGAGCGGGAGCTTGGGCTGCGGCGGCGCGTGCGCGGGGTCGACGCCGTCGAAGAGGCTCGAGACGGACTCGCCCGCGTGGATGCGGGCGATCGCCTCGGCGAACAGGGGGGCCACCGACCGGACCTTGAGCTCGGGCCAGTCGGCGGGGACCGGGACGGTGTCGGTGGTGACGACCTCGGTGATGGCCGGGTGCGACCGCAGCCGCTCGACGGCCTTGCCCGCGAAGAGCCCGTGCGTGCAGGCCACGGAGGCTTCGGTGACACCAGTCTCGGCCAGCTTGTCCATCAGCTCGATGATCGAGCCGCCGGTGGCGATCTCGTCGTCGAGCACGATCGCGCGCTTGCCCGCGACGTCGCCGACGATCGTGTCGATCACGACCTTGTCGTCGGCCTTGCGCTGCTTGCTGCCGGCCGCGACCGGCAGGCCCAGCAGGCGCGCGAACTGCGAGGCAGTCTTGGCGTTGCCGAAGTCGGGCGACACGACGATCGCGTTGCTGAGGTCCTGGGCCCGGTAGTGCTCGGCGAGCTCGCCCAGCGCGGTCAGGTGGTCGACGGGCATCGAGAAGAACCCGTGCACCTGCGGCGCGTGCAGGGTCATGGTGACCACGCGGTTGACGCCCGCCGTGGCGAGCATGTCGGCGACGAGCTTGCCGCCGATCGAGATGCGCGAGGCGTCCTTCTTGTCCGATCGCGCGTACGCGTAGTGCGGGATCACGGCGGTGACCGACGCCGCGGACGCGCCGCGCGCCGCGTCGACCATCAGCAGCAGCTCCATCAGGTGGTCCTGCGTCGGCGCCACGAGCGGCTGCACGATGTAGACGTCGCGCTGGCGACAGTTGTCCAGCAGCTGGACCTGGAGACAGTCGTTGCTGAACCGCTGACTGTCCGAAGGGCTCAGCGCGACACCCAGGTTGCTGCAGATCTCCTCCGCAAGCTTCGGGTGCGCACTGCCCGAGAACACGACGATGTCGCTCACGGCTCGAAGGCTAACGGGTGGTGGGGCGTGGTGAACAGGTCAGGCCCACAGCTGTCCCTCGAGGCGGTCCTCCGCCTCGTCGATCGTGCCCTCGTACGCCCCGGTGGACAGGTACTTCCACCCGGCGTCGGCGATCACGAAGGCGATGTCGGCGCGCTCGCCGGCCTTGACCGCCTTCGCGGCCTGCGCCAGCGCCGCGTGCAGGATCGCGCCGGACGAGATGCCGGCGAAGATGCCCTCCTCGTCGATGAGCTGGCGCACGCGGCGCACCGCGTCTCGCGGGCCCACCGAGAAGCGGCCGTCGATCAGCGACGCGTCGTACAGCTCGGGCACGAAGCCCTCGTCGAGGTTGCGCAGCCCGTAGACGAGCTCGCCGTACCGGGGCTCGGCCGCCACGATGCGCACGTCGGGCTTGTGGTCGCGGAAGAACCGGCCGACTCCCATCAGCGTGCCGGTGGTGCCGAGGCCGCCGACGAAGTGCGTGATGGTGGGCAGGTCCTCGAGCAGCTCGGGCGCGGTGCCGTTGTAGTGCGCGTCGGCGTTGGCCGGGTTGCCGTACTGGTAGAGCATCACCCAGTCGGTGTGCTCGGCCGCGAGGCCCTTGGCGACCCGGACGGCCTCGTTGGAGCCCCCGGCCGCGGGCGAGCTGATGATCTCGGCGCCGAACATCGCGAGCAGCTGGCGCCGCTCGACCGAGGTGTTCTCCGGCATGACGCAGATCAGCTGGTAGCCGCGCTGGCGCGCGACCATCGCCAGCGAGATGCCGGTGTTGCCGCTCGTGGGCTCCAGGATCGTGCAGCCCGGCGTGAGGGACCCGTCGGCCTCGGCCGCCAGGATCATCGACAGCGCCGCGCGGTCCTTGATCGAGCCCGTGGGATTGCGGTCCTCGAGCTTGGCCCACAGGCGGACGTCGTCGCTCGGAGACAGGTGCGGCAGGCCCACCAGCGGCGTGTGACCGACCGAGTCGATGAGCGAGTCATACCGCATGCTCAGGCCGCGCCGCCCGCGACGGCGGGCAGGATGACGACCGTGTCGCCATCGGACAGCTCGGTCTGCAGGCCGCCGGTGAAGCGGACGTCCTCGTCGTTGACGTAGACGTTGACGAAGCGGCGCAGGTCGGCGCCGTCGAGCAGGCGCTCCTTGATGCCCTCGTGGTTCGCCTCGAGATCGTCGATCAGGGCGGAGAGGGTGGCGCCCTCGGCGTCGACGGCGCGCTCACCCCCGGTGTAGGGGCGCAGGATCGTGGGGATGCGGACCTCGACGGCCATCAGTTGTCACCTTCGGTTCGGGGGGCTGCCTCGGTGGCAGTCGTGCTGTCTTCGGTGTAACGGTCCACGACGCGAACTTCTTCCTCGGTGATCTCGCCGTCCGCGATGCGGTAGGAGCGGAAGTCGACCGGACCGGCCTCGTGGGCGCCGTCGCGGGTGGACACGAGCACGTAGTGGGCGCCGGGCTCGCCGGCGAGGTTGACGTCGGTGCGCGACGGGTAGGCCTCGGTGGCCGTGTGCGAGTGGTAGATCACGACGGGCTCCTCGTCGTTGTCGTCCATCTCGCGGTAGAGGCGCAGCAGGTCGCCCGAGTCGAACTCGTAGAACGTGGGCGACATCGCCGCGTTGAGCATCGGAATGAGGCGCTCCGGGCGGTCGGACCCGATCGGCCCCGCGATGACCCCGCAGGCCTCGTCGGGGTGGTCGCGACGCGCGTGGGCGACGATCGCCTCGACGTGGTCGCGCAGGATGGTCAACACGATTCCCGAGTCTATCGAGGGCGCCCGACGGGCGCCTGACCCATCCGGTGGACGGACGTGATCTCGATACGACGTCTCGCTGCGCTCGCCGTCACTCGATCACCGGAGCTCGACCCGCCGATCGAGATCAGCGGGGTCACGCGACGTGGACGAGGGTCTCCTGCACGAAGCCGAGCCAGTCGAAGACGTCGCCCATGGCGACGGTGGCCTCGTCGTCGGACTCGGCCAGCCGCTCGGCGTCCTCCTCCGTCTCGATGCCCAGCCGGACCGCCAGCGCCATCCGGATGTCGGTCAGCGCCCGCAGCCACGCCAGGACCTGCGCCTCGTCGAGCTCGACCTCCACGTTCTTGGCGCCCACGTCGAGTCCACCGGCCTCGAGGCTCTCGATCACGACGCGAGCATTGCCGACCTTGGTGGCGGACAGCGCCTGCTCGGTGAAGCGGCGGAACTCGGCCGCCTCCACCGGGTCGTCGCGATAGGCGTCGGGCAGCAGCCGGGCCAGCACGGGGTCCTCAGGCGCCTGCACGGGCCCGGTCATGCCGATCAGCTGGGCGAGGGGGTCGGGCTCGGACTCGCTGGGGCCGTTGCGGTCCTGGAGCAGCTCGACCACCTGGCTGGCGAGGTTCACCATCAGCTGGGCCTCGTTGAGCTCGAAGGTGGCCGTGACGGTGCCGCGGCGCCGGCGGCGGAAGGGCTTCACGCGTCGCTCCGCTCGAGGGTGGCCCACAGGCCGTACTCGTGCATCGCCTGCACGTGGCGCTCCTGCTCCTCGCGGCGACCGCTGGAGACGATGGCGCGTCCCTCCTCGTGCACCGCGAGCATCAGCTGGGTGGCCTTCTCCTCGGTGTAGCCGAAGTAGGTGCGGAACACGAACGCGACGTACGACATGAGGTTCACCGGGTCGTTCCAGACGATGGTGACCCACGGGTCCTCGAGCTGGACGACGAGGTCGGCCTCCGGCTGCTCGGTCTCGACGGGGGTGGGGGTGGTCACGGCTCCATTGTGCCTGCCCCGGCTCACCCGCACGAAGGTCGCCGTGGACCTACGCTGATCCCATGGTGTCGACCGCGCTGCTGACCGACCACTACGAGCTGACGATGCTGCAGGCCACGCTGGCCGACGGCACCGCCTCCCGGCGCAGCGTCTTCGAGGTGTTCGGGCGCCGCCTCAACGGCGGCCGGCGATTCGGCGTGGTGGCGGGCACCGGGCGGGTCCTGGACGCGCTCGCCGACTTCCGGTTCGACCCCGAGGAGATCGAGTTCCTCCGCTCGGCGAAGGTCGTCGACGACGTCACGTGCGACTGGCTGGCCGACTACCGCTTCACCGGCGACATCTGGGGCTACCCCGAGGGTGAGCTGTGGTTCCCCGGCTCGCCCATCCTGCGAGTCGACGCGTCGTTCGGGGAGGGCGTGATCCTCGAGACGCTGATCCTGTCGATCCTCAACCACGACTCGGCTATCGCCTCGGCCGCGACGCGCATGACGATGGCCGCAGGCGACCGGCCCTGCATCGAGATGGGCACGCGGCGCACCCACGAGGAGGCGGCCGTGGCGTCGGCCCGGGCGGCCTACATCTGCGGCTTCGCCGCCACGTCGAACCTCGAGGCGGGACGCCGGCACGGCATCCCCACGGCCGGCACCGCCGCCCACGCCTTCACCCTCGTGCACGACACCGAGCGCGACGCGTTCGCCTCACAGGTCCGCTCGCTCGGCCACGACACGACCCTGCTCGTCGACACGTACGACGTGCCGCAGGGCGTCGCCGCCGCGATCGAGGTGGCCGGGCCGCAGCTGGGTGGCGTGCGGCTGGACTCCGGCGACCTCGGCGACGTGGCCCGCGCCACCCGGGCCCAGCTGGACGCGGCGGGGAACACCGACACCCGCATCACGGTCACGAGCGACCTGGACGAGTACGCCATCGCCGCCCTGGCCGCCGCCCCGGTGGACGGCTACGGCGTGGGCACCTCGCTGGTGACCGGCTCGGGTGCCCCCACCAGCGGGTTCGTCTACAAGCTCGTCGCCCGCGAGGCGGCGGACGGCACGATGCTCGGCGTCGCGAAGAAGAGCAAGGACAAGGCGTCGGTGGGCGGCCGCAAGACGGCGATGCGCCGGCTCAGCGCCTCCGGGGTCGCCGAGGCCGAGGTGGTGGGCATCGACATCGCCCCGCGCGACGACGGTGACGACCGCGAGCTCATGGTGCCGCTGGTCGAGGCCGGGAAGCGGGTCGACCACTCGACGCTGCAGGAGGCCCGCGAGCGGTTGCAGGCCTCCCTGCGCGAGCTGCCCGCCGCCGCCCGACGACTCTCGAAGGGAGACCCCGCGATCCCCACCATCTACGAGGAGGACTGACTGACATGCCCGGACCCCGCACTCTGGTCGTCGTGGACGTCCAGAACGACTTCTGTGAGGGCGGCTCGCTGGCCGTCACCGGCGGCGCCGCCGTGGCCGAGGCCGTGGCCGACCTCATCGCCGAGGGCGACTACGACCTCGTCGTCGCCACGCGCGACGCGCACATCGATCCCGGCGACCACTTCAGCGACACGCCGGACTACGTCGACTCGTGGCCGCCGCACTGCGTGGTGGGCACGCCCGGCGCCGAGCTGCACTCGCCGCTGGAGGAGGAGCTCTTCGCCGCGATCTTCGACAAGGGCGCCTACGCGGCCGCCTACTCGGGCTTCGAGGGCACCGACGAGGAGGGGCGCGACCTCGCGGAGTTCCTGCGCGAGCGCGGCGTCGAGGAGATCGACGTGTGCGGCATCGCCACCGACCACTGCGTCCGCGCCACGGCCCTCGACGGGGCGGCCGAGGGCTTCACGGTCCGGGTGCTGCAGGAGCTGACCGCCGCGGTCTCGCCGGAGAACCTCAACCGTGTACAGCAGGAGTGGGCCGCGGCCGGCGTCTCGACGACGGCACCCCACCTGGAGTGAGGGCGGCGGTCCTGACTGGACGTGATCTCGATACGCCCCCGCAAGCGGGAGGTGCCCCCAGGTCTCGCTGCGCTCGCCCGCACTCGGTCACCGGGTCGCTGATCGAGTAGCTCGAGAGCGCAGCGAACGGCGTATCGAGATCACCGGGTCGCTGATCGAGTAGCTCGAGAGCGCAGCGAACGGCGTATCGAGATCACCGAGTCGCCGATCGAGTAGCTCGAGAGCGCAGCGAACGGCGTATCGAGGTCACCGGGTCGCTGATCGAGTAGCTCGAGAGCGCAGCGAACGGCGTATCGAGATCACGGATGCATCAGCCGGCGACGAGCTCGAGGGTGCGCACGCGGCCGGGCGTGGTGCGCGGGTCGGCGCCACGGCGCGCCGAGGCCACCGGGTGCAGCATGACCTCGTCGACGTCGAACTGGGCGGCGAGCTCCTCGAGCTCCTTGCGCGCCGTGCTCGGGTCGCCCACCACCATGCGGGCCAGGCCGGAGTCGACGAGCGAGTCCATGCCGGGGTCGAGGTCGAGTGCCTCGGCGTCCTCGACGAGATCGATCGGCGCCAGCGGCTTGCCGGTGCGCAGCCGCGCCATGTTCTGCAGGTTCGGCAGGGCCAGGGCGGTGGCCTCGTCGGCGGTGTCGGCCACCACGATGTTCACGGTCAGGAACGTGGTGGGCCGCTCGCACACGTCGCTGGGCCGGAACTCGCTGCGGTAGACCTCGAGCGCCTCGGCCGTGCCCTGACCACTGAAGTGGTGCGCGAAGACGTAGGGCAGGCCCTTCGCGGCGGCGAGGTGGGCCGAGTACATCGACGAGCCGAGCAGCCACAGGTCAGGGGCGCTCACGGCGGCGGGCGTCGCCTTCAGCACGTACTGCTGGTTCGGGATCGGCACGCGCACGCCGCGCCCGTCCATGAGCGCCACGACGTCGTCGAGGTAGCGCGGGAAGTTCTCGATGTCCGAGTCGTCACGGCCCGCGGCCCCGCGCAGGGCCCACGACGTGACGGGATCCGATCCGGGGGCACGCCCGATGCCGAGGTCGATCCGGCCCGGGAAGGCGGCCTCCAGCAGCGCGAACTGCTCGGCCACCGCGAGCGGAGCGTGGTTCGGCAGCATGACCCCGCCCGAGCCCACGCGGATGCGCTCGGTGGCGGCGGCCAGCAGGGCGATCAGCACCGGCGGCGACGCAGCCGCGACGGCCGGCATGTTGTGGTGCTCTGCCACCCAGTACCGCTCGAATCCGAGCCGGTCGGCCGTGCGCGCCAGCTCCGTGGCGGCGGCGACGGCGTCACCGGTGGTCTGATCGGTGCGAACAGGGACGAGATCCAGGACCGAGAGCTTCACTCCGGGGTCAACAGGGGTGACGGCGGTTCGATTCCCGAGCCGGTTAGCGTCGAGACATGCGCGAGGCATTCGGAGCGACGTTCATCGGGCCCGAGGGGTACCTCAACACGCCCGCGTACGGGCTGCCGCCACAGTCCACCGTGGACGCCCTGGAGCGGGTCCACCGCGGTTGGGCGGCGGGCACCGTGACGGGTCCGGACTTCGACGACGAGATCGCCACCGCGCGGGCCTCGTTCGCCCGGATCGCCGGCGTCCCGGCGGCGTCGGTGACGATGGGCTCCTCGGTGGCGGCCCTGCTGGGCCCGGTCGCCTCGGCGCTGCCCGACGGGGCCCGCGTGCTCGTGCCCGAGGGCGAGTTCACGTCCGTCAGCTTCCCCTTCGCCGCCCACCACGCGCGAGGCGTCTCGGTCACCGAGGCTCCGCTGGAGCGCCTCCCCGAGCTCGCCCGCGACCACGACGCGGTGGCGGTCTCCACCGTGCAGTCGGCCGACGGGGCCCGGGTCGACCTGGCCGCGCTGCGTGCCGCGACCGAGGGCACGGAGACCGTCGTGATCCTCGACGCGACCCAGCAGCTGGGCTGGCTGCGCCTCGACGTCGGCTGGGCCGACGTCGTCGCCAGCTCGACGTACAAGTGGCTGCTCGGGCCCACCGGGATCGCGTGGGCGTCCTACGCGGACCGGCTGGCCGACCGGCTCGTGCCCCACCATGCCAACCGCTACGCGGGCGGTGACCCGTGGCGGACCACGTACGGCCTGCCGCTGCGCCTGGCCACCGATGCCCGACGGTTCGACATCTCCCCCTCGTGGTTCCCCGTGGCGGGCGCGGCCGCGAGCCTGGCCTGGCTGGCGACCCTGGACCTCGATGCCGTGACGGCGCACTGCCTCGGCCTGGCCGGACGGGCGCGGGAGGCGCTGGACCTGCCCCCGAGCGACTCGGCGACCATCTCCATCCCGACCGAGCACGCGGCCTCGCGGCTGCAGGACGCCGGCCTGCGGGCCTCGGTGCGTCAGGGAGCCGCCCGCATCGGGTTCCACCTCTACAACGACGAGGACGACCTGGACCGCGTGGTCGAGGCCCTGCGTGCGTGACGCCCGGCCCGTCGAGCTGTTCGTCGGACCGGGCGTCACTTCCCAGAGGAACCCTGAGTTGTACGTTCGCACAACTTTCCCGATCGCGCGACCTCTCTAGGTGCCGAGCTCCTCGATGAGGAAGCCACCGGGGTAGCTGCGGATCCGCTGCGAGTCCCGCACGCGTCGCGGCTCCGTGCGCTCGGGCATGAGCCGCACCACCCGGCCCCGGACGCGGAGGGCACCGTGACACAGGCGCTCGAACCACGTCGGTGGGTGTTCGTACCCGAACGCCGTGCGCAGGTGGGGATCCATGATCGCGACGCTGAAGCGCCGCACCGCCGGCGCGAGCGGCCGCGGGTAGAACGTCGTCAGCAGGTCGAGCGTCGCATCGGCCACGGCGCGCGAACGGGGGTCGAAACGGAAGTGCTCGGCCTCGTACGCGTCGAGGAGGCGCTCGAACCCGACGAGGTCGCCCGGCAGGTCGCGGATCCCCATCAGCCGTCCGAGCCGCAGGTAGTAGTTCACCCCGGCGACGTCCTCGACCGGCGTGGTGCGCCGCCAGCCGTAGCGGTTCACCCAGCGGTTCGGCATCACGACGAACGTCGCGAGCACGTACCTCATGTCGTCGTTGCTGATGCCGTACCGACCGTGCATCTGGTTCATCCGGCGGATCGCGGCGCGGCCCGGGTCGCTCTCCAGGCCCTGGTCGACGATCTCCCCCAGCAGCAGCGCGGTGTCGTCGTGCCGGCGCTGCGTGTCGGTGGTGAACTGACCCGTCTCGTACAGGAGGCGCCCGATCGAGGGCACGGCGTAGGTGCGGAAGAGCGCGAAGCTCAGCGACTGCTCGAGGTCCCACGGGAAGTCGTACTGGCCGAACAGCCGCGAGATCTCCTCGTAGTCCACCGCCGGGTCGAGCCCGGCCGACCGGATGCGCCGGCTCATCGCGGCACGACCACCCGGGCGGCGACGAAGTCGACGATGTCCGACACGGCGTCGGCGGCACCCGGGGACACCCCGGGCAGGCTCATGAAACCGTGCACGGTGCCGGGGTACTCGCGGTACCGCACGGGCACCCCCGCGCGCTGCAGCGCCTCACGATAGTGATCGCCGTTGTCCAGCAGCGGGTCGTGGTCGGCGGTGAGGATGAATGCCGGCGGCAGGTCGTCGAAGGACTTGGCGCGCAGCGGCGACGCCAACGGGTCCTCCGTCCCGTACGCGTCGCCGAGGTAGAGGTGGGCGAACGCGGACATGTTCGCCGAGGAGAGCACCGGCTCGTGGGGCATCCGCAGCTCGGACGCGAACTTGTCGTACATCTCGACCGCGGGGTAGATCAGCACCTGCGCGCGCAGCCGGGGTCCGCCCTCGTTCACCGAGCGCTGGGCCGCGACCGCGGCGAGGTTCCCGCCGGCGCTGTCGCCCATCACCCCCATCCGGTCGACGTCGAGGCCCAGGCTGTCGGCGTGCTCGGCGATCCAGGCGAGCGCCTCCCACGTGTCGTCGACGGCCGCCGGGAACGGGTGCTCCGGCGCCAGCCGGTAGGACGGCGAGATCACGGTGGCACCCGTGCCCGCGGCGACGCGCGACGTCAGCCACGCCGACTGCTCGGGCGAGCCCTGCACCCAGCCGCCGCCGTGGAAGTTGACGATCACGGGCCGCGGCCCGCCGACGCCCGTGGGCCGATGGACCAGCGCGCGCAGGGTGCGCCCCTTCAGCGGGATCTCGATCGTCTCGGCGCGGGCGCGACGGTCGGGCGTGCCGAAGACCATCCGGCCGGGCGCGGACTGCATCAGTCGCAGGCGCTGGGCCCGCAGCTCGGCGTAGTCGGTGGCCTCCTCGACGGGCGTGGCCAGACGCTCGAGGATCGTGGCGAACACTCGGGTGCGCGGGGGCAGTGGGGCACTCACGCGCACAGCCTAGGGGTGCGGACGCGATCTGCGTCACACGATCGGGTCAGCCGGAGGCGCGCAGGGCCCAGTCGCGCAGCGTCTCGATCCGTCGCTTCAGCTGGTCGGTGGTGGCCTGGGCGGCGGGCGGGCCACCGCACTCGTGCCGCAGGCGGTTGTGCGTGACGCCGTGCGGAGACCCGGTGCGGTGGTGCCACGCCGCGACCAGCGAGTTCAGCTCGCGGCGCAGCTCGGCGCGACGCTCGTACTCGACGTCGGCCTCGGCGCGCGCCGGCGCCACCTCGCGCTTGCGGGTGCGCGCGCTGCGCAGGAGCTCGGCCACCTGGTCGCGCTCGAGCAGGCCCGGGATGCCCAGGAAGTCGAGCTCGTCGCTGTCGCCCGCGACCATCTCGTAGTCGATCGGCGCGAACTCGTCGCCGTCGAACAGGACGCGATCGAACGAGGCCTCGCTGCCGAGGGCGGCGTACTGGTTGCCCAGCTCGTCGCTGGCGGCCTCGGATGCGTTGGCCTGCGCCATCAGCAGGTCCTCTGCGGCGAACAGGTCGGCCTCGTCGTGCACCGGGCGTCCGATGACGTGGTCGCGCTCGGCCTCCAGGTCGGCCGCCAGCTTCAGCAGGCCGGGAACGCTGGGCAGGAAGACCGAGGCGGTCTCGCCCCGGCGACGGGCTCGCACGAAGCGGCCGATCGCCTGCGCGAAGTACAGCGGGGTGGCGACGGTGGTGGCGTAGACGCCCACCGCGAGTCGCGGCACGTCGACGCCCTCGCTGACCATGCGGACGGCCACCATCCACGGGTCGGTGCCGTTCGAGAACTCCGCGATCCGGGCGCTGGATCCCGCCTCGTCGGAGAGCACGAGGGTGGGCTCGACGCCCGTGAGCTCCTTGAGCAGCTTCGCGTAGGCGCGCGCGGACGTCTGGTCGCTGGCGATCACCAGGCCGCCGGCGTCGTGGATGTCGCGGCGCACCTCGAGCAGGCGCTTGTGCGCGGCCTCCAGGACGGCCGGGACCCACGAGCCGTTCGGGTCGAGCGCGGTGCGCAGGGCCTGCGCGGTCTGGTCCTTCGTGAGCGGCTCGCCGAGCCGGGCCGACACCTCGTCACCCGCGCTGGTGCGCCACTGCATCTCGCCGGAGTACGCCATGAACAGCACAGGCCGGACGACGCCCTCCTTGAGCGCCGAGCCGTAGCCGTAGGCGTAGTCCGCGACGCTGGAGATCGATCCGTCGCCGACCGGGGCGTACGTGACGAAGGGGATCGGGTTGTCGTCGGAGCGGAACGGCGTGCCCGTGAGCGCGAGCCGGCGCACCGCCGGCTCGCAGGCCTCGAGCACCGCGTCGCCCCAGCTCATCGCGTCGCCGGCGTGGTGGATCTCGTCGAGGATCACCAGGGTGCGGCTGCGCTCGATCCGCACCCGGTGGCCCACCGGGTTGGTGGCCAGGCCCGCGTAGGTGACGCAGTAGCCGTCGAAGCGGGCGCCCAGGGCGCCCGAGAGGTTGGGCTCCAGCGCGATACCCGAGCGCGCGGCCGACTGGGCCCACTGGCTCTTCAGGTGCTCGGTGGGCGCCACGACGACGACGCGCTCGATGATCCTGCGGTGCAGGAGGTCGGCGGCGATCGTCAGCGCGAACGTGGTCTTGCCGGCGCCGGGCGTGGCGACCGTGAGGAAGTCGGCCGGTTGCGTGCGGGCGTACTGCTCGAACGCCTCACGCTGCCAGGCCCGAAGTGACTGGGCCGAGCTCACTGGTCGGAGTCACTCCCGGAGTCCTCGTCGTCACCGGGGTTGAAGTCCTCCCAGATCTGCTTGCACTCCGGGCACACGGGGAAGCGCTGCGGGTCGCGGCTGGGGACCCACACCTTGCCGCACAGTGCGACGACGGGGGTGCCCATGACCATGGCCTCGGTCAGCTTGTCCTTCGGCACGTAGTGGCTGAAGCGCTCGTGATCGCCGTTGTCGGTGCGCTGCTCGGTGCGCTCGTCATGAACGGTCTGGGTGCCGCGGCCGAAGAATCCCACGACCCCATCGTAGGCGACGGAACCGACACCGAGGACGGGTCCACGCCGACTCCGTCAGTTCTGGGCCGGGTCGACCGGCAGCGTCGACCAGAATCGGGTCTCCCCCGGCTGGCGGCGCAGCACCTCGCTCCACAGGCGGTCGGGCACGGGCGAGAGGAGGTCGCCCTCCTCGGCCGGCAGGACGAGCCAGGCACCCTCCTCGATCTCGGCCTCCAGCTGTCCGGGCGTCCACCCCGCGTACCCGGCGAACACCCGCAGGCCGAGCAGCTCGCCGCCCTCGGGGAGCGGGCCCTCGAGGTCGACCAGGCCCACGCGACCGGCCATCTGACGCCAGCCGGCGGGGCCACTGGTGACGTCGCTGACCACCCCCACGGCCAGCGCGGAGTCCATCGCGACGGGCCCACCCTCGAAGAGGCAGCCGGGGGCGTTGACGCAGTCGGCCCACTCCGGGAGGACCTCGTCGACGTCCGACTCGAGCGGGTGGTTGACGATCACGCCCAGCGCGCCGTCCTCGTCGTGGTCGAGCACGTACACGACGCTGCGCCAGAAGGGCCCTGACTGGATCGCCGAGGTGGCGACCAACAAGCGGCCTCGCACCATTGCCATACCCCCATGATGCCCGATCCTGCGCCGCACACCCCTAGACTTGCGGGCATGGTGGACGCCCGGCGCGAAGAGGAGTTCACCGTCGACGTGCTCGCCGAGCGGGCCTCGATGACGGTGCGCAACGTGCGCGCCTACTCCACGCGCGGGCTGATCGATCCGCCGCGGCTCGAGGGCCGCACCGGGTACTACACCCAGAAGCACCTCCAGCGCCTCATCCTCATCCGCACGCTGCTGGGCCGCGGCTTCACCCTCGCGGCCATCGAGGACGCGATCCTGAAGTCCCCGTCCACCGCCTCGAACGTCGCCCTGGACCTGCTCAACATCTTCGAGGTCGACGACGCGCAGGACCCCACCGAGATCATCAGCCGCGCCGAGCTGGCCTCGCTCTCGGGGCTGGGTCCCGACCACAAGCTGATCGACCAGATGATCGAGCTGGGTCTGCTCGAGCACGTCGACGACGACTCGGTGCGGATGCTCGAGCCGAGTGTCGTGCGCCCCGGTGCGGCGTCCGTCGCCATCGGGCTCAACCCCGACAGCGTGGTCGACATCGTGCCGCACATGCGCGAGCACCTCGAGCAGATCTCCGACCGGTTCGTCCACCACGTCAGCCGCGACGTCGCCCAGCCCTTCCTCGACGCGGGGCTGCCGCAGGAGGAGTGGCCGGCCGTCTTCGAGAAGATCGACCAGCTGATCCCGATCGCCAGCCAGGTCGTGGTGGCGATGTTCCGCAGCGTGCTGCGCGAGGCGATCGAGGTCGAGATCGGCCACAAGCTGGAGGAGCTGGCCGCCGAGGGCGACCAGCCGTCCGCCTGACCCGCCCTACTGGGCGCTGAGCGCCGTGGACTCGCCCTTGCTGAGCAGCTCGATCCACGTCCTGCCGCGGGGCAGCTTCATCGGCTGGCCGTCGCGGGTCGTCAGCACGATCGTGGAGGCGTTGTTCGCCTTCTTCCACTTCGCGTTCACCCGGGTGCCGCCGATGAAGACCACGGCCTTGCCGCCGCCCTGGAAGGTCGTCTCGGGCACGGGGTTGCCGGCCGGGTCGGTGTAGCCGGCGTCCTTCTCGTCGGCCCAGAGCACGACGAGGTTCTTCGCGCCGAACTCCTTGTCGCTCGTGCCGTTCGTGCGCTTCCAGGCCTTGCCGTTGAACTTCCACGACGTGGTGTGGCTGCCCGAGAACTTCACGGTCGCGGCCGTGACCTGCGGGCCCTTCGGCGCCGTGGCGCCCGCGCCGGCCCACTGGAAGTAGGAGCGCTCGGGCTGCTTGTTCTTGACGTCCTTGGCGAGCGTGCCGAGGTCGACGACCACGTTGTACGGCGCGTACCCGGAGTCGCGCGACATCCCGGCGGAGCCGGCGTCCTGGGAGTGGATCGGGATGCCCGCGTCCTTGATGCGCGAGATCGTCTTCCCCGCGCCGCCGGAGGCGACGATCTGCCCGCGGACCGGCTTGGCGATGCCGATGTCGGTGGCGCGCATCGAGCGCACGTGGCCCACGGTCGACGGGGTCGCCGTGTAGTAGAGGGCGGCGAGTCGGGTGATGCCGCCCTCCACCGTCTGCTCGACGACGAGGTCGGCCCGGTCGATGTTCGTCTGGGGAGCGGAGGCCGGGGTGTTGTCGACCTTGACCACGAACACGGGGTTCGCGGGCGCCTTCTTCAGCGTCGCGCCGGTCAGCGGGTTGATCGCCGTGATCTTCGCCGCCGTCGTCCTGGCCGGCTCCTTGGGGTCGGGTGCCTGCTTCTCCTCCCCGTCCGAGCACGCGCCCAGGGTCAGCACGAGGGCACAGGTCACCGACAGCATCCGCAACTTCATGCCCTCAAGCATGCCTGAGGGGCGATGACGTCCTTCCCCCGGCTCGCCGGTTTTCCGGGCCTGATCGCCGTCGCAGCGCCGCTGTCGGACTCGGGTGCCACGATGGGTTCCATGTCCTTCGGCCCCGCGACCGCCACGTGGTTCGACGAGTCCTTCACCGCGCCCACGTCCGCCCAGACCGGTGCGTGGGACGCGATCGAGAAGGGCCGCCACACCCTCGTGGTCGCTCCCACCGGATCGGGCAAGACCCTCGCGGCGTTCCTGTCGGCCATCGACGGCCTGCTGCACCGCGATCCCACGGTCGAGACGCAGGGCACCTCCGTGCTGTACATCTCGCCGCTCAAGGCGCTGGCCGTCGACGTCGAGCGCAACCTGCGCTCGCCCCTCGTCGGCATCTCCGGGGTGGCGGCGCGGCTGGGCCAGGAGCTGGCCCCGGTGTCGGTCGGCGTGCGCACCGGCGACACGCCGCCGGCCGAACGACGCCGGCTGCAGTCCCACCCGCCCGACGTGCTCATCACCACGCCCGAGTCCCTCTTCCTGATCCTCACGTCGGCCTCGCGCGCCATGCTGCGCGGTGTCCACACGGTGATCGTCGACGAGGTCCACGCCGTCGCGGGCACCAAGCGTGGCGCGCACCTGGCGGTCTCGCTGGAGCGGCTCGACGACCTGCTCGACTCCCCCGCCCAGCGGATCGGCCTCTCGGCCACCGTCAGCCCGCACGACGAGGTGGCCCGGTTCCTCGGTGGCCGCGCCCCGGTCGAGGTCGTCGCTCCCGACGCCCCCTCACGGCTCGAGCTGTCGGTGCGGGTTCCCGTGGAGGACCTCACCGAGATGCCGCCCCGCCACGAGGGGCCTCGCGAGGGCAGCGCCGCGCGAGGGCTCGACGAGTCACGGCCCCAGGAGGCCGGCGGCACGATCTGGCCCCACGTCGAGGAGGCGATCGTCGACGCGATCCAGCAGGCGCGCACCACGATCGTCTTCGCCAACAGCCGCGGGGTGGCCGAGCGGCTCACCCAGCGCCTGAACGAGGTCTGGGTCGAGCGCGAGACGGGCTACCGGCCCGAGCCGGCAAGCCGCCAGCCCGCGCACATGGGCGGGCTCTCCGGGGTGTCCACCGGCGCCGAGCCCGTGCTCGCGCGCGCCCATCACGGCTCCGTCAGCAAGGAGCAGCGGGCGATCATCGAGGACGACCTGAAGTCCGGTCGCCTGCGGTGCGTCGTGGCCACCTCCAGCCTCGAGCTCGGCATCGACATGGGCGCGGTCGACCTCGTCATCCAGGTCTCCGCGCCGCCATCGGTCGCCTCGGGGCTGCAGCGCGTGGGTCGCGCCGGCCACCAGGTCGGCGAGGTCTCGCGCGGGCTGGTGTTCCCCACCGGCCGCCACGACCTGCTGTCCACCACGGTCACCGTCGAGCGCATGCTGGCGGGGCGCATCGAACGGCTCGCGGTGCCCGCGAACCCGCTCGACATCCTCGCCCAGCAGACCATCGCCGCGTGCGCCCTCGAGCCGATCGACGTCGAGGCGTGGTTCGAGACCCTGCGGCGGTCGGCGCCGTTCGCCACCCTTCCCCACGCGGCGTACGAGGCCACGCTCGACCTCGTCGCGGGGCGCTACCCCTCCGACGAGTTCGCCGAGCTGCGCCCCCGGGCGGTCTGGGACCGCCAGGCCGGCACGCTCACGGGCCGCCCCGGGGCCCAGCGGCTGGCCGTCACCAGCGGCGGCACGATCCCCGACCGCGGCATGTTCTCGGTGGTCCTGGCCGGCGAGGAGGGCACCGCAGGCCGCCGCGTCGGCGAGCTCGACGAGGAGATGGTCTACGAGTCGCGGATCAACGACGTCATCGCCCTCGGCGCCACCAGCTGGCGCATCCTGGAGATCACGTCCGACCGGGTCATCGTGGTGCCGGCCTTCGGCCAGCCCGCCCGGCTGCCGTTCTGGCGCGGCGACGCGATGGGGCGCCCCTACGAGCTGGGCGAGGCGATGGGCGCGTTCCTGCGCGAGCTGAGCGCCCTCTCCCCCGCCAAGCAGCGGGCCCGGGTCGAGCAGGTGGGCCTCGACGCCAACGCCGTCGGCAACCTGGCAGCGCTCGTGAAGGACCAGTACGAGGCCACCCGCCAGCTGCCGACCGACACCACGCTCGTGGTCGAGCGCTTCCGCGACGAGGTCGGCGACTGGCGGCTCGTCCTGCTCTCGCCGTACGGGCGCGCCGTGCACGCCCCGTGGGCGCTGCTGGTGGGCCGGCGGATCGAGCAGCGTTTCGGTGTCGACGGTGCCGTCGTGGCGTCCGACGACGGCATCGTGGTGCGGGTCCCCGACGTCACCGGCGAGCCGCCGGGTGCCGACCTGTTCGACCTCGAGGACCCCGAGGACCTCGAGCCCCAGATCACCGAGCTGGTCGGCGGCTCGGCCCTGTTCGCCGCGCGCTTCCGCGAGTGTGCCGCGCGCGCCCTGCTGCTCCCTCGGCGCAACCCCGGAACCCGGGCACCCCTGTGGCAGCAGCGCCGCCGCGCCGCGATGCTGCTCGACGTCGCCCGCAAGTACCCCGACTTCCCGATCCTGCTCGAGACCGCGCGCGAGGTCCTGCAGGACGTGTACGACCTGCCGGCGCTCGTCACGCTCGCCCGCCGGCTCCGCTCGCGCGAGGTCGCCCTCGTCGAGGTCGGCACCGACAACGCCTCGCCGTTCGCCCAGCGCCTGCTGTTCGGCTACGTCGGCGCCTTCCTCTACGACGGTGACCTGCCCCTGGCCGAGCGCCGCGCCGCCGCGCTCACGCTCGACCCCGAGTTGCTGGGCCAGCTGCTGGGCCGGGCCGACCTGCGCGAGCTGCTCGATCCCGAGGTCGTCGCCCTGACCGAGGCCGAGCTCCAGCGACTCGTGCCCGAGCGGCAGGCCAAGGACATCGAGGGTGTGTCCGACCTGCTGCGGCTGCTCGGCCCGCTGTCGGTCGAGGAGGTCGCCGAGCGCACCCGCGAGGACGCACGGCTGGAGGCGGGCGCCTGGCTGAAGGAGCTGCGCGAGTCCCGCCGCGCCATCGAGGTCCAGGTCGGCGGCCAGGCCCGGTGGGCGGCCATCGAGGATGCCGGTCGTCTGCGCGAGGCGCTGGGCACCGCGCTCCCGCTCGGCGTCGCCGACGCGCACCTGGCCACGGGGAACGACCCCCTCGGCGAGCTCGTCGCCCGCTACGCCCGCACGCACGGCCCCTTCACCGGAGAGGACGTCTCGCGGCGTCTCGCGCTCGGTCCCGCGGTGGTGCGCGACGCGCTGCAGCGCCTGAGCGAGGCGGGCCGCGTCACCCGCGGCGAGTTCCTGCCGGTGGCCTCGGGAGAGGCCGAGTGGGTCGACTCCGAGGTGCTGCGCCGACTGCGCAACCGCTCGCTCGCGGCGGCGCGCAAGCAGGTCGAGCCGGTCGACTCCGCGGCATTCGCCCGCTTCCTGCCCGCGTGGCAGCACGTCGGGTCGCGACTGCGCGGCGTCGACGGCGTCCTCACCGTCGTCGACCAGCTGACCGGGGCCGCCCTGCCCGCCAGCGCGTGGGAGAGCCTCGTGCTGCCTGCCCGGGTGACCGACTACTCCCCGGCGATGCTCGACGAGCTCACCACGGCGGGCGAGATCACGTGGACGGGCGCCGGCACCCTCCCCGGCCGCGATGGCTGGATCCGCCTGCTGCCCGGGGACACCCCGGCCCTCACCACCGGCGACCTCGTCGACGCCGGCTCCGACACCGCCGCCGGTCGCCTGCTCGAGGTGCTGGGCGACTCGGGCGCGTGGCTCTTCGGCGAGCTGGCGTCCCGCGTCGAGGACACCGAGCGCGAGGGCCTCGTCGAGGGGCTCTGGGAGCTGGTCTGGAGCGGCCAGGTCAGCAACGACACCTTCGCGCCCGTGCGCAGCCTCGTGGCCGGCGGTGGCACCCACCGCACCCGGCGCCAGGCGCCGCGGGCCCGGATGGTCGGCGGGCGGATGCGGGCCCCGCGCGCGATCGTCCCGCCGATCGCCTCGGGCCGCTGGTTCTCCGTCCCGCTGGGCGGCCAGACCACGGCCGAGATGGTCGCCCGCGCCGAGACCCTCCTGAACCGCTACGGCGTCGTCACCCGCGGATCGGTCCAGGCCGAGCAGACCCCCGGGGGCTTCGCGGCCGCCTATCGCGTGCTGCGTGAGATGGAGCAGAACGGCACGGCCCTGCGCGGCTACTTCGTCGACTCACTCGGCGCGGCCCAGTTCGCCGCACCCGGCGTCGTGGATCGGCTGCGGTCCTTCGTGCGCGACTCCGACGAGCCGGCCGAGGCGCCCGCCGTCACCCTCGCGGCCACCGATCCGGCGAACCCGTTCGGGGCCGCCCTCCCGTGGCCCGACCGCGGCTCCGAAGGCCATCGCCCCGCCCGCAAGGCCGGATCGCTCGTGGTGGTTCACGACGGCCGAGCCGCGATCTACCTCGAGCGCGGCGGCAAGTCGGCGCTCACCTTCACCGACGACCCGATCGCGCTCGCGGCCGCCGCCGCCTCGCTCGTACAGACCGTGCGGCGTGGACGCCTCGGCCGGGTCACGGTGCAGACGGCCGACGGTGAGCCCGTCGCCTCCACCCCGCTGGGCGAGGCGCTCGCCGCCGCGGGCTTCGAGGCCCACCTGAAGGGGCTGCGGCTCGATGCCTGAGGGCGACACCGTCTGGCGGGCCGCCCACCACCTGCACGAGGCGCTGGCGGGCTCGGTGCTCACCGCCACCGAGTTCCGGGTGCCGCGCTACGCCACCACCGACCTGTCCGGCGAGGTGCTGCGCGAGGTCGTGCCGCGCGGCAAGCACCTGCTGATGCGCACCGACGCGTGGACGATCCACTCCCACCTCAAGATGGAGGGCTCCTGGCACCTCTACCGCCCGGCCACGGTGCGACGCGGTGGACGAGGGCTGCGGCGGCCGGCCCACACGGTGCGGGCGATCGTCAGCACCGACGCGTGGGTGGCCGTCGGCTTCAGCCTCGGCATCGTCGAGGTGCTGCGGCGCGAGGACGAGGACACGGTGGTGGGCCACCTTGGGCCCGACGTCCTCGATCCGGACTTCGACCGGGGCCTCGCCCTCGCGAACCTGGCGCGCGATCCCGCGGCGCCGATCTTCGTGGCACTGCACGACCAGCGGAACCTCGCCGGGTTCGGCAACGAGTTCGTGAACGAGATGCTGTTCCTGTCGGCGGTCGAGCCCCACACGCCGGTCGGCGAGGCCGATCTCGGCCGCATCGTCGACCGCGGCGTGAAGCTGATCCGGCTCAACCGCGATCGCATCGAGCGCTCGTTCACCGGTAGCCTGCGCGCCGGCGAGCTGCACTGGGTCTTCGGCCGCACCGACCGGCCGTGCCTGCGCTGCGGCACCACCGTCCGCGAGGACGCCCTGGGGCGCGTCGCCACCCAGCAGCGCCGCGTCTACTGGTGCCCGAACTGCCAGCGCGACACGCGCGTCTGAACGATCACCGCCGGGGAATGCACGAGGGCCCCGCGGATCGCTCCACGGGGCCCTCGTCGATCGATGGTGCGGCTCAGGCGCCGACCTCGATGTGGCTGAAGCCCTTGACGGTGATGCCGGCTTCCTCGGCGACCGCCTTGACGGTCTTCTTGTTGTCGGTGACGCTCGACTGCTCGAGCAGCACGTTCTCCTTGAAGAAGCCGTTGACACGACCCTCGACGATCCGGGGCAGGGCCTGCTCGGGCTTGCCCTCCTCCTTGGCCGTGGCCTCGGCGATCTCGCGCTCCTTGGAGACGATGTCGGCGGGCACGTCCTCGCGGGTCAGCCAGCGCGGGCGCATGGCAGCGATCTGCATCGCGACCGAACGCGCGGCGTCCAGGTTGTCGCCCTCGTACTCGACGAGCACGCCGACGGCCGGCGGCAGGTCGCTGGCACGACGGTGCATGTAGGTGGCGACCTGACCCGAGCGGGCGCTCACGCGACCGAGCTCGAGCTTCTCGCCGATGACCGCGGCGAGCGCGCTGATCGTCTCGGCGACGGTCTTGCCGTCGTCGAGCTGGACCTTCGCGAACTCCTCGGCGTCGGCCGGCTTGGCGGCGTCGGCCGCGACGGCGAGACGCTCGGCGAGCGCGATGAACTGGTCGTTCTTCGCGACGAAGTCGGTCTCGGAGTTGAGCTCGACCAGGGCGGAGCCGGCGTTGGCGACCAGGCCCGAGGAGGCCTCGCGCTCAGCGCCGCGCTTGGCGGCCTTGGCCGCGCCCGAGATCCGCAGGACCTCGACGGCCTTGTCGAAATCGCCATCGGCCTCGGTGAGGGCCTTCTTGGCGTCCATCATGCCCGCGCCCGTGGCGTCGCGGAGCTTCTTCACATCGGCAGCAGTGATTGCCATGTTCAACCTCGGTTCTGGTGGGGCCGGCCCGACGGATCGCGTCGGGCCGGCCAGTGGTCAGAGTGGCTCAGGACTCGGTGGGAGTCTCGGCCGGGGCCTCGGCGGCAGGCGCCTCAGCGGACTCGGCAGCGGGAGCCTCGGCAGCGGGGGCCTCAGCGGACTCGGCAGCCGGGGCCTCGGCGGCAGGCGCCTCAGCGGACTCGGCAGCGGGAGCCTCGGCGGCAGGCGCCTCAGCGGACTCGGCAGCCGGGGCCTCGGCGGCGGGGGTCTCGGCGGACTCCGCAGCCTTCGACGCGAGCAGCTCCTTCTCCCAGTCGGCCATGGGCTCCTCGGCGCCGAGCTCCTGGCCCGGGGCCTCCTCGCCCGTCTTGGCGCCACCGCGCGACATGAGGCCGTCGGCGACGGCGTCGGCGATGACGCGCGTCAGCAGGCCCACCGAGCGGATCGCGTCGTCGTTGCCCGGGATCGGGTAGTCGACGTCGTCGGGATCGCAGTTGGTGTCCAGGATCGCGACGATCGGGATGTTGAGCTTCTTGGCCTCGTCGACCGCGAGGTGCTCCTTCTTCGTGTCGACGATCCACACGGCGTTGGGCACGCGGCCCATGTCGCGGATGCCGCCGAGGGTGCGGTTGAGCTTGGTGTACTCGCGACGCATCTGAAGGAGTTCCTTCTTCGTGCGGTTGGAGCCCGCGACGTCGTCGAAGTCGATCTCCTCGAGCTCCTTCATGCGCTGGAGGCGAGCGGACATCGTGGTGTAGTTCGTGAGCATGCCGCCGAGCCAACGCTGGTTGACGTAGGGCATGCCGACGCGCTTGGCCTGCTCCTCGACGGGCTCCTGCGCCTGGCGCTTGGTGCCGACGAACAGGATCGAGCCACCGCGGGCGACGGTGCTCTTGACGAACTCGTACGCCGAGTCGATGTAGGACAGCGACTGCTGCAGGTCGATGATGTAGATGCCGTTGCGCTCGGTCATGATGAAGCGCTTCATCTTCGGGTTCCAACGACGGGTCTGGTGCCCGAAGTGCACGCCGCTCTCGAGCAGCTGACGCATGGTGACGACGGCCATGGCCGTACTTCCTTTCAAACCAAGTTGACGCACCGCCGGCGGCGATGCCCTGGTGTCCGACGCGGGCCACCCATCGAGGATGGGACCTGGATCGCGCCCCGTTCGGTGCAACACGTCACGGGAGAGGACACGCGAATTTCCGCCCAGAGGACGGATGTGCCCAGTCTAGTGCACCGGCACGCGCCGGAGGAAATCGGTGCCACGGTGGGCTGAACCGCCGGTGTCCACAGGCCCGCACGCGGTCGGATCACCGGTCCACAGGGTCCCGCCAGGCGGTTCCGCCCGCGGCACCGGATCGCTTGGCTCGGGGCATGCTTCGTGCCCTGCTCGTGACGATCCTGCTCGCCTCCTCCGTCGCGCCCGCCGCGGCCGCCCCGTGGACCTGGCCGATCGGCGAGCACCGGATCGACCGTCCGTTCGACCCGCCCGACTCCGAGTACGGAGCCGGCCACCGCGGGGTCGACATCCCGGGCCGGGCGGGCCAGACCGTCCGCGCCGTCGCGGTCGGGCGGGTCACGTTCGCGGGGCGCGTCGCGGGCGTCTGGACGATCACGATCGAGCACGGCGGCGAGCGCTCGACCTACCAACCCGTCTCCCCCGCCGTCCGGGTCGGCGACGCCGTGACCGCCGGACAGCCGATCGGGCGGCTCCTCGGCGGCCACCCCTCGTGCCGCCGGACCTGCCTGAACCTCGGCCGGCTGCGCGGCGACGAGTACCTCGACCCGGCCGACCTGCTCGCCACCGCGGGCTCGTACCGGCTGATCGACCCGGATGGATCGCCGCCGGAGCCACCCGGAGCCGGCACCGGAGACCTTCCCCTCGACGGACCCGTGACCTCGGCGTTCGGGATGCGGGTGCACCCGGTCACCGGTGCGCGCAAGCTCCACGACGGCGTGGACATCGGTGCCGCGTGCGGGACCCCCGTCCCCGCCGCGGGGGCCGGCCGGGTCGGCCGGGCGGAGCCCAGCGGCGCCTACGGCCTGCAGGTCCAGGTCGAGCACGGCGGTGGAATCGCCACGTCCTACGCCCACCTGGGCTCGGTCGCGGTGCACCGCGGCCAGCAGGTGGTCGCCGGCGACGTCGTGGGCCGTGTCGGGTCGACCGGGTTCTCCACGGGGTGCCACCTGCACTTCATGCGGCTCGTCGACGGGCACCCGGTCGATCCGCTCGGCGAGCGGTGACGGCGTCAGGCGCGCGGGTGCGCCTGGGTGAAGGCGGCGCGCAGGCGGTCGGCGCTGACGTGCGTGTAGATCTGAGTGGTGCCGAGCGAGGCGTGGCCCAGCAGCTCCTGCACGGACCTCAGGTCGGCCCCGCCCTCGAGCAGGTGTGTGGCGGCGGTGTGGCGCAGGCCGTGCGGTCCGACGTCCGGGGCGTCCGGCACGGCGGCGACGCGCTCGTGCACGATGCGGCGGACGACACGCGCGTCGACGCGGCCGCCTCGGGCGCCCAGGAACAGGGCGGGCCCGCTGTCGGCCACCGCGACCGCGGGCCGTCCTCGTTCGAGCCACGCCGTCACGGCCTCCTGGGCCGGCACGCCGTACGGAACCATCCGCTCCTTCGAGCCCTTGCCCATGACCCGGAGCACCCGACGGGAGGCGTCCAGGTCGTCCACGTCGGCGCCGACCAGCTCACCCACGCGGACTCCCGTCGCCCACAGCAGCTCGATCACCGCGAGGTCACGCAGGCCCAGAGGGCTGTCGTCCTCGATCGACGCGACGATCGCGTCGATCACGCCGCGCATGTCGGCCTGGCTCAGCGCCGGTGGCAGGGTGCGGTGCGCCTTCGGGGCCGCCAGCAGCGCCCCGGCGTCCGTCGGCGCACGGCCGGTGCGCTCCAGCCAGGCGGTGAAGACGCGCGCCGCCGTCGAGCGGCGCGCCATCGTCGTGCGTGCCCGCCCTCGCGTCTGCAGGTTCGCCAGCCAGCTGCGCAGCGTGCGGATCGTGAGATCGGCGGGGTCCTCCACGTGCAGCAGGGTCGCGTGCTCGGCCAGGCTGCCGAGGTCGGTCAGGTAGGCACGGACCGTGTGGTCCGAGAGGTCCCGCTCCTGGCACAGGTGACGCTCGTAGTCGGCCAGCGTGCGGGCCCACGCCTCGGAGGAGTCAGTCACGCGTCCCACTCTCGCACCGGCGATCGATGAATCGCGGGAGGCCGTCAGGCCGGGTCGAGCCGGACCTCGGTGGCCTTGATGCTCATCCAGACGTCACGCCCCGGCTCGAGCTCCAGCTCGGCGGCTGCCGCGGTGGTCACGTCGGCGAGCCACCCCGAGATCTCCAGGCGGCAGGTCGTCCCGCGGACCTCGATCCCGGTGACCACCCCGGGCAGGACGTTGCGCGGGCTCCCGCCCGGCCGCTCGCGATGGACCGCCACGGCGCTGGGAGCGAAGGTGGCCGTCGCGGCCGAGCCCAAGTCCATCGCGCCCCGCGCGGTGCCCGCGAGCTCACGTCCGTCGGGGCTGCGCAGGTGGTCGGGTCCGGTGACCACGCCCTCCACGAGGTTCACCCCCGCGAGGGCGGCACCGAACGCGCTGCGCGGGTGCGTGAGCACGTCACGCGCGGTGCCCTCGTGGACCACACGTCCGGCCTCCACGATCACCGCACGGTCGGCCAGCGTCATCGCGTCGAGGGGGTCGTGGGTCACGAGCACGGTCGTGGTCTCGGCCAGCACCCGGCGCAGGAGGCGTCGCACCTCCGGGACGGCCTCGACGTCCAGCGACGCCAGCGGCTCGTCCAGCAGCACGACGTCGGGTTCCGTCGCGAGGGCTCGGGCGATCGCCACCCGCTGGGCCTGCCCGCCCGACAGCTCGCGCGGACGGCGGTCCGCCAGCGCCGATGCCCCCACCCAGTCCAGCCAGTGTTCGGCGAGGTCGGCGTCCTTGCGACCGGCGCTCCGCGGCCCGAACGCGACGTTCTCACGCACCGTCAGGTGCGGGAACAGCCGCGGTTGCTGGCCCAGCAGCGCCACGGACCGGCGATGGGGCGGCACCCATTGCCCCTCCCCCGCCAGGACCCGGTCGCCCACGCGGACGTGCGCCTCGGCCGGCCGCAGGAGGCCGGCGACGGTGGCCAGCACCGTCGACTTCCCGGCCCCGTTCGGCCCCATCAGCGCCACGGTCTCGCCCGCGGCCAGATCGAGCCGCACGTCGACTCCGCGGGCTGGATCGCGGACCCAGGCCGCGAGGCTCACCACGGCGACCTCCCCGGACGGTGCACGACCGCGATGACGACGACGGCCACCGCCACCAGCAGGAACGCCAGGGCCGCGGCCGCATCGGGGTCGACCTCGCGCTGCAGGTAGATCTCGGTCGGCAGCGCGCGGGTCACCCCCTGCAGGCTGCCGGCGAACGTCACCGTGGCACCGAACTCTCCGAGCGCCCGCGCGAAGGACAGCACCGTGCCGGCGACGAGCCCAGGCGCCGCGAGGGGCAGCGTCACACGGCTCAGGACCCTGCCGGGCGCCGCGCCGAGCGTGGCGGCCACGTCCGCATACCCCGGGTCGGCGGCACGCAGGGCGCCCTCGAGGGTGATGACGAGGAACGGCAGCGACACGAACGTCTGCGCCAGCACCACGGCCACCGTGGTGAACGCGATCTCGATGCCGAGGGTCTCGAGGTGCTCGCCGAGCCAGCCGCGCCGCCCGAACGTGGCCAGCAGCGCGATGCCGCCGACCACGGGAGGCAGCACCAGCGGCACCAGGACGACCGCGCGCACGACCGACGTCCAGCGACCCGAGGAGCGGGCGAGCAGCAGCGACAGCGGCACGCCGAGCACGAGGCACAGCACCGTGCTGGCGGTCGCGGTCCGCAGGCTCAGGCCGAGCGCCGCCCGGGAGGACTCGCTCGTCACGAGCCCGAGGAAGTCGCCCCACTCCACGCGCAGCACCAGTCCGGCCAGCGGCAGCGCCAGCAGCGCGAGCCCGACGAGCGCGGGGATCGCGATCCAGCGCGGGACGTCGGACCGGCCCGTCATGGTGTGCCGAAGCCGGCGGCCACGAGGATCTCGCGTCCCGCCCCGCTCGTGACGAACCGGACGAACGCCCCTGCCGGCTCGCCGTCGTCCAGGGCCACGACCGGGTACCGATTGACCACCTCGCCCGCCCGCGCCGCGTCGACGCCTCGCACGGTGTCGCCCGCGCCGATCACGTCGGTGCGGTAGACGACTCCCGCGTCGGCCTCCCCGCTGGTCACCTTCCCCAGCACGTCGGTCACCGACTGCTCCTCGCTGACCGGCTCCACGTCCAGCGCGTTCTTGGCCAGCAGGGTGCGGGTGGCTGCGCCGCACGGCACCTGAGGAGCGCACAGGACCACCTTCAGCGCAGGGTCGGCGAGGTCGGCCAGGTCCCGCACGCGATCGGGCGCGTCGGCGGGCGTCGCGATCTGCAGCGTGTTCGTCGCGAAGACCTCGGGGGCCAGCGCGGCATCGGACGCACCGGTCACCCGCGCCATGGTCTGCTCGTCCGCCGCGGCGAACACGTCGGCCGGCGCACCCTCGGCGATCTGGGCGGCGAGGTCGGACGAGCCACCGAACGAGAGCCGGACCTCCACGCCTTCGTGCTCGGCCTCGAAGCGCTCCGCGAGCTCGGTGAACGTGGACGTCAGCGAGGCCGCAGCGAACACCGTCAGCGTGCGCTGCTCGACCTGGTCACCGTCGCTCCCGCCGCAGCCGGCGACCGTCAGCAGGGCGACCAGGGCGAGCGCCGCGACGCCGGCACGCCTCACGGCTGCTCCTTGGCGATCTCGATCGCGACGTTCGTGGCCTTGACCACCGCCACCGCGACGACACCCGGCTCGAGGCCGAGCTCGCGGACCGACTCCGTGCTGATGAGCGACACGACCCGGTGCGCGCCGCACTGCAGCTCGACCTGGGACATGACGCGATCGCTGAGCACCTCGGTCACGATGCCGACGAACCGGTTCCGCGCCGAGCGGCCGACGGCGGTCGGGTCGGCCGCCGACCTGCCCTCGACCCGCACGTAGTCGGCCAGGCCCCGCCCGTCCACCACCGTGCGACCGGACCCGTCCTTGCCTGCGGCGAGCCGGCCGGACGCGATCAGGCGGCGTACGGTGTCGGTGCTGACTCCGAGGAAGTCAGCGGCGTCAGCAACACGCACTTGAGACATGAAACCAATGCTAGCGGCTCAGATGCGACTTCGTCAGGAGCAAGGATGAGCAGATCCGTCGAGGAACACGTCCACGAGGTGGCGGAGGCGATCCGGCGCGCCGCTCGCCGGCGCGCCCAGGACCCGCCGCTCCTGCGACCCGTGACCGAGGAGCTCACCGGCCGCCTCGCCACGCCCGCCGTCGCGCGCCTGGACGTGCCGGGGTTCGACAACAGTCAGATGGACGGCTTCGCGGTCCACGCCGCGGATCTCGCCCGCGCCGACATCGCGCCCGTGACGCTGCCCACCGTGGCGCACGTCGTCGCCGGGGACGCCCGGCCGCCCCGACTCGACCCGGGGTCCGTCGCGCCGATCATGACGGGCGCCCCGATCCCGCTCGGCGCCGACGCGGTCGTCCCCGTGGAGCGCACCGGGGCGGGCGAGTTCGGCCCGGTGGACGGAGGGACACTGGTCGAGTTCCGCGAGCCCGTCGAGCCAGGCACCTTCGTGCGCACCGTCGGCGCCGACGTCACCTCCGGCGCAGAGGTCCTGGAGGCCGGTGCGCCCCTCCACCCGGCCGCGATCGGCGCCCTCGTGGTGGCGGGCGTCGAGTCGGTCGAGGTCGCGCCGCCCCTGAGGCTGGCCGTCGTGGGCACCGGTGCCGAGCTGGTGAGCGGAGCGGTCCCCGACTCGAACTCCCGGGCGCTGGCCGCCCATGCCCGCGAGCTCGGGCTCCCCGTCACCACGCACCTCGTGCCCGACGATCCCGACCTGCTGCGCGACGTGCTGGCGCAGCTGGCCGCCGGCCACGACCTCATCGTGACGACGGGTGGGGTGAGCGCAGGAACCCGCGAGGTCGTCCGCCAGACCCTGGAGGGGACACCGGGCGCGTGGTTCGACCACGTCGCGGTGCAGCCCGGCGGACCGCAGGGCCTGGCCTCGGTGCGTCTCGGCGACCGCGAGGTCCCGGTCGTGTGCCTGCCCGGCAACCCGGTCAGCGTGCTCGTCTCGTTCGAGCTGTTCCTCCGAGCGCCACTCGCCCGCGCGGCAGGACGGGTGGCCCAGCGGCCCTCGGGATCGGCGCTCCTCGCGGAGCCGTTGGTCTCCCCCGCCGGCCGGCTGCAGGCGCGTCGCGGCACGCTGACGGCCGACGGCAGCGTCAGCCTGGTCGGTGCGGCCGGCTCGCACCTCGCGGTGTCCTACGCCCGGGCCGATGTCCTCGTCCTCGTGCCTGAGCACGTCACGGCACTCGAGGCCGGCGATACCGTGGAGTGGTGGAGGATCGCATGAGCACCGGCCCGAACGACGAGAAGGACCTGTCGCACTACCGTGCCGACGGCAGCGCGCACATGGTCGACGTGTCGGGGAAGGCGACCACGAGACGGCAGGCCACCGCCTCGGGCCTGCTGCGGACCCGGGCCGACGTCGTCGAGCGGATCATGACCGGTGACCTGCCCAAGGGCGAGGCGCTGGCGACCGCGCGGATCGCGGGGATCCTGGCCGCGAAGCAGACGCCCTTCCTCGTGCCGATGTGCCATCCGCTTTCCCTCGCGGCGATCACCGTCGACTTCCGTGCCCTCGACGACGCGGTGCGGATCGAGGCGACCGTGGCGACGACCGGTCCGACCGGAGTCGAGATGGAGGCGCTGACCGCGGTCAGCGTGGCCGCACTGACGCTGTTCGACATGGTGAAGGCGGTCGACCACACCGCGCGGATCGATGCCCTGCAGGTCGAGGCGAAGACCGGCGGGACCCACGACTGGACCCGCGATGAGTGAGGCGGACCGCCGCGCCCTGGGCGTCGTCGTCTGCTCCACGCGGGCGGCCGACGGAACTCGGGAGGACCTCACCGGACCTCGGATCGCGCAGTGGGGACGGGACCGCGGCTTCGAGGTGTCGGGCCCTCACGTCGTGCCCGACGGGCCGGAGGTGGCCGACATCCTGCGCCGGCTCGTCGACCAGGGCTGTGCGCTGGTCCTGACCACCGGAGGGACCGGGTTCACCGACGACGATCACACGCCCGAGGCGACCTCCGCGCTCATCGACCGTCCAGCCCCGGGCATCGCGGAGGCCCTGCGCGCCCGCGGACTGCGCACGACTCCGCACGCCGCGCTCTCACGCGGAGTGGCCGGGATCAGTGGGCGCACGCTCCTGGTGAACCTTCCCGGCTCCACCGGAGGGGTCCGCGAGGGCCTCGAGGTGCTCGGCGAGCTCGTCGATCACGCGCTGGACCAGCTCGGTCACGGCAGGCCGAGCGAGCGCCCGCTGCACACCTGACGGCGACTCAGGCGAGGCGCTGCAGCAGCAGGACCCCGTCGCGCAGCACGACCTGATCCCCGCTGGGAGCGAACGCGGTGCGGTCGCGCACCTCCGCGACGACCGTGCGCCAGGCATCGGCCGGGAGGTCGAGCATCGCGAGGTCGGACTCGGGCGACGGGAAGTCCATCTCCTGCACGTGCTCGTGGTCGTGCGCGTGGGCCCACGGCGGCGCCTCGGCATGGGCGATGACGAGCAGGTGCCCGTCCACCGCCACGCGGTCGGCTCCCGTCCTGAGGATCCGGGCACGGTCGAGGGCGACCGGCGACTGGAGGAACGACGCCGTGACGAGGTCGAAGGAACGGGTGGAGGACCACGTGTCGAGGTCGGCGGCCACCCAGGTGACCCGCTCGCTCAGGCCGGCGCGCTCCGCCGCGGACTCGGCACGCGCGAGGGCCGTCGGGGAGATGTCGATGCCCGTGACGGTCCAGCCGCGCTCGGCCAGCCACAGGGCGTCCCCGCCCTCTCCTGCGCCGAGATCGAGCGCCCTGCCCGCGGGGAGGTCGGCGGCGATCTGCGCGAGCGCGGTGTTGACGTGCCCCGACCACACACCGTCGCTGGTGCCGTACTTGTCCTCCCAGTGCGCGAAGACCTCGTCGGCCTGCGCGGGATCCATGGCCTCGGAGTGGTTCACCCGGTTCAACCTACCCCCTGCGTGCCACCGGGGACGCGGTCGCGACGCCACCCGTTCTCGTCGCCCGCGACCACCGCGTGACGCTCGAGCTCACGCAGCGCGCGCAGCACCGCGACGGGGCTGAGGCGCAGCGCGGCGGCCACCTGTTCGGCCGGTTGGGGCTCGGTTCCGAGTCGCAGCCACACCCGCCGCGCGGCGGGGCTGATCGCCGGCAGGTCGGCGTCCACGACGCCGAAGGTGTCGGCCACGACGTCGCGGCCGGAGGTGACCAGGAGCGCCTTGCCGTCGCGGACCGCGAGGTGGGTGCCGCACGAGGCCTGCGACGTGATCGGGCCGGGCACGACCATCGTGGTGCGACCCAGCTGGTCGGCCCAGTGCAGCGTGTTGAGCGATCCGCTGCGGCGGGCCGCCTCGACGACCACCACACCGACGCTCAGCGCCGCGATGAGCCGGTTGCGCACCAGGAAGCGGTGCCGTTGCGGCTCGGCACCGGGCGCGAACTCGCTGATCACCAGTCCCTCCTCGCCGATGCGGCGCAGCAGGGCCGCGTGGGCCCGCGGGTAGTCGACGTCGACGCCGCACGCCAGCACCGCCACCGTGGGCCCACCCGCGAGCAGCGCCCCGCGGTGAGCGCAGGCGTCGATCCCGAACGCGGCGCCGCTGACGACGGCGTGACCCTGGTCGGCGCAGTCGGCGGCGATGTCGCTGGCGGCCTCGGCCCCATAGGTCGTGCAGCCGCGCGCGCCGACCACGGCCACCGGCGCGGCCGCGATCGAGGACAGGTCACCGCCGCCGCGGACCCAGAGCCCGAGCGGAGCTCCGGCCACGTGGCCGATGCCGTCGACCTCGTCGAGGTCGTCGAGGGCCACCGGCCATGCAGCGGAGCCGGGGACGAGCCATCGTGCGCCGGCCTCCTCGGCCCTCCGCAGCGCGTGGTCGGCCCGCCGCGGCGCCTCCGCGGCAGCCTCGCGCCACGGGTCGGGGATCTCGGGGCCGCCCCGGACCACCGCGTGCCAGAGCTCGACGGGGTCACACCGCTCGCGCCACGCCACGAGGCGGGGATCACCGGCCTCCACCACGAGCGAGAGCAGCAGCCGGGTGCGGGACTGGCTCCTGGTCATGCCGCCGCCAGGAGACCGAGGAGCTCGCCACCGATGGCGCTGCCGCGACGCAGGTCGAGCGCGGCCTGCACGTCGTCGATCGTGGGTCGGTCGCGCCCGCAGAGGTCGGCGATGCTCCACGCGAGCCGCAACACGCGATCGGCCGATCTCGGCGTGACCTTGTGCCCGCGCACCTGCTGCTCGAGCAGGCGGCTGGCGTCGTCGTGGGCGGGCCACGCCTTGCGCAGCTCCACTCCCGGCACGGCAGCGTTGACGCGCCACGGCGTGTCCACGAGACGCCGGCGCTGGCGACGACGTGCCTCGGCCACCCGCTCAGCCAGCTCGCCGGTCGTGGGCCGAGCGAGCAGCCCGTGCGCGAGATCGCGGCGTGACGGCTCCACCAGGGTGCGGTGGATGTCGATCCGGTCGCGGATCGGTCCGGACAGGCGGTCGGCATAGCGCCGCCGCGTGGCCGCAGGGCACTCACACCGCTGCATCACCGAGCCGGCGTGACCGCACGGGCACGGGTTGGTGGCGAGCACCAGCTGGAAGCGCGCGGGGAACACGGCCGTCTGCGCGGCCCGCGACACCGCGACCTGCCCGCTCTCCAGCGGCTGGCGCAGGGCCTCGAGGACGTTGCTCGCGAACTCGGGCGCCTCGTCGAGGAAGAGGACCCCGTGGTGGGCCAGCGACATCGCGCCGGGACGCACCACACGGCTGCCGCCGCCCACCACCGCCGCCGCGCTGGCGGTGTGGTGCGGCTCGAGGAACGGCGGTCGCACCAGCATCGGGAGGTCGGACGGGAGGACCCCCGCCAGCGAGTGCAGGGCGCTGACCTCGAGCGAGTCGCTGGGATCCAGGTCGGGCAGCAGCGCAGGCAGGCGCTGCGCGAGCATCGTCTTGCCCACGCCGGGTGGGCCCGTGAGCAGCAGGTGGTGACCACCGCTGGCCGCGATCACCGTGGCCAGGCACGCGTCGTCCTGACCGACGACGTCGGTGAGGTCGAGCTCGCCGGTGGGCGCGACCCCGCTCCAGCCGTCCCCCGCCTCGCTCAACGGCGGCACGGGCGGGTCGTCGGGCTCCTCCTCGCCGCGCAGCATCGCGACGACCTGGCGCAACGACCGCACGCCGACCACGGCGATCGACGGCACCAGGCGCGCCTCGTTCACGTTGGACTCGGGGACCACGACACGCTCGAATCCCGCCTCGGCCGCGGCGAGGGTGGCGGGAAGGACACCGCGCACGGGCCGCAGGCGACCGTCGAGGGCCAGCTCGCCGAGGAAGACGGTGCCCGCCAGCGTCTCGACCGGGACCACGGCCTTGGCCGCGAACACGCCGAGCCCCATGGCCAGGTCGTAGTGAGGACCGCTCTTGGGCAGGCTGGACGGCGCGAGGTTGATCGTGACGCGGGTGTCGGGCCACGAGGTGCCCGAGTTCACCACGGCCGACCGCACCCGGTTCCGCGCCTCGCTGACCGTGGCGTCCGCGAGTCCCACCACGACGGTGGCCGAGAGCCCGGAGGCGATGTCGACCTCCACCTCGACCGGCCGTCCCGCGAGGCCGTCGAGCGCGATCGAGTGCACGGCCGCCATCACGCCACCCCCGCGATCCGCTCGACCCGCGGACCGCCGCTGCGCGGGACCCACACCGTGACGACGTCGATCCGTACCCCGTCAGGGCTCACGCCGTGGACGTCGAGCCAGCGCGCCAACGAGCGGCGCAGGATCGTGACCTTGCGATCGGACACGGCCTCCAGGGCCGTGCCGTGCGTGGTGCTGGTGCGGGTCTTGACCTCGCACACCACGAGGGTGTCGCCGTCGCGCGCGACGATGTCGATCTCCCCGTGCTGGCAGGTCCAGTTCCGGGCGAGGATCACCATCCCGAGGCTTCGCAGGTGGTCGGCGGCGATCCGTTCGCCGTAGGCGCCGAGGGCCTGGTTGCGCGCGTAGGTCATGGGTCGAGCCTCCCGGCCCACGGCACCGCGGTGAAGGCCCCGCGCCAGGCCTGTGGACGACGCCGACCTGCCGCCGCGACCTGTGGACGAGCGTCAGCCCGCGGTCACGCCGGACTCCGCATCGTCGCGGTAGCGGTCGGACAGGACCCGGTAGGAGCGCGTCCCGAACGCCGCCAGCGAGATCACCACCATGACCAGCCCGGCGAAGAAGAAGATCAGCGCGATGCCGCGCGCGTCGCCGTACCCCACCAGCCAGGCCCACCGCTGCGCGCCGGACTCGGTCTCCATCATCGGGATCACCCAGAACTCGGCGATGGGGGCGACGAGGAAGGCGGTGACGGGGGCCGCGGCCGCCTCGAAGGCCTGGGCGAACCCGAACACCCGACCCTGGCTGGCGAACGGCACCACGCGCTGGATCACGGTCTGCTCGGCCGCTTCCACCGCGGGCACGATCAGCAGGAAGAGCCAGATCCCCGCGATGCACAGCCAGGCCGACTCGCGCAACGTGAAGGTCGCGTTGATGACGCCCATCGCCGCGAGCACCCACAGCATCGTGCGAAGCGGATTGGCACCGAGCCCCCACCGGGCGATCACGAGACCGCCGGCGATGAAGCCCGTGGACGCCACACCGAAGACCAGGCCCCACTCCTCGACGGTGAAGAGCGTCAGTCCGTAGGGGTCGACGAGCGCGATGAACACGCCCGAGACGAGGTTGTTGAACGTCGTGAGGATGATGAGGGCGAACAGGCCGGGCACCAGCGCGATCGCGGCGAGCGCTCCGCGCACGTCGACCGTCGGGCGCTTGCCGTCCGCGTCGGCCGCGGGCTGCTCCTCGGCGATCCGCACGAAGAGCAGATGGACCACGGTGCACACCGTGAGGACGTTGGCGATGACGAGCGTCCACCCCATGCCGAGCTGGCCGATCGCGAGCCCGCTGAAGACGCTGGTGACGATGAACGCCAGGCCCTGCACGGTGCCGACGAGTCCGTTCGCGCGGTCACGCCGGTCGGCGGGGATGAGCAGGGTCACGAGGGTCGACAGCGCGATGTTGCGCAGGCTCTCCACGACCGAGCCGAACAGGACGATGCCCGAGAACAGCCAGAACCACGGCCCGGTCATGTCGACGATCGCCCCGGGCCCGAGCACGGCGTAGAGCATCCCGGCGACCAGGAAGGACGCCGCCGTGGCGAGGCTCGACCCGACCAGCACGTCGCGCTTGCGGTGCCGGTCGACGAGCGTCCCGAACAGCATCGCGAACAGCGCCAGCATGAGCATGTACGCGCCGCCGACGACACCGGTGGCCAGGACCGAGCGCGTCTCGAGGTAGACCCAGAACGTCAGCGCGAACCACAGGAAGCTCGTGGTGACGTTCGCGACGAGGGTGTTGACCAGGACGTGCGCGAACGTCCGCGCTCCGTCACGGGACACGGCGGGATCGGACGTCATCGCCGGTCAGGCCGGCGGCAGCTTGACGTCGGAGTCCTGCAGCTCCTCGACGTTCACGTCCTTGAACGTCAGCACCTTGACGTTCTTGGCGAAGCGCGCGGGGCGGTAGATGTCCCAGACCCAGGCGTCGGCCATCGTCACCTCGAAGTAGGCGTCACCGGACTCGGAGCGCACCTTCACGTCGACCGCGTTGCACAGGTAGAGGCGGCGGTCGGTCTCGACGACGTACTTGAAGATGCCGACGACGTCGCGGTACTCGCGGTAGAGCGAGAGCTCCATCTCGTTCTCGTACCGCTCGAGATCCTCGGCGCTCATCCGGCCACCACCTCTCGCGTCTCGTCGATCTGCACCGTCGTCCCGGTCCCGCAGCCCGGCAGCGACCACGAGCGCCGGTGATGGACCGACGGACCGTGCTGCGCCAGGGCCGCGATGTGCTCCGGTGCCGAGTATCCCTTGTTGAGCTCCCAGCCGTACTGCGGATGCTGCGACGCGAGCTCCACCATCAGGGCGTCACGCGTCGTCTTGGCCAGGATGCTGGCGGCCGCGACGGCGGCGCAGCGCAGATCGGCCTTGATCATCGTGACCACCGGCGGCACGTCGTCGGACAGGTCGGGCGGGCCGAAGAGGGCCGACTGCTCGGGCACGCTCAGGTAGTCGTGGTTGCCGTCCAGCAGCACCGCGTCAGGGCGCACCGTCAACTGCGCGAGCGCCCGATGGCCGGCCAGCCGCATCGCGGCGATGATCCCGTACTGGTCGATCTCGTCCGGACTGGCGTGGCCGACGCCGTGGACGGGCGCCCACCGGCGGATCTTGGGCACCAGCGCCTCGCGCGCCGCGGGGGTGAGCAGCTTGCTGTCGCGCACCCCCTGCGGCGCGGTGCGGGTCTGCTCGGTCACCAGGACCATGCCGATCGTGACGGGCCCGCTGAGGGCGCCGCGGCCGACCTCATCGCTGCAGGCCAGGGCGGTGCGGCCCGCGCGCAGCAGCTGGCGCTCGACGCGCAGCGACGGCGCCGGGCTCACGGGACCTCGTCGAAGGCGTCGGTGCCCTCGATCGTGCCGAAGCGGTTGAGCGGCCACACCCTCAACCATGCCTTGCCGACCACGTCCTCGTCAGCGATGAATCCTCCGCCGGGCTCGCCGAGGTGGGCCCGCGAGTCGGCCGAGTTGCCCCGGTTGTCGCCCTGGACCCACAGGTAGCCCTTCGGGACCTTCACGTCGAAGGTCTGGTCGGCGTTGACGGACTGGTCGGCCAGGTACGGCTCGTCGATCGGCTCGCCGTTGACCGTGGTGCGGCCCTCCGCGTCGCAGCAGATCACGCGATCGCCGCCGGTGCCGATGACGCGCTTGATGAGGTGCCCGCCGGACGGGAACAGCCCGACCAGCTCGAGGCCGCGCTGCACGGCGTTCGACGACTCGTCGACGTCGGGACCGAGCCAGTTGCCGGGATCTCGGAAGACGACGATGTCGCCGCGCTCGGGTCCGCCGCTCCAGTACGACCACTTCTGCACGAGCAGCTTGTCGTTCTTGACCATCGTCGGGACCATCGAGTCCGACGGGATGTAGAAGGCCTGGAAGAAGAAGGTCTTGACGATCAGCGCCAGGACGAGGGCTGTCGCCACGAGGAGGAGGGACTCCTGCCACAACGGCAGTTGACGTTTCTCCTCGGACACCCGATGAGCCTACCGGCTGGCACCGGACGAACCGCGCAACGGTGTCGCGTCACGGCGACGGCACGTCGGCGAACGCGTCGGTCGGCGCGAGGCGCCCGATCCGATCGGCCGGCCAGACCCTGGCCCACACGCGGCCGACGACCGATTCCGCGGGGACGAAGCCCTCGCCGGGCTCGTCCTGCATCGCCCGGGAGTCGCGTGAGCCGCCCCGGTTGTCGCCCTCGACCCAGAGCATGCCGCGCGGCACCGTCAGCTGGAACGTCCGTGCCGCGTTCGCGCTCTCGTCGGCCAGGTACGGCTCGTCGACCGGGTGTCCGTTGACGAGGGTGCGGCCTCCCTCGTCGCAGCAGCGCACCTCGTCGCCGGCCACGCCGACGACGCGCTTGACCAGGTAGCCGCCCTGCGGGGCCAGGCCGACCGCCCGGAGGCCGCGCTGGAACGCGGACGGGTCGTCCAGCTGGCCCAGCCACCCGCCCGGGTCCCGGAACACGACGACGTCGCCGCGCCGGGGCTCGGCCGCGCGGTACGTCCACTTCTGCACGAGGATCCGGTCGCCCTTGGCCAGCGCGGGAACCATCGAGTTGGAGGGGATGACGAAGGGCTGGACGCAGAACGTCGTGACGGCCAGCGCCAGTGCCAGGGTCGCGGCCACGTAGACCAGCGTGGCCAGCCACCACGGCAGCCGCCGGCGCGCGGCGCGGGGCTCGTCGGTCACCCCGGGATCCTAGCCGCGAACGTGCAACGACCCCGCTCCTTCGGGAGCGGGGTCGTCGCGGAGCGGTCGAGATCAGATCTCGCGCTTCTCCTTGATCTTGGCGGCCTTGCCGCGCAGGTTGCGCAGGTAGTACAGCTTGGCGCGACGGACGTCGCCACGGGTCGCGATCTCGATCTTCTCGATCACGGGCGAGTGGACCGGGAACGTACGCTCGACGCCGACGCCGAAGCTCACCTTGCGGACGGTGAACGTGCGGCCGATGCCCGAGCCCTGCACCTTGATGCAGACGCCCTGGAACAGCTGCACACGCGAGCGGTTGCCCTCGACGATGTTGACGTGCACCTTGAGGGTGTCGCCGGCACGGAACTGCGGGATGTCGTCACGCTTGCTCTGCGCTGCGATCTGGTCGATGACGTTCGTCATGGTCTCTCCTCGCCTGGTGCCACAAGTCACCTGCGGAATGTCGGTGTTGCTCGAAGTATCGGGTGGTGCTGCGTGGGGGCTCCCTCGTGGCAGAGCCGTCCTGCACCAACAGTCCATGATGCCACAGCGCCCCGCCCCCGGAGAAATCGGGGACGGGGCGCTGTGAGGCTGCTGTTCGGCGGCCGGGCTTCGAGGCTTCGGCGCAGAGCGCCTCGCACCTCAACCACCTCGAGCGGTCGGGCGCTGAGCGCCCTCGGCCCTCGGTCAGTCGAACTTGTACGCGGCGCCACCGTGCAGGACGTTGTCCAGGCCGGCGACCTCCTCGTCCTCCGTCACGCGGAAGCCGATCGTGGCGTCGATCGCCTTGCCGAGGCCGAAGGCGACGGCGAAGGAGTAGGCCGCGACGAAGACCGACGGGATGATCTGGGCGATCAGCTGGTCGATGTTGCCACCGGTGAACAGGCCCGTGTCCGTGGCGAAGAAGCCCAGGTACAGGCAGCCGATGAAGCCGGCGACCAGGTGCAGGCCGACCACGTCGAGCGAGTCGTCGTAGCCGAGCTTGTACTTGAGGTCGATCGCGAAGCAGCAGACCGCACCGGCCAGCAGGCCCAGCACGATCGCCCAGAAGGGCGACAGGTTGGCGCACGACGGGGTGATCGCGACCAGGCCGGCGACGATGCCCGAGGCGGCACCGACGGCGGTCGGCTTCCCGTCCTTGAAGTGCTCGACGACGATGTAGCCCAGGATGCCGGCTGCGGGAGCGGCAATCGTGTTCAGGAAGATGAGCGCACCCAGGCCGCTCTCGGTCGCCGCGCCGGTGTTGAACCCGAACCAGCCGAACCACAGGATCGCGGCACCGATGAGGACGAGCGGGACGTTGTGCGGCTCGGCGGCCTCCTTGCTGAAGCCGACCGTGCGCTTGCCCAGGACCAGGGCGAGGGCGAAGGCCGCCGCACCGGCGCTGATGTGGACGACCGTGCCGCCGGCCCAGTCGATCGGGACCGCGTCACCGATCGTGAGCGTGCCGATCCAGCCCGTCAGGCCCTCGTCGTCGAAGCCCCACACCCAACCCTGGGAGGGGAAGTAGACGATCGTGGCCCACAGGCCGGAGAAGAGCATCCAGGGGAAGAAGCGCGCACGATCGGCGACGGCGCCCGAGATCAGCGCGGTCGTGATCACGGCGAACGTCGCGCCGAAGGCGACGCCGGCCAGGCCGGACGCGCCGTCACCGGTGGCCAGGTCCTGCAGGGCGAAGTCCGAGAAGGGGTTCGCCAGCCAGCCGTCGATGATGTCGGACGAGCCGGCCGAGCCCATGTTGAAGCCGTAGAGGATCCACAGCACGAAGACCAGACCCATCGCACCGAAGCTCAGCATCATCATGGAGATGACGCTCTGGGCCTTGACGAGTCCGCCGTAGAAGAACGCCAGTCCCGGCGTCATGAAGAGAACGAGAGCTGCACAGATCAGCAGCCAGATGGTCCCGGGTTCCATTTCAACCTCTTTGCAGTAGGTAACACGTGGGGGGCGGCCGAGCTCCCTTGCCGCGGCGCTCCACCGATCCTGCTCAAGGCCGATTACGGAGGCCCGCCAGAGCGGTTACGAACGTGTTACTCACTGAGGTCGCGTGTTAAATCGGGACGACGCTGCTGCGTGCGCACGCGGGACTGCTCCCGTCGCCAGTCCGCGATCCGCCCGTGATCGCCCGACAGCAGGATCGGCGGGACGTCGAGTCCGCGCCACGAGGCGGGCTTGGTGTAGACGGGGTACTCCAGGAGGCCGTCGGCGTGCGACTCCTCCGCGAGGCTCTCGGGGTTGCCCATGAACCCGGGCAGCAGCCGCACGACCGCCTCGATGATCGCCAGGGCCGCCACCTCTCCCCCGTTGACGACGAAGTCGCCCAGGGAGATCTCGCGGACCTCCCAGCGGGTGGCCGCGTGGTCGAGCACGCGCTGGTCGATGCCCTCGTACCGGCCGCAGGCGAACACGAGCTGGTCCGCACCCGACAGCCGCACCGCCTCGGCGTGGCTGAAGGGAGCGCCCGAGGGGGTCGGCACGATGACGACCGCCGCGTCGGTGCAGACGGCGTCCAGGGCCTCGCCCCACGGCTCGGGCTTCATCACCATGCCGGCGCCACCGCCGTAGGGCGTGTCGTCGACCGTGCGGTGACGGTCGTGGGCCCAGTCGCGCAGGTCGTGCGCGTGGAAGTCCACCAGGCCGGCGCGGCGCGCCTTGCCCGGCAGGGACAGCTCCAGCGGAGCGAAGTAGTCGGGGAAGATCGAGAGGGCGTCGATGCGCACTAGCGCACCTCGTCCGCTTTCTCGGGGTTCAGCAGCCCCGGGCGGTCCTCGATCGTCACGGTGCCGGCCTCGAGGTCGACCTCGGGCACGAGCGCCTCGACGAACGGGACCTGGACGCGCCGCCCGTCGACCTCGACCAGCAGGGAGTCGTGGGCGGGCAGGTGCAGCACGTCGAGGACGCGGCCGCGCGGCTCGCCACCGACCGTGACGGCCAGCCCGACGAGCTGGTGGTCGTAGAAGGCGTCGTCCTCGGGGACCTCATCGGGATCGACCTCGACCTCGAGGACGGCGCCGTGGAAGCGCTCGGCCGCGGTGCGGTCGGGGATCTGCTCGAAGTGCATGAGCCACTTGCCGGAGTGGGGACGGCTGGAGGTGATCGTCAGCTCCCCGTCACGACACAGGACCGACGAGCCCACGGCGAAACGCCGTTCGGGCTCGTCGGTCCTGGGATCGACGGAGAGGTCGCCGCGGATGCCGTGGGCACGGCCGATCCGACCGACGACGACGCGCATGGTCGGCTCAGCGACGCCGGTCGACGTCCACGAAGTCGATCCGCGCGCCGTCGGCACCGGCGATGGCCGATGCGACGGTGCGGATCGCCGTGGCCGTGCGACCCTGACGACCGATGACCTTGCCGAGGTCGTTCGGGTTGACCCGAACCTCGAACAGCTCGCCGCGCCGGGTCTGCTTGGCGCGGACCGTGACCTCGTCGGGGTTGTCGACGATGCCGGCGACGAGGTGCTCGACGACCTCCTGCATGGGAGCGGCCATGATCAGGCCTCGTCGGCCTTCGTGTCCTCGGCCGGGGTCTCCTCGGCCTTCGGCTCCTCAGCCTTGGGCTCCTCAGCCTTGGGCTCCTCGGCCGGGGTCTCCTCGGCCTTGGGCTCCTCGGCCTTCTTGGCCTTGGTGGTGGCCGACTTCTTGGGCTCGGCGTGCAGGTCCTTCAGCGCGGCGTTGAAGAGCTCGGCCTTGTCGGCCTTGGGCTCGGGCTGCTTGAGGGACGACTCGCCACCGATGTCACCGGTGAGCTTGAGGATCGCCGCGACGGCCTCGGTCGGCTGCGCGCCGACGCCGAGCCAGTACTGGGCGCGATCGGAGTCGACGTTGATGGTCGACGGATCGGTCTTGGGGTTGTACGTGCCGATCTCCTCGATGACGCGGCCGTCACGCTTGGTGCGGCTGTCGGCAACGACGATGCGGTAGAACGGCGTGCGGATCTTGCCCATCCGCTTGAGGCGAATCTTGACTGCCACGAGTGTGGTGTCTCCTTGAGGTGTCGAACTGTGGTGACGGCGACCCGGCGTGTGGGGCATGCCCGGTCTTCATCGAGGGGCCGGGCTCGGCGGGAGAGAGGGCCGCACCGATTCCGGACGCAAGCGCCCATTCTGCCAGAACCGGCAGCCGCGTTCCAATCCGCCTCGCGTCCCGGGACGAACGTCAGGGACGGGCGAGCGCCACGATGCGGTCGATGACCTCGTCGAGGCTCAGATCGGTCCCGTCGACGACGACGGCATCGTCGGCCTGGGCCAGCGGCGAGGCGGCGCGGTTGGAGTCGATCGCGTCGCGCCGGGCGAGGGCCTCGCGCATCGCCTCGGCGTCCTCCACGCCCAGTTCCAGGGCGCGGCGGCGGGCGCGCGCCACGGGGTCGGCGACGAGGTAGATCTTCAGCGAGGCGTCGGGCGCGACGACCGTGCCGATGTCGCGGCCCTCGACCACGATGCCGCCGGTGGACTGCGCGATGGCGGCCCGTTGCAGCGCCACGAGCTGGCTCCGCACCTGCGGCACGGTGGCGACCGGGCTCACCGCTGCGGTGACGGCGTCACCGCGGATCGGCTCGGAGACGTCGACCCCGTCGGCGGCGATCGTGGGCGCCTGCGGATCGGTGCCGGAGGTCAGCACCACCTCGCTCGCCGCGGCCGCCACGGCCGCGGGGTCGTGCACGTCGACGCCTCGCTGCAGCAGCGCCCACGTCATCGCGCGGTACATCGCACCCGTGTCCAGGTAGGCGTAGCCCAGCCGCGAGGCCACTCCTCGCGAGGTGCTGGACTTGCCCGAGCCCGAGGGCCCGTCGATGGCGATGACGTCGGTCATGGATCTCCTCAGCGGAAGGCGGCCCAGCCGCGTTCGATCAGGGCGGTGTGCAGGTGCTCGGCGACGCCGGCCTGCACCACGACCTCGACGACGCCGACGAGGCGTCCGAGCTCGTGGTCGATGCGCATGTCCTCGATGTTGACCCCGGCATCGCCGATGGCGGCGAAGAGCCGCGACAGCTCGCCCGGGGTGTCGTCGATGGAGACGAAGACGCTGGCGAGTGCCGCAGGCTGCTCGCCGTGCTTGCCGGGCACCCGGGCGACGCCCGCCCGGCCGCGGTCGAGGTGCTCGGCCACGGAGCCGTCGGCGCTGCGCACCGCGGACCGCAGGTCGTCGAGCCGGACCGCCAGGTCGTCGAGGATGTCCCCCACCTGGCCGGCGTTGCTGCCGATGATGTCGACCCACAGGCCGCGGTCACTGCCGGCGATCCGGATGACGTCGCGCAGTCCCTGTCCCGCAAGGGCCAGGTCGTCGCCGTCGGCCTGCGTGAGCAGTCCGGCGGTCAGCGCCGAGACCAGGTGCGGCACATGCGAGACGAGCGCGACGGCCCGGTCGTGGGACGCGGCGTCCATGCGGCGGACCACCGACCCGAGGGCCGTCGCGACCTGCTCGACCAGCGCGATCGCGCCGGGGTCGGTGCCGTCGGTGGGCACCACGGCCCAGGCACGGCCCTCGAACAGCAGTGCCGAGGCGGCCATCGGCCCGGAGCGCTCCTTGCCGGCCATCGGATGGCCGCCGACGAAGCGCGGATCGGTGAGCGTCCCGGACACGGAGCCCTTCACGCTGGCCACGTCGGTGACCACGGCGGAGGGGAACTCGGCGAGGGCGGCGCGGGCGGTGTCGACGACCGCGGCGGGCGGCACGGCGACGACGACGAGCGCGGGCGCCGCCACCGGGTCGGCCGTCCCGGCGCCCAGTGACGCGGCGAGCTCGACGTTCGAGGGACGCGCGTCCCGCAGGTGCACCTGAACGCCCAGATCGCGCAGCCCGAGCGCCACCGAGGTGCCGATCAGGCCGCAGCCGATGACCAGGACCGGCCCGGGCACGACAGGATCGGGCAGGGGGGCGGTCATGCCCCCACGCTATCGAAGAGCGCTCCGAGCTCCTCGCGCGACAGGTCCCGCATCGCCCCGGACCGCAGGTCTCCCAGGCGCAGTGGCCCGAACGCCGTGCGGGTCAGGTCGATCACCGGGTGGCCGACGGCGTCGAGGAGGCGCCGCACGATGCGGTTCTTGCCGCTGTGCAGGTCCAGCTCGACGAGACTGCGGCCGCGGCTGCGGTCGCGCACGACGAAGCGGTCGACCGCGGTGACGCCGTCATCGAGCTCCACCCCGGCGAGGAGCTGGCGCCCGATCGGCGCGGCGACCGTGCCCTCCACAAGCGCGACGTAGGTCTTCGTGACCTCGAACGAGGGATGCGCCAGTTGGTGGGCGAGGTCGCCGTCGTTGGTGAGGATGAGCAGGCCCGAGGTGTCGGTGTCGAGCCGGCCCACGTGGAAGAGCCGGTCCTCACGACCGGCGAGCAGTCCCGAGAGATCGGGGCGGCCCTGCTCGTCGGCCATCGAGCTCACGACGCCGCGCGGCTTGTTGAGCAGCACGTACGCGTGGTCGGACGGCGGCGGGATGCGCGCCCCGTCGACGCGGATGACGTCGTTCGCGGGATCGACGCGGGCGCCCATCTGCGTGACGATCTCGCCGTTCACCTCGACCCGACCGGTCGCCATCAGCTCCTCGCAGCGCCGCCGGCTGGCCACACCCGCCGAGGCGAGCACCTTCTGCAGGCGAATCCCCTCAGACATCGGCGCTCCCGGTCGGCTGGGCGTCGTCACCGGTGGGCTGCGGCTCGTCCGCAGGTGCCTCGCGATCGGCGGTCTGCTGCGCGACGCGCTCGAGCTCGCTGTCGAGGTCCTCGAGGTCGGGCAGCATCGGCGCCAGCTCGGGCAGCTCGTCGAGTCCGCTCAGGCCCATGCGCTCGAGGAAGTAGTTGGTCGTCCCGTAGAGGATCGCGCCGGACTCGGCGTCGTTGCCCAGCTCCACGATCAGCCCGCGCGTGACGAGCGTGCGGACCACGCCGTCCACGTTGACTCCGCGGATGGCCGAGATGCGCGAGCGGCTGACCGGCTGGCGGTACGCCACCACGGCGAGGGTCTCCAGCGCCGCCTGGCTGAGCTTGGCCTGCTGGCCCTCGAGCACGAAGGCGGACACGACGTCGGCGTACTCCTCGCGGCTGTAGAAGCGCCAGCCACCGGCGAGCTCGCGCAGCTCGAAGCCGCGCCCCTGCTCGGTGTACTCGGCCGCCAGGTCGCGCAGCGCCTGCTCGACCTCGACCGGCGGGTGCCCCACGGCCTGGGCCAGCACGAGGTGCTCCAGCGGCTCGTCGGCGATCATCAGCACCGCCTCCAGGCCGGGACGCAGGTCGACCGAGGGCCGCTCGTCGGCCGCCGGCACCCCCGACGCGTCGGGCTCGGCGGGCAGCTGGTCGTCAGTCTCGGTCATCGTCACTTCCGGTGGTCTCGGCCGTCGGGGCGTCCTGCGCCGCATCGAGGCCCTCGTCGGTCAGGGTCGGCTCGTCGAACTCGTCGCCCACGTCGATGTCGCCGTCGTCGGTGCCGGTCCAGCGCACCGTCAGCTCGCCCAGGGGCACGGCCTGCTCGAACGACAGCATGCCCTCGCGGAACAGCTCCAACAGCGACAGGAACCGCGCCACCTTCGTCTGCCCGTCGGGCGCGTCGGCGACGATCGCCCGGAACGTCAGGCTGCCCTCGCGGCGCAGCCGGTCGACCACGAGGTGGGCCTGCTCGCGCACGCTCACTGCGGGTGCGTGCAGGTGGGTCAGCGAGACCAGTGGCGGCAGCTTCGGGGCCAGCGCACCGGCGGCGAGCTCGGCCAGGTCCTGCGCGGTCGCGCGGATCTCCACCTCGGGCAGCAGCGTCGCGAAGCGCGGCTCGAGCGTCACGGCGCGGGGGTGGCGCAGCTGCGAGTTCTCGAAGCGCTCGGCCAGGATCCCCGCGACCGTCTTGAAGGCGCGGTACTGCATGAGCCGCGCGAAGAGCAGGTCGCGCGCCTCGAGCAGGGCCAGGTCCTCCTCGTCCTCGACCTCCGCCTGCGGCAGCAGCCGGGCGGTCTTGAGGTCGAGCAGCGTGGCCGCGATGAGCAGGAAGTTCGTCGTCTGCTCGAGGTCGTCCTCGAGCTCGCGGGTGTAGGCGATGAAGTCCGAGGTGACCACCGACAGGGCGACCTCGGTGATGTCGAGCTGGTGCTTGGAGATCAGCTGCAGCAGCAGGTCGAACGGGCCCTCGAAGTTGCCCAGCGAGACGGAGAAGCCGACATCGGGCGCCTGCGCGGGTGCCGGTTCGGTCACGGACACCGCGGCGCTCATTCCTCGCCGAGCCGGCGGGCGAGCTCGCTGTCGGCCCCGCGGGTCTCCAGGTCGGCCAGGGCGCCGGCGATCGCCGCACGCACGAGCCGGCCACGGTCGACCTTGCGGCCGAGGACGGACCGCAGCTCCAGGCGTGCCTTCTCGATCGCGAGCAGCTCGTCGCTGGTCAGGTAGACCGTCATCTTCTCGTCGTGCTTGACCCGGCCGCTGCCGGACGCGGGCACGGCGGGGGCGTCGTCGTTTCGGGAGCTGCTGGGTGCGGTCGGCCTGAACAGCTCGTCCGCACCCGGCAGGTTCACGCGTCGGGACACCGCTGCAGCACTTCCCTGGCGAGCTGGCGGTAGGCCTCGGCGCCCGGCGACGAGGAGGCGTACTCGGTGATGGGCTCGCCCGCGACGGTGGAGTCGGAGAACTTCACGGTGCGGCGGATGACGGTGTGGAAGACCGAGTCGCCCCAGCCGTCGACGAGCGTCTGCAACACCTCGCGGCCGTGCAGGGTGCGACCGTCGAACATCGTGCCGAGCAGGCCGATGACGCGCAGGTCGAAGTTCGTGCGGTCGCGGACCTTCTCGATCGTCTCGTTGAGCAGCGCGACGCCGCGCAGGGCGAAGTACTCGCACTCCAGCGGGATGACCACGCCGTCCGACGCGGTCAGCGCGTTGACGGTGAGCAGGCCCAGCGAGGGCTGGCAGTCGATGAGGATGACGTCGTAGTCGTGGCGGACGTCGCGCAGGGCACGGGCGAGCACCTGCTCGCGGCCCACCTCGGTGACGAGGCGCATCTCGGCGGCCGAGAGGTCGATGTTCGCCGGGACGAGGTCGAGGTTCTCCACGGACGTGCCGAGGATGATCTCCTTCATTGAGAGCTCGCGGTCCATCAGCACGTGGTAGATGCTCTGCTCGATTTCGTGGGCGTTGTAGCCCAGTCCGACCGTCATCGAGCCCTGCGGGTCGAAGTCGACGAGCAGGACGCGGCGGCCGAGCTCGGCCAGCGCGGCGCCGAGGTTGATCGTGGTGGTGGTCTTGCCGACGCCGCCCTTCTGGTTGCACATCGAGATGACGACGGCGGGGGCCTGCGTGCTGCGGGGTCCGGGTTCGGGAAGGTCGGGGAGGGGGCGACCGGTGGGTCCGAGTTCCGAACTGGGCATGTCGGTCACTGTACCGCTCACTTCAGCGCACGGGGATGGGACGCCGCGTACGTCTCGCGCAACTTGTCGATCGTCACGAGGGTGTAGATCTGGGTGGTCGTCACCGAGGCGTGACCGAGCAGTTCCTGCACCACGCGCACGTCGGCGCCGCCGTCGAGCAGGTGCGTGGCGAAGGAGTGACGCAGGGTGTGCGGCGAGACGTCGACCGTGAGCCCGGCGCGGCGGGCGGCCTTGGTCAGCACGGTCCAGGCGCTCTGGCGCGACAGCCGTCCGCCCCGGGCGTTGAGGAACACCGCGGGGCCGCTGCCGGCGGCCGAGGTCAGGTGCGGACGCGCCTTCGTGAGGTAGGCCTCGATCGCGTCGCGGGCGAACGAGCCGAGCGGCACGATCCGCTGCTTCGAGCCCTTGCCGGTGAGCAGGACGGAGGACTGCTCGAGGTCGATGTCGTCCACGTCGAGGCCCACGGCCTCCGAGATGCGGGCCCCGGTGCCGTAGAGGATCTCCAGCAGGGCCCGGTCGCGCAGCGCCAGTGCCGTGCCGGGCTCCCCCGCCGCCGTCAGCAGTGCCTCGACGTCCTCCAGCGGCAGCGCCTTGGGCAGCCGCGACGCCGGCCGCGGCGGCCGGACGGCAGCCGTGACGTCGTTGGTCACGAGCTGCTCGCGCAGGCAGAACCGGTGGAAGCCACGGACCGCCACGACGGTGCGCGCGACGCTCGACGTGCCGAGGCCCTGGTGGTCCTCGTCGCCGGCGCGCAGGGCGGCCGCGAAGGCCGTGACGTGCTCCTCGGTGATCGAGGCGGGATCGGCGACGCCCGCGCCCTGCAGGAACTCGGTGTAGCGACGCAGGTCGCGGCGGTACGAAGCGAGCGTGTTCTCGGCGAGACCGCGCTCCACCGCGAGGTGGGACAGGTACTCGGCCACGACGCGCTCGACCGCACCGCCGTCGGTCACGTCCGGGCCACCGCGAGGATCGCGACGATGGTCTTGGCGTCGATGATCCTGCCGTCCAGGCAGGCCGCCACCGCGTCGTCCGGGCTCACCCACCAGTGCGCCATGTCGGCCTCCTCGGCCTCGCGCTCGGTGCGATCGGCGTCGGCGACCGGCTCCAGCCCGGAGGCGTGGAAGATCGTGATCGTCTCGGTGGAGTACCCGACCGTGGGGGCGATCTGCACCAGCTCGCGCCAGTCGCGGGCGACGAGGTCGGTCTCCTCCGCGAGCTCGCGCGCCGCCGTCTGCTGCGGCGCCTCGCCCTCGATGTCCATCAGCCCGGCCGGGATCTCGAGCATCCGGCGGCCCATCGGGTGCCGGTACTGCTCGACGAGCAGGATCCGGCCCTCCTCGTCGACCGCGGCCACGCCCACCGCGCGGCGGGGCCTCACGACGACCCGGGGATGCGTGTCGCCGTCCGGCGCCTCGATCGTGTCGACGGTGAGGGTCAGGTAGCCGTTGTGGAACCCGATCTCGGAGCCGACCTGCGGCCACGTGCCGGGGCCGGCCTCGACGCGCTCCGCGAGCCGGCCCGGCAGCCGCGGATGGGCGGTCACGCGCCCTCGACCGGCAGCCGCATCTCGAGCTTGCGCTTGAGCGAGGCCCCGATCAGGCCGGAGAACAGCGGGTGCGAGCGCGTCGGACGCGAGCGCAGCTCGGGGTGTGCCTGCGTGGCCACGTAGAACGGGTGCACCTCGCGCGGGAGCTCGACGAACTCGACCAGGGTCGAGTCGGGCGACGTGCCCGAGAAGACCAGGCCCGCCTCCTCCAGCTGCTCGCGGTAGGCGTTGTTGACCTCGTACCGGTGGCGATGGCGCTCCTCGACCTTGTCGCTGCCGTAGAGCTCGCTGACGATGCTGCCGGGCTTGAGGCTGGCCGGGTAGAGGCCCAGGCGCATGGTGCCGCCCAGGTCGCCCGCTCCCTCGACGAACTCCTGCTGCTCGGCCATCGTCGCGATGACCGGGTGCTCGGTGGACGGGTCGAACTCCGAGGAGCTCGCGTCCTCGATGCCCAGCTCGGTGCGGGCGTACTCGATGACCATGCACTGCAGGCCCAGGCACAGCCCGAGCACGGGCACCTGCTGCTTGCGCGCGTACGTCAGGGCACCGAGCTTGCCCTCGATGCCGCGGATGCCGAAGCCGCCGGGCACGCAGATCCCGTCGACGTCGCCGAGGTGCTCGGCGGCGCCGGCCTCGGTGGCGCACTCGTCCGAGGGGACCCAGCGCAGGCGGACCTTCACGTCGTTGGCGAAGCCACCGGCGCGCAGCGCCTCGGCCACCGACAGGTACGCGTCCGGCAGGTCGATGTACTTGCCGACCAGGGCGATCGTGACGTCCTCGGCCGGGTCGTGCACCCGGCGCAGCAGGGCGTCCCACTCGGTCCAGTCGACGTCACGGAACGGCAGGTCGAGGCGGCGGACGACGTACGCGTCCAGCCCCTCGGAGTGCAGCACCTTCGGGATGTCGTAGATCGAGGGGGCGTCGACGGCCGTGACGACCGCGTCCTCGTCGACGTCGCACATGAGCGAGATCTTGCGCTTCACGCCGGCGGGCACGGGACGGTCGGAGCGGCACACGATCGCGTCGGGCTGGATGCCGATCGAGCGCAGGGCCGCGACCGAGTGCTGCGTGGGCTTCGTCTTGAGCTCGCCGGCCGGACCGATGTACGGGATGAGCGAGACGTGCAGGAAGAAGACGTTGCCGCGTCCCACCTCCTGGCGGACCTGGCGGGCCGACTCCAGGAACGGCTGGCTCTCGATGTCGCCCACCGTGCCGCCGATCTCGTGGATCACCACGTCGACGTCGGGGCCGCCCATCGACAGCATCCGGTCCTTGATCTCGTTCGTGATGTGCGGGATGACCTGCACGGTGTCGCCGAGGTAGTCGCCGCGGCGCTCCCGGGCGATCACGTCGGAGTAGACCTGGCCGGTCGTGACGTTGGCGCGTCCGACGAGGTCCTCGTCGAGGAAGCGCTCGTAGTGGCCGATGTCGAGGTCGGTCTCGGCGCCGTCGTCGGTGACGAAGACCTCACCGTGCTGGAACGGGTTCATCGTGCCCGGGTCCACGTTGAGGTACGGATCGAGCTTCTGCATCGTGACCCGCAGGCCACGCGACTTGAGCAGCCTGCCGAGGCTGGAGGCGGTCAGGCCCTTGCCGAGGGAGGACACGACTCCACCGGTGACGAAAACGTGCTTGGTGACGGCGTTAGTTGCCAACATGACTCCCGTGGGTCCGGTTCGGATGCGGAACCGGGCGGTGCCTGCGGCAGCGTCCGGGGGTCGAGGAACCGTCGCGCGGGATCGGTTCGACTCGGGGCTCCACGGAACTCCAGCCTACCATCGCGACCCGGCGGCCGAGACCATCTGGGCCCATCCGCCCTGCGGTGCGGCCCGACTCAGTTCGGGACCGGGCCGTCGGCGGCGCGGGAGGTGCCCCAGGCACCCGACTGGCCCGCGGCCTCACGGATCAGGCCGAGCACGGCGTTGACACGGCCGGAGCCGGTGTCGGTGACGTCGACCGTCGAGACGTTCGCCGCGGCGTCGCTGCCGCGGACGGCGTTGACCACGCCGTTCTCGCCGGAGGAGACCGGACCGACGACGGCCACGCCCTGGCTGCCGGCGTCGAGCCCGGCCACCATGCTGGACACGACCGTGCCCTCGCCGCCCGACGACGCGCCCGCAGGCCCGGAGACGACCAGGACGAGCTGCGCCGACACCTCGGGATCCTGCTCGGCGTCGAGCAGGCCGCCTTCGGTGAAGGCCGAGCGGATCGTGCGGGCCGTCTCGTCGAGCGACCCGTCGCCCTGCGTCAGGTAGCCGCGGGCCAGGGCGGCGCCGACCTTGCCGTAGTCGCTCTCGGCGGCGGCCGCGTCGGGATCGGACTGGGCGGCCACGCCCTCGGCGAACTGGCGGTTCGCCGGGGACAGCAGCTTGCCCGTGAGCTCGACCTGGCCGGTCACGCGGGCGCCGGCGGTGGTCAGGTTCTCGATCAGCGAGTCGACCTCGTTGTCCCGTGCCCCCGGCGTGGTGAGCAGCAGGACGGTGCGGTCCTTGAGCTTGTCGCGCAGCAGCCCCGGCGCGGTCATCGACGCGTACCCGGCGTCGAAGCCGGCGAGCGCCGGGCTGATCTCGGCGGTGTCGGAGGAGCTCGAGGTCGCGGCGGCGTCGCTCTCGTCGAGCAGCCCGGCGCCCACGGCGATGCCGGCGGCGAGCGCCAGCAGCACGGCTGCGAGGGAGATGACGTGGTAGCGCAGGTTGATCACGGGAGAAGTCCTTCGGTCCAGGAGGTGACACGGTCGGCCACGGGCGCGAGCCACTCATGACCGAGAGGGGTGGTGGCCACGGCCGCCACGACGGCGACGATGCCGGCGACGAGCAGCAGCAGCGGCGTGACCCAGCTGAGGCGCTGGCGGGCGAACCAGCGCACCGCCTGGGCGTCGACGACGCGCGAGCCGGCGCGCAGCCGGGCGATGAAGGTGCCGGCGGCGTCCGCGGTGTCGCCGTCGACGAGGTCGACGAGCCGTGTCGGACCACCCACGAGCACGATGACGGCGGCCTCGTTCTGGTCGGCCAGGAGCACCGCGAGGTTGTCCGGCGTGCCCGTGGCGGTGAAGATCACGGGCTGGCGACCGTGCGCCTCGAACTGCTCCGGGCGGTCGAGCCGACCCGAGGGCGAGACGATGACGACCTCTCCGGAGCGCTCGATCATGCGGCCGGAGAACTCGTCGCCCCGCCCGACGAGCAGGTGGGGTCGCAGGCCCGCGGCGATCAGGAGCTCGGCCCCGCCGGCCACGCCGACGAGCACGGGGTCGTTGTCGCGCACGAACGAGCGGATCGACTTGAGGTCGCTGGCCGCGTCGGGGCCATCGGTCACCACCACGACGGGACGACCCTTGATGTCGGTCGAGACGGCCGGGATCCCGGCGCCCTCGAGCAGCATGGCCCGGTCGCGGCGCAGGGTGTCGGCGGCATTCGTGACGATGGAGTCGAGCTGGCTCGACAGTCCCGAGGAGGCCTCGTCCAGCTGGTCGCGCACGCGCGACTCGGTCATCTCGATGCCGGTGGCCACCGCGGTGTCGCCGAGGTGGACTGCACCGCCGTCCACGCGCACGACGTCCCCGCTGCGCAGCGTCTGCCACACCGACTCGCCGACCCGGTCGACCAGCGGGATGCCGGCGCCGGCCAGGACCTGAGGGCCGAGGTTGGGGTAGCGCCCCGTGGAGGACGAGGACACGTTCAGGACGGCCGCGACGCCCTTCTCCACCAGCACCTGGGCGGTGTCGGCACCGAGGTCGGTGACGTCCACGACGACGACGTCGCCCGAACGCACCGACGACAGGTCGGCGCCGTGGCGGCACAACCGTGCCGGGCCGACGACGCCGGGACCTTCGGGAAGGGCGCGATGCTTGCGCTTCAAGATGGGCATGATGCCTTCCATGCAACCTGCGTTCCATGAGGATTCACCCTCGACACGCCGGTTCGGTCCCGAATGTGACGAACTCAGGGGGTGCTGGCGAGCTCGAGCAGCTCGCGTGCGTGCTCCTGCGCGGCGGACGAGTCGTCCAGTCCCGCCAGCATCCGGGCCAGCTCGTCGACCCGCCCCGCGTGGTCGAGCCGCAGCACGCTGCTGCTGGTGACGGTGCCGTCGTCGGACTTGCTGACGACGAAGTGGGCGTCGGCGAACGCAGCCACCTGGGGCAGGTGCGTCACGGCGATCACCTGGGCGTGCTTGGCCAGGCGCGCCAGCCGACGGCCCACCTCGACGGCCGTGCGGCCGCCGATCCCGGCGTCGACCTCGTCGAAGACGAGCGTGGGCACGGGGTCGCGCCCCGCGAGCACCACCTCGATGGCGAGCATGAGGCGTGAGAGCTCACCACCGCTGGCGGCCTTGGCCAGCGGACGCGGCTCCGCACCGCTGTTGGCGGCGAACCAGATCTCGACGTCGTCCGCGCCGTGGGCACCCGGATCGCCCGGGACTACCCGGATGTCCAGGTGGGCCGACGGCAGGGCCAGGTCGGCGAGCTCGCGCCCGACCTCCTCGGCCAGCTGCTCGGCGGCCTTCGTCCGGGCGGCGGTGAGCCGGCCCGCGAGTTCGACGACGCGAGCGCGCACGGCGTCGGCCTCGGCCTCCAGTCGCTCGATCGCGGTGTCGTCGAGGTCGAGCTCGAGGACCTCCGCCCGGGCGCGGTCGGCCCAGGCGATGACCTCGTCGAGTCCGGGCCCGTACCTGCGCTGGAGCGCCGTGAGCGCCGCGCGACGATCCTGGACGGCGGCCAGGCCGGCCGGGTCGAGGTCGATGTCGGAGGCGTAGGCCGCCAGCTCGGAGGCGATGTCCGTGAGATCGATCGCCGCACGCTTGAGCCGGTCGCCCAGCGCCTCGAGGCGGGGGTCGTTGCCGGCCACGGGCTCGACCACGGCCCGGGCGGCGGCCAGGGCGGCGGCGGCGGAGTGCTCGTCCTCCGACAGCGCGACCGACGCTCCGGCGGCCGCGGCCGCGAGGGACTCGGCGTGCGCCAGCCGGTTCTCGCGCTGGACCAGCTCCTGGTCCTCGCCCGGCTGCGGGTCGACCTCGTCGATCTCGTCGAGGGCGTGACGGAGCAGGTCGAGTCGCTGCACCCGCTCCCCCGCGTGGGTGCGGAGGTCGTGCAGCCGGGCCTTCACCTCGCGCAGGCGCTGGTAGTCGGGCTGGTACTGGGCGAGCAGGTCGGAGACCTCGGTGCCGGCGTAGCGGTCGAGTGCCCCGCGCTGCTCCTGGGGACGGACGAGACGCTGCTGGTCGGACTGGCCGTGCACAGCGACGAGCGAGTCGGCCAGCCGTGACAGCAGGCCGGCCGGGACGGTGGTGCCGCCGGCGAGCGCGCGGCTGCGCCCCTGGCTGGTCAGGATCCGTGCGAGCACGAGGTCGTCGTCGACCTGGCCGCCGGCCTCCTCGACCAGCGCGGTGACCTCGGGCGTGGCCACGACCGAGGCCTCGATGCGCGCCCGGTCGGCGCCGCGGCGCACGAGGGCCGAGTCGGCGCGCTCGCCGCGCAGCAGCCCCAGCGCCGTGACGACCATGGTCTTGCCGGCACCGGTCTCACCGGTGATGACGGTGAAGCCGGGACCGAGGTCGAGCTCGGCCTCCTCGATGACGCCGAGCGAGGCGAGGCGCAGCGAGTGCCACATCAGCGCTCCCCCGCGGCCCGGCGGGAGGCCTCGGACGAGCCACGCCAGCCCGACACGGGCAGCTCGAACTTGCGCACGAGTCGGTCGGCGAAGGAGGCGGGGTGGACGCGTGCGAGCCGCACGGTCTCGACACCGCGCCGCACCTCGACGCGGGCACCGAGCGGCAGGTCGGAGGCCCTGCGGCCGTCGCACCACAGCACGCCCGTGGCCGACGCGCCCACCACCTCGACGGCGAGCGTCGACTCGGGCGAGACCACCATGGGACGGGCGAACAGGGCGTGCGCGCTGATCGGCACCATGAGCAGCGCCGACACCTCGGGCCACACGACCGGGCCGCCGGCGCTGAAGTTGTAGGCGGTGGAGCCGGTGGGGGTCGCGCACACGACGCCGTCGCAGCCCATCCTGGACACCGGACGGCCGTCGATCTCCACGACGACCTCGAGCATCCGCTCGCGGGAGGCCTTCTCCACGGACGCCTCGTTCAGCGCCCAGTTCGTGGCGACGACCTCGCCGTCCTGCAGCACCAGCACGTCGACGGTCAGGCGCTCCTCGACCGTGAGGTCGCCGGCGATCACCCGCTGGGCCACCAGGTCGAGGTCCTCCTCGTCGGCCTCGGCGAGGAACCCGACGTGCCCGAGATTGACCCCGAGCAGGGGCGTGCCGGTGCCGCGGCACAGCTCGGCCGCTCGCAGGATCGTGCCGTCACCGCCGAAGACGACGGTCAGCTCGCAGTTGCGTGCGGCGCCCGGCTCGGCGGGGACGGTCACGAGATCCACGGCCCCGGCTCCCGCGAGCGCCTCGGCCTCCTCGCCCTCGAGGACGCGGACCTCGATCCCGGCACCCTGGAGCGACGCGGCGAAGTCGGCGGCGATCCGGGGGGCGCCGTTGCGCAGCGCGTGGACCGCGAGCAGCACACTCCTCATGAGTCGCTTCCTTCCGTCGGGTGTCGCGTGGCGAGGGGTCCGGCCGCGACGACGGCTCGCGCCATCTCCTCGTCGGGAGCCGGCGCGTCGGTCCTCAGCCAACAAAAGTACTCGACATTCCCGGCGGGGCCGGGCAGCGGACTGGGCGCGAGCGCGCGCGTCCCCCAGCCTCCGGCCCAGGCTGCCGAGGTGACGCCGTGCACCGCGCCGGCGTGGAGCTCGGGGTCACGGACGACGCCGTTCTTGCCGAGGTTCTCGCGTCCCACCTCGAACTGCGGCTTGACCATGAGGACGAGGTCGCCGTCGGGCCTGCACACCGACATGAGCGCCGGCAGCACGATCGTCAGCGAAATGAACGACAGGTCGGACACGACCAGGTCGACGGGCCCGCCGATGAGCTCGGTGTCGATCGAGCGGACGTTGGTGCGGTCGAAGACGTGGACGCGAGGGTCGGACTGCAGCGACCAGACGAGCTGGCCGTAGCCGACGTCGACGGCGACGACCTCGGCGACCTCGCAGCGCAGCAGGACGTCGGTGAAGCCACCGGTGGAGGCACCCGCGTCGAGGGCGCGCCGCCCCCGGACGGTCAGCCCCTGCGGTTCGAACACCTCGAGGGCACCGAGCAGCTTGTGGGCGCCACGGGAGGCCCAGCCGGGATCGTCGCCATCGCGGACGACGATGGCCTGGTCGGTCGTGATCTGGGTGGCGGGCTTGCTCGCGGCGTTCCCGGCGACCAGCACGCGTCCCTCACCGATGATCGTCGCGGCGTGGTCCCGTGACCTGGCGAGCCCTCGGCGCACCAGCTCGGCGTCGAGCCGCACCCGGCGGCTCATCGACTCACCCGCGGGTCCCGGACGAGCCGGCCAGCTGGTCGCGCAGCACCCGGTGCACCGCCTCGAACACCCTCGGGTGCTCGGCGACGTCGAGATCGGCGAGCGTGCCGAGCAGCGCCTCGGCCTCCTCGATCGAGGCCGGCTCGGCCTCCGGCGTGCCGTCGGCGGTGGGTTCGGCGGTCATGCGTCGATTGTCTCATTGACGCTGAGGTGAACGTCCGATTCGGCGCGGCACGCCCAGCCGAGTCCGACGATCGCGCGGAGCGTCTCGGTGGAGGTGCCCTCGGTCACCACGGTGAGGGTCCGGTCGCGCAGTTCTACCCGTGCGCTCCCGCAGTGGGCCACGCGATCGGCGATGACCACGGCGGGGTGGGCGTCGTGCAGTGCGGCCAGATCGGCGCCGACGAAGTCGGGGTGCACGTCCGCGACGGCGTTCACGACATCGGCGAGGGTGTTGACGCCCGTGAGGACGAACAGGGAGGTGATGCCGGCACGGCGGGCGCCGAGGATGTCGGTGTCGAGCCGGTCCCCCACCATCAGCGGCGAGGCCGGCGCGAGGCGCTCCATCGTCTCCTCGAACAGGGGCGCGTACGGCTTGCCGGCGACGACGGGCTCCTGCCCGGTGGCCAGTCGCACGGCGTGGACGAGGGCGCCGTTGCCGGGCGCGATCCCCTCGGCCGTCGGGATCGTGAGGTCGGTGTTGCTGGCATACCAGGGCAGGCCGGACTGCACCGCGTAGGCAGCCTCGGCGAGGTCCCGCCAGCCCAGGTCGGGTGTGTACCCCTGGACCACGGCGGCGAGACCAGCCGCGTGCCGGTCGCCGGTGGGGACGAGGCCGCGCGCACGCAGGGCCTCGCGCAGCCCGTCGCCTCCGATCGCCAGCACGACGGCACCCGCGGCCAGGTCGTGCGACATGACCCCGGCGATCGCCTGCGCGGACGTGACGATGTCCTCGACCGAGGGCGTCAGACCGAGCTGGGCGAGGTGCTCGGCCACCGCCTCCGGCGGCCGGTTCGCGTTGTTCGTGAGGAAGGCCAGGCGAGCCTCGCGGACCTCCCTGAGCGCCTCGACGGCGCCGGGCACTGCCTCGCCCCCGCGGTAGACCACGCCGTCGAGGTCGAGCAGCACCGCATCGTGCGACGCGACGAGCGGGGTGTCCGTGGCTGCCAGCGTCATGCGCTCGAGGCTACCGGGGGTTCGGGGAGCCGAGTCAGTGACCCGAGATCGACGTAGACCCGGCTGGACACACCACCGCCCTTGCTGGAGAAGAGGCGGCGGAGCTCACCGCTGACCTCGACCCGGTCACCCGGATTCAGTCGCAGGGCCTTGCCGCGGAGGCGTGAGGTCCACGCCGAGCAGTCGAAGGTGTCGACGAGCTGGCGCGACCGCCGCCGCGCGGCGGCGCTGCGCTCGACCATGAGTCGGAAGGAGACCAGCTCGTCCCCGCTGGGCAGGGTACGGATCTCGGCGGCATCGGCCACGCGTCCGCGGAGCAGGACCTGGTTGTCGGCGTCGTTCATGGCGTCAGCCTCCCGCGCTCCGGGGGAACGACGACAGGGCCCACGCGCAGCCTGTGGACGGCGCGCGTGGACCCTGGAACTTCTGTGGACGATCAGCCCTCGAGTGCGGCGAGCCGCTCCTCGACATCGGTCAGACCGTTGCCGTCGGTGCCGGCCACGCGGTGGAACCACGTGATCGCCTCGTCCTTGCGGCCCGCGGCCAGCAGGGTGTCGGCATAGGCGTAGCGCAGTCGGGTGACCCAGTCGGCGCGGCCCTTGGTGGTGAGCGGCTCGGACTCGAGGATCTGCAGCGCCGCGTCGACCTGTCCCAGGTCACGACGGGCACCGGCCACCACGATCGACAGCTCCGTGTTGCCGGCCTCGTCCAGGTGCGAGCGGATCTCGGCCTTGTCGTACTCCAGCGCCTTCTCGGGACGCTTGAGGGCGCGCTCGGCGTCAGCCATCATCGGAGCGTAGACCTGGCGGCCGGTCATGCGCTTGGCCGCGCGGAACTCGCTGAGCGCCTCGGCCCAGTTGCCGCAGGCGTAGGCGGTCTCACCGGTGGCCTCGCGCACCAGGCCCACGCGCATCGCCCGCGCACGGGCCGCGAGCGCGTGCTTGTGAGCGAGCTCGGGGTCCTCGTGCAACAGGACGCCGGCCATCACGAGGTGACGAGCTACCTTCTCGGCAAGCTTCTCGGGCAGGCCCTGCAGCTCCTGGCGGGCGAACTTGTCGAGATCCTTGGCGCTGACGTCGTCCGGGATGGCGGGACCGTCGTAGATCTTCTGGGACTCGGTACGGTCGCCACCTGCCTGGGGACGGCCGGCGCGGTCGGGCCGGTCGTTGCGTCGCGGGGCGCCGCCGGGACCGGATCGTCCACCGGGTCGGCTACCGCTGTCGGGGCGTCCGCCACCGGTGCCGGGACGCGAGCGTCCGGCGCCTCCGCTGGGCCGTCCACCGGTGGGCTTGCCACCGCTCGACTTGCCGCCGCCACCGGGCTTACCGCCACCGGGCCGGCCGTTGCCGGGCTTTCCTCGACCCTGGGGTCCGGAGTTGCGATGATCGGCCATGATTCTGGGTCCTTCCAAGGAAAAATGCCTCGTATGGAGGCACAAATGCAGCAAGGCCGCTCCCAAAGGGAGCGGCCTCGCGCTAATGATTGTCCGGCGACGTCCTACTCTCCCACACCGTCTCCAGTGCAGTACCATCGGCGCTGAAGGGCTTAACTTCCGGGTTCGGAATGTAACCGGGTGTTTCCCCTTCGCCATGGTCGCCGAAACTCTATGGAGATATCAACAAGCCTAGTGGCGACGAGCATCGGCGCAATGCCGATCTCGTGTTGCCTGGCTCCCGATCATATCTCGGGAACCTCACAGTGGACGCGGTATATCTTTGTAAGAAACAAGCCCTCGGCCTATTAGTACCGGTCAGCTCCATGTGTTGCCACACTTCTACTTCCGGCCTATCAACCCAGTGGTCTGCTGGGGGCCTTACCTGGTTAACCAGTGGGAAACCTCATCTTGAAACATGCTTCCCGCTTAGATGCTTTCAGCGGTTATCACTTCCGAACGTAGCCAACCAGCCGTGCTCTTGGCAGAACAACTGGCACACCAGAGGTTCGTCCACCCCGGTCCTCTCGTACTAGGGGCAGCCTTTCTCAAGTTTCCTACGCGCGCGGCGGATAGGGACCGAACTGTCTCACGACGTTCTAAACCCAGCTCGCGTGCCGCTTTAATGGGCGAACAGCCCAACCCTTGGGACCTGCTACGGCCCCAGGATGCGACGAGCCGACATCGAGGTGCCAAACCATCCCGTCGATATGGACTCTTGGGGAAGATCAGCCTGTTATCCCCGGGGTACCTTTTATCCGTTGAGCGACGCCGCTTCCACATGCCAGCGCCGGATCACTAGTTCCGACTTTCGTCCCTGCTCGAGCTGTCACTCTCACAGTCAAGCTCCCTTGTGCACTTACACTCGAAACCTGATTGCCAACCAGGCTGAGGGAACCTTTGAGCGCCTCCGTTACATTTTAGGAGGCAACCGCCCCAGTTAAACTACCCATCAGGCACTGTCCCTGATCCGGATAACGGACCTAGGTTAGATATCTAGTACGACCAGAGTGGTATTTCAACGTTGACTCCACCTGAACTGGCGTCCAAGCTTCACAGTCTCCCACCTATCCTACACAAGTCGAACCAAACACCAATACCAAACTATAGTAAAGGTCCCGGGGTCTTTCCGTCCTGCCGCGCGTAACGAGCATCTTTACTCGTATTGCAATTTCGCCGAGTTCATGGTTGAGACAGCGCCCAAGTCGTTACTCCATTCGTGCAGGTCGGAACTTACCCGACAAGGAATTTCGCTACCTTAGGATGGTTATAGTTACCACCGCCGTTTACTGGGGCTTAAGTTCTGTGCTTCGCTTGCGCTAACACGTCCCCTTAACCTTCCAGCACCGGGCAGGAGTCAGTCCATATACGGCGTCTTTCGACTTAGCATGGACCTGTGTTTTTAGTAAACAGTCGCTTGGGCCTGGTCTCTGCGGCCTTCAACGCTTCTGGGAGCAAGTCCCATAACGCATCCGGCCCCCCTTCTCCCGAAGTTACGGGGGCATTTTGCCGAGTTCCTTAACCATGATTCTCTCGATCACCTTAGTATTCTCTACTTGACCACCTGAGTCGGTTTGGGGTACGGGCGGCTCTGAATCTCGCTAGATGCTTTTCTCGGCAGCATAGGATCACTCACACTCCACTAAGTGGGTGGCATCGGCTCTCAGACATATGAGTGACGGATTTGCCTATCACTCGTCCTACGACCTTACCCGTGGACTACCATCGCCACGGTTGAGCTACCTTCCTGCGTCACACCATCGCTTGCCTACTACCAGATCGGGTCATGCGCTCTGCCTGACCATTGTCTCCGAAGAGACGGTAGGTCAGGTTTCGGGCACTTAGCATCACTGGATTCAGCATGGGCGATTCAATGCCGGTACGGGAATATCAACCCGTTGTCCATCGACTACGCCTGTCGGCCTCGCCTTAGGTCCCGACTTACCCAGGGAAGATTAGCTTGACCCTGGAACCCTTGGTCATTCGGTGGAGGAGTTTCTCACTCCTCATTCGCTACTCATGCCTGCATTCTCACTCGTGTCGCATCCACGGCTGGGTTACCCCGCCGCTTCGCTCGCGACACGACGCTCCCCTACCGATCCACACGGCTGGACCACGAAGGCCTACCTCATGTGTGAATCCCATAGCTTCGGTGGATTGCTTGAGCCCCGCTAAATTGTCGGCGCGGAATTACTTGACCAGTGAGCTATTACGCACTCTTTCAAGGGTGGCTGCTTCTAAGCCAACCTCCTGGTTGTCTCTGCGACTCCACATCCTTTTCCACTTAGCAATCGCTTTGGGACCTTAGCTGATGGTCTGGGCTGTTTCCCTCTCGACTACGGAGCTTATCCCCCGCAGTCTCACTGCCACGCTCTAACTTACCGGCATTCGGAGTTTGGTTGAGTTCAGTAAGCTTGTAGGCCCCCTAGCCCATCCAGTGCTCTACCTCCGGTAAGAAACGCGTGACGCTGCACCTAAATGCATTTCGGGGAGAACCAGCTATCACGGAGTTTGATTGGCCTTTCACCCCTATCCACAGCTCATCCCCCCAGTTTTTAACCTAGGTGGGTTCGGTCCTCCACGCGGTCTTACCCGCGCTTCAACCTGGCCATGGATAGATCACTCCGCTTCGGGTCTAGATCGTGCAACTCAAGCGCCCTATTCGGACTCGCTTTCGCTACGGCTACGGCACTCGCCTTAACCTTGCTACACAACGCTAACTCGCAGGCTCATTCTTCAAAAGGCACGCTGTCACAGTTTCGAAAAACTGCTCCAACGGATTGTATGCACATGGTTTCAGGTACTATTTCACTCCCCTCCCGGGGTACTTTTCACCTTTCCCTCACGGTACTTGTCCGCTATCGGTCATCGAGGAGTATTTAGGCTTAGCGGGTGGTCCCGCCAGATTCACACCGAATTTCAGGGGTTCGGTGTTACTCGGGATGACGCACAAGAGCCATGAGCTTACGGTTACGGGGATCTCACCCTCTGTGTCGCGACTTTCCAGTCGGCTTCACCTTCACTCATGGTTTATGACTCTTTGACTGTTCGGCAGAACAGTCGGTGCGGTCCCACAACCCCCTGGATGCAACGCCTGCCGGCTATCACACATCCAAGGTTTAGCCTCTTCCGGTTTCGCTCGCCACTACTACCGGAATCACTGTTGTTTTCTCTTCCTGTGGGTACTGAGATGTTTCACTTCCCCACGTTCCCTCCAGACGCCCTATGTGTTCAGGCGCAGGTACTCAGACTTTCCTCTGAGTGGGTTTCCCCATTCGGACATCCCCGGATCACAGCTCGGTTGTCAACTCCCCGGGGCTTTTCGCAGACTCCAACGTCCTTCATCGGCTCTCGATGCCAAGGCATCCACCATGTGCACTTAGTAGCTTGTTGTTACTACAAAGATGCTCGCGTCCACTGTGAAGTTCTCAAAATACGATCGGTCCCGTACTCGGTTCCACGCCTGCTCGATCAAGATCGAGTGGTTCGTGGGGGTGTACGGTCCGAGGGTTCAACATCAAGTGCTGATCCCTCAGGACCCAACAGTGTGCCTGAGTTGTCGCTGTGTCCGATCGAGTTTCCACGCTCCGAGGAGCAGTACTGACGATCTTTCGCCGGCGACAAGCCAAATAATCGACGTCCACTAGTGAGCTGGACCGCGTCAGACGTTTGCTGACGAACGGATCCGCCTGGACTCTTCGAGAGAGCCAGTTGCTCCTTAGAAAGGAGGTGATCCAGCCGCACCTTCCGGTACGGCTACCTTGTTACGACTTCGTCCCAATCGCCAGCCCCACCTTCGACGGCTCCCTCCACAAGGGTTGGGCCACCGGCTTCGGGTGTTGCCGACTTTCATGACGTGACGGGCGGTGTGTACAAGGCCCGGGAACGTATTCACCGCAGCGTTGCTGATCTGCGATTACTAGCGACTCCGACTTCATGGGGTCGAGTTGCAGACCCCAATCCGAACTGAGACCGGCTTTTTGGGATTCGCTCCACCTCGCGGTTTCGCAGCCCTTTGTACCGGCCATTGTAGCATGCTTGAAGCCCTGGACATAAGGGGCATGAAGACTTGACGTCATCCCCACCTTCCTCCGAGTTGACCCCGGCAGTCTCCTATGAGTCCCCACCATTACGTGCTGGCAACATAGGACGAGGGTTGCGCTCGTTGCGGGACTTAACCCAACATCTCACGACACGAGCTGACGACAGCCATGCACCACCTGTATACCGACCACAAGGGGGGCTACATCTCTGCAGCTTTCCGGTATATGTCAAACCCAGGTAAGGTTCTTCGCGTTGCATCGAATTAATCAGCATGCTCCGCCGCTTGTGCGGGCCCCCGTCAATTCCTTTGAGTTTTAGCCTTGCGGCCGTACTCCCCAGGCGGGGCGCTTAATGCGTTAGCTGCGGCACGGAGACCGTGGAAGGTCCCCACACCTAGCGCCCAACGTTTACGGCATGGACTACCAGGGTATCTAATCCTGTTCGCTCCCCATGCTTTCGCTCCTCAGCGTCAGGTAATGCCCAGAGAACCGCCTTCGCCACCGGTGTTCCTCCTGATATCTGCGCATTCCACCGCTACACCAGGAATTCCGTTCTCCCCTGCATACCTCTAGTTTGCCCGTATCGTAAGCACGCTCAGGGTTGAGCCCTGAGTTTTCACTTCCGACGTGACAAACCGCCTACGAGCCCTTTACGCCCAATAATTCCGGACAACGCTCGGACCCTACGTATTACCGCGGCTGCTGGCACGTAGTTGGCCGGTCCTTCTTCTGCAGGTACCGTCACTTTCGCTTCGTCCCTGCTGAAAGAGGTTTACAACCCGAAGGCCGTCATCCCTCACGCGGCGTTGCTGGATCAGGCTTTCGCCCATTGTCCAATATTCCCCACTGCTGCCTCCCGTAGGAGTCTGGGCCGTGTCTCAGTCCCAGTGTGGCCGGTCACCCTCTCAGGCCGGCTACCCGTCGTCGCCTTGGTGAGCCATTACCTCACCAACAAGCTGATAGGCCGCGAGTCCATCCCATTCCGCCGGAGCTTTCCACCACCAGAAGATGCCTTCGGTGGTCGTATTCGGCATTAGCCAGCGTTTCCACTGGTTATTCCGATGAATGGGGCAGGTTACTCACGTGTTACTCACCCGTTCGCCGCTCGTGTACTCCCGAAGGAGCCTTACCGCTCGACTTGCATGTGTTAAGCACGCCGCCAGCGTTCGTCCTGAGCCAGGATCAAACTCTCCGTTGAAGATTTCCCAGAACCGAAGTCCTGGTCAACATCTTGAAAAGTTGATTCCTGACAAGTTTGACTGCTGGACAGTCATTGTTGTCGGAATTGTCCCTGCGGCTCCGCGCGATTCAGAGCCGAAGCTCATCATCCTTCGTTTGCCGCCGGGGTACTGATTGTTAATTCGTCGACTTTTGGCACACTGTTGAGTTCTCAAGGATCAGACGCACATCTCAGACCCGACCGTTCCCGGCCTTGCCTGCGAGGCAACTCGTCTAATTTACATCGCCGTTTTCACCGAGTCAAACCCGGGTCGGTCACGATGTCGCGCTACGTTTTCCGCGGCCAGTTTCCGGCTCCCTTTCGGGCTCCTGGCGTTAACCGCTTCGGTCTGCGCTTCGCTGCGCCGTTCGGTGCAACAAGAAGAACATTACACAGACGTTTCCGGACTTGGCAAATCGGATCCGGGGTGTCCTGCGTCACAACTGGAATGACGGGCAATTTCGGGTGCGCTGGGGCCGTTGGGGCTCGTGAGGGGCCGAAACGAGAAACGGCGACCCGGTCACCGAACCTTCGAAAAAGTTCGAGAAACCGAGCCGCCGCGCGCCCAGACGAGGTCTCAGACGACCTGGACCCCCGAAACGGACCGCTTGCCACGTCGCAGGACCACCCACGACCCGTGCAGGACGTGCTCGTCGCCCAGCTCGAGATCCGGGTCGTCCGCACGTTGGTTGTTCACGTACGCGCCCCCGTCGCCGATCGCCCGTCGTGCGGCCGACTTCGACTCGGCCAGGCCGGAGGAGATGAGCGCGTCCACGAGGGTCGTGCCACGCGGCACCTCCACCGCCCCCGCCTCCCGCAGTGCTGCCGCGAGAGTCGACTCGGGTAGGTCATCGAGCTCCCCCCGTCCGAACAGCGCACCCGAGGCGAGCTCGGCCGCCTTCGTCTCCGCCTCACCGTGCACGAGCGTCGTCAGCTCGGCGGCGAGCCGGCGCTGGGCCCCGCGGGCGCCGGGCCGCTCGTCGTGCTCGGCCATCAGCGCGTCCACCTCCTCGACCGGCAGGAACGTGAACTGCTTGAGGTACTCCCCCACCTTCGAGTCCTCGGCCTGGATCCAAGACTGGTAGAAGGCGTACGGGCTCATCAGCTCGGGGTCGAGCCAGATCGTGCCGCTCTCGGTCTTGCCGAACTTGGTGCCGTCGGCCTTCGTGATGAGCGGCGTCGCAAGGGCATGGACCTTCGCCCCCTCGGCCCGCCGGATGAGCTCCACTCCTCCGGTGAGGTTGCCCCACTGGTCGCTGCCGCCGGTCTGGAGCACGGCCCCGTGTCGCCGGAAGAGCTCGAGGTAGTCCATCGACTGCAGGAGCACGTAGCTGAACTCGGCGTAGCTGATCCCCGCCTCGAGCCGGCTGGCCACGACGTCGCGGGCCAGCATCCGGTTCACCGGGAAGTGCTTGCCGATGTCACGCAGGAAGTCGACCACCGACATGGGCTGGGTCCAGTCGAGGTTGTTGACCACCGTGGCGCCGTCGTCACCGCCGAAGTCGACGAAGCGCGACACCTGGGCGCGGATGCGCTCCACCCACTCGGCCACGGTCTCCTTGGAGTTCATGACCCGCTCCCCCGCCTCCTTCGGGTCGCCGATCAGGCCGGTGGAGCCGCCCACGAGGATCAGCGGACGATGGCCGGCCAGCTGCAGGCGGCGCGCCGTCAGGAGCTGGAGCAGGTTGCCGACGTGCAGGCTCGGGGCGGTGGGGTCGAAGCCGACGTAATACGTGATCGGCCCCTCGTCGATCTCGGCACGGAGGGCGTCGAGGTCGGTCGAATGCGCGATCAGGCCGCGCGCCTGGAGGTCGTCGATCACGTGGTCGGTCATGGCCCGAGGCTATCGAGCGGCGCTGACCGGCCTGCGGGCCCGTCTCGGGTCAGGGCTTGACGGCGATGACGGGCATCGGGGCGTCGAGGAGGATCATCTGGGTGACGCGGCCCATGAGCATCTTGCCGACGGGGGTGCGCTTGCGGATGCCGATCACGAGGCGCTCGGCGCCGGCGTCGACGGCCTCGTCGATCACCACGTCGGAGACCGACAGCGACGCGGCCCGGCGGACCTCGCATTCGAGCCCGTCGAGGTCGAAGCGCTCGGTGAACTCCGAGAGGTCGATCTCCTCGGGCGGGTCGAACTCCGGATCGATCTCGCTGACCGTGATCAGGACGAGCTTCTCCTTGTTCGCCTCGGCCTCGGCCGCTGCCCAGCGCACCGCGGCGCGCCCGTAGTCGTCGGGTCGGTAAGCGACGGCGATGGTCATGCTCCGAGCGTATCGCGCAGGGACGTCGGGAATGAGCGGACGGCCCGCGGGCGTTGTGACCGACGTGAACGACAACGCTGCCCGTCCCGTCAAGGTCGACATCTGGTCCGACATCGCCTGCCCGTGGTGCTTCGTCGGCAAACGCCGATTCGAGCGAGCCGTGGCCGACTGGGACGGTGACGTCGAGGTCGAGTTCCACAGCTTCGAGCTGGCGCCCGACACCCCCGTGGACTTCGAGGGCAGCGAGGTGGACTTCCTGGCCCACCACAAGGGCATGGACCCGGCCCAGGTCGAGCAGATGCTGAGCCAGATGACCGCGCTCGCCGCCGACGAGGGCCTGTCCTACGACTTCGAGGCCCTGCGGCACACCAAGACCCTGTTGGCGCACCAGGCGCTGCACTTCGCGAAGGCCCACGGCCTCCAGAGCGAGCTGAAGGAGCGCCTCCTGTCGGCGTACTTCGAGCAGGGACGCCACGTCGGACGGGTCGACGAGCTGGTCACGCTCGGCTCCGAGGTGGGCCTCGACGCCGACGCGCTGCGCGAGGCGCTCGAGTCCGAGACGTATGCGGCGGACGTCGACGCTGACATCGCGCAGGCCCGCGCCTACGGCATCAACGGCGTGCCGTTCTTCGTGTTCGACGGCCGTCTCGGCGTGTCCGGCGCGCAGGCTCCCGAGACCTTCCGCGAGGCGCTCGACCGCGTCGCGACGGAGGCCTCGGCATGACCGGCCCGTTCGAGATCGTCGGTGACGAGGACGCGCCCACCTGCGTGGACGGCGTCTGCGCGATCGAGCCTGCGACGGCTGGGGCGGACGAGGAGCAGGAGCCGAGCGCCATCTAGGGTGCCGCCATGAGCACCACGGCGAGCACGACCACCACCGCGCGCCGGTACGAGCTGGACCACCTGCGCGTCATCGCGACACTCGGCGTCATCCTGCTGCACACCGGGGTGATCCCGGTCGTCCTCTGGCGCGACTCCCTGCCCGAGCTGGTCTCGGCCTTCAACGTCGGCAATGCCGCCAACTCGCTCGGCCGCTTCGCCGTCAACTGCTTCTTCATGACCTCCGGAGCCCTGCTCCTGGACCCCGTGCGGCGGTTCGTGCTGCGGTCGCAGTTCCTGCGAGTGGCACTGCCGACCCTGACGTGGATCGTGATCTACGCCGTCGCGAACGCGATGCTGCGGCAGCAGGAGCTGCGCGGCGTCAAGGGTGGCCTCAGCGACCCCGCCGAGCTGGGACTCGGCGACCTCGTCCGAGCGCTGGTGTCCGGCCCCGCGGTCTACCACCTGTGGTTCGTCTACGTCTTGCTCGGGATCTACCTGACGGTGCCGCTGCTGCGTGCGCTGACGGACCGCGCAGAACCCCAGCGACTCCGGCTGCTGACGTGGTTCCTCGTCCTGTGGTTCCTCGCCGATCTGCTGCCGCGGTGGGGCACCTGGCTCCTCGAAGAACGGTTCCCGCCGGCCTACCCCGCCCCGCTGGCCGCCCTGCCCACGGGCTACATCGGGCTCTTCGTGCTCGGCTTCGTCCTCAGCCACTACCGCGACCGGCTGCGCGTGCCGTCGCTCGCCTGGCTCGGCCTCGCGGCCGTGGGGCTCGTCTGGACGTTCGTGGGGGTGTGGCAGGCCGCCAGCCACGGCGACCCCGACGTGTACGCCGCCTACGACAACCTCAAGCCGCCCGTGCTGATGTACTCCGTGGGCGTCTTCGCGTTCTTCGCCACGCGCAGCTGGGGGCCCGGTCCGGCGTGGCCGCTGGTGAAGCGACTCTCCGAGCTCAGCTTCCGCATCTACCTCGTGCACGTCCTGGTCCTGCACACGCTGCGGTACACGACCGAGCTCGGCCCGCTCGTGGAGGAGCGTCCGGTGGTCGGGCTGCCGCTGATCTACGTCGCCACGGTGGTGCTCTCGGTGCTGGTCGCCTGGGCGCTGGACTTCGTCAAGCCGTTGCGCCGCTGGATCTGACGTCCTCCAGGGACCCCGACGGAACGATCAGATGCCGTCGGACTCCTCGTCGGGCTTGACCGACAGGACCGGGCACGTCGCGTCGAGGATCACGCGCTGGGCGACGCTGCCCAGAAGCGCCTTGCCCACCGGGCTGCGATGCCGGACGCCGACCACGATGAGGCTCGCCCCGGTCTCCGTGGCCGCCTTGACGACGCCCTCGGCGACGTCGCGCACCACCTCCTGGCGGACCTCGGCGGTGAGCCCCAGCGTCTCCAGCCGATCGCGGACTCCCGCGATCTCGTCCTCGTGGGCGAACCGGTCGTCCACGAGGGCGTCGCCGCGCGTGTCGTTGACCACGAGCAGGTGCTCGCCGCGCAGCGTCGCCTCGGCGGCACCGTGCGCCAGCGCCGCCCGTCCGTACCTGTCGGGGCTGTAGGCCACCACGATCGTCATGTCGTCGTCCTCTCAGATGTCGTTCGTGTCGGCGGCCGCGGCCCGGTCGAGGACGCGGTCGATCTCGTCGGGCTCCTGGCCACGCCGGCGCCACGCCATGACCGCCATGACGACCGCGATGAGGGCCATCAGGACGTAGACGAGGACGGCGACCGGCTCGCTCCACAAGGTGCTCACGTCGCCCTGCGAGATGGCGAGTGCGGTGGTGAGCTGCTCCTCGAGGCGCGGTCCGAGGATCACGCCGATGATGAGCGGCAGGACCGGCAGGCCGAAGCGCCGCATCGCGAAGCCGAGCAGGCCCAGCACCAGCAGGAGGGCCAGGTCGAAGGCCTGGAAGTTGACGCTGTACGCGCCGAGCCCGGCGAAGAACAGGATGCCTGCGTACAGGTAGGGCCGCGGGATGCGCAGCAGCTTCGCCCAGATCGGGGCCATCGGCAGGTTCAGCACGAGCAGCAGCACGTTGGCGATGAACAGGCTGGCCAGCAGTGCCCAGACGAGCTCGGGCTCGGTGTCCATCAGCTGCGGACCCGGCTGGATCCCGTAGCTCTGGATCGCCAGCAGCATGACCGCCGCCGTCGCCGTGGTGGGCAGGCCGATGGCCAGCAGCGGGACGAGGGTGCCGGCGGCGGAGGCGTTGTTCGCCGCCTCCGGTCCGGCCACGCCCTCGATCGCACCCTTGCCGAACTCCTCGGGGTGCTTCGTCAGGCGGCGCTCGGTGACGTAGGACAGGAACGTGGGGACCTCGGCGCCGCCCGCGGGAAGGGCACCGAACGGGAATCCGTAGGCCGTGCCGCGCAGCCACGGCTTCCACGACCGGCCCCAGTCGGCCTTGCTCATCCAGGGCTGTCCGACGGGGATGATCTCGAGAGGGCGCCGGCGCAGGTGGGCGGAGACCCACAGGGCCTCGCCGATCGCGAAGATGGCGACCGCGACCACCACGACGTCGATGCCGTCGGCCAGCTCGGGGCGGCCGAACGTCAGTCGTGCCTGGCCGGTCTGCGAGCCGACCAGGGCGAGCGTGAGGCCGAGGAACAGCGAGATGAACCCGCGCAGCTTGGACGAGCCCAGGACCGCCGTGACCGTGAAGAGCGCGAACAGCATGATCGCGAAGTACGACGGCGCGCCGAGCTCGACCACGATGTCGGCGATGCGCGGCATCAGCACGACGAGCAGGATCGAGCCGATCGTCCCGGCGACGAACGAGCCGATGGCCGCGGTGGCCAGGGCCTGCGCCGCGCGTCCGCCCTTCGCCATCTTGTTGCCCTCGAGGGCGGTGACGACCGATGACGACTCGCCGGGGGTGTTCAGCAGGATCGACGTCGTCGAGCCGCCGTACATCCCGCCGTAGTAGATCCCGGCGAACATGATGAGGGCGCCGGCGGGCTCGACGTTGTAGGTGATCGGCAGCAGCAGGGCCACCGTCATGGCCGGGCCGATGCCCGGCAGCACGCCCACGGCCGTGCCCAGCAGCACGCCGATGACGGCGTACATGAGGTTCTCGGGCGTGAGGGCGTTGGCGAAGCCTTCGAGGAGCAGGTCCATCAGAGCACCCCGTCCAGGATGCCGGCGGGGATCGGGATCCCCAGGCCGACGTAGAAGCCGTACCAGGTCACCAGCGACAGGACCAGGCCCACGCCGATGTCGAGCAGGAGCCGGCGGCTGCCGAGGATCCGGGCCGACGCCGCGAACAGGAACGCGCCCATGATCGCCCAGCCGAGCCAGTTGATCAGGGCCACGACGACCACGATCACGGCGACGAGCTGGAGCAGCGTGGGCCAGTCCAGGCCGCTGCTCAGGTCGACGTCCTCACCCTCCTCGGGCTCGGCGACGTCACCGCGCCAGGTGGCGACGGCCAGCAGGAGGCCGAGGACCACGAGGACGGAGCCGATGGCGTAGGAGAAGGCGTAGGGCTGGACCGGCTGGTCGGCGAAGCCCGGGTCGAGCCCGAGCGCGTCGACCAGTACGACGATCCCGACGAACGCGACGAACGCCGCCAGTCCGTACTGAGGGGTGTCCACCGTGCGTGACGGCGTGGTGCCCGAGGTGTTCATGCGAGTCCCAGCTCCTCGAGGGTCGAGGCGACGCGCTCGTTCTGCTCCTCCAGGAAGGTGCCGAACTCATCGCCGGTGGTGAAGTCGTCGATCCAGCCGTTGCGCTCCAGCGCCTCGCGCCACTCGGGCGTGTCGTGCATCGCCGTCAGCAGCTCGATGTACTCGTCGCGGGTGGCGTCGGAGATGCCCGGCGGGGCGAGCACGCCGCGCCAGTTGATGAAGCTGAAGTCGACGCCCTCCTCCTTGAGCGTGGGCGCGTCGACGGTGTCGAGTCGCTCCTCGCCCGAGACCGCCAGGACGCGCAGCGACCCGTCCTCGATCTGGCCCTCGAACTCCCCCAGGCCGGACATGCCGACCTCGATCTTGGAGCCGAGCAGGGCCGTCGTCAGGGGTCCGCCACCGTCGTACGTGATGTAGTTGACGTCCTTCGCGTCGATGCCGAGCTCCTGCGCGAGCTGCATCGGGAACAGGTGGTCGGGCCCGCCGGGCGACGAGCCGCCCCCGATCGTCACGCTGCCCGGGTCCTTCTTCCAGGCGTCCACGAAGTCCTGCACGTTCTTGAACGGCGAGTCCTTCGGGACGAGGATGCCCTCGGGCTCGGAGACCAGCTGCGCGATGGGCGTGGCCTTGTCGACCGTGGCGTCGGAGCCGTTCGTGAAGACCGAGCCGACGACGCCCAGGCCCATCGTCATCATGAGGTCGTCGGCGCCGCGCTCGTTCATGAGCCGCTGCATCGCGACGGTGCCGCCGGCGCCGATGACGTTGGTGACCTCGAAGCGGCCGGTGAGCTCGTTCTCCTCCATCGCCCGTACTCCGGCCCGGCCGGTCAGGTCGTAGCCGCCGCCCGGGCTGTTCGGGATCATCATGCGCAGTCGCTTGTTGGCGGGATCGTCGTCGTCCGCCCTCGTCACGCCACATCCGGCCAGCATCGCCAGCACCAGCGCCGCCACGAGCCCGATCCCGATCGTGCGGCGGCGGCCCTTCGTTGCCCACGTGATCATGGACCCCTCCTCGTCGTCCCCTTGATCATGCGTGGGAATGTGGCGTGGGTCACGATTGCGGAACCAAAGGAGATTGTGGTCATTGTGGTCAAGCGCACGGGCATGGGCACGCGCCACGGCCCGCCGGGCGGGCGCCGGCTGACGCTCGCGGGCCAAGTCCTGCTGCTGCAGCTGGCCGTCGTCGCCGGCGTGCTGATCGTCGTGGCGGTCATCTCGTTCCGCCAGAGCACGGACGCCTTCACCGACGAGCGCGGCAGCGCGATGCGATCGGTGGCGGAGTACCTCGCCGGAGGGGAGGTCGTGCGCACCGCCGTCGACGACGCGGCGGCGACGCGCACGCTGGCGCCCTTCGTGGAGCGGGCCGTCGCCCTGTCGGGGGCCACCGACGTGCTGGTCACCGACCCCGACGGCGTCGTGATCGCCGCGGCCGAGCCGTCCCGGGTGGGCACCACGGTGGACCTCGGGGAGAGCCGCGTCCGAGAGGGTCGCGGGTGGAGCGGCGACGTCGTCCGGGACGGCCGACGCTACGTCACCGCGCACGCCCCCGTGATCGCCGACGACGGCACGCTCGTCGGGATCGCCGTCGCCGAGCAGTCGTACCCCTCCTGGTGGGACCGCGTGGCCGACTCGTCGAGCGACCTGGCCCTCTACCTCGGCCTCGGCGCCCTCCTCGGCGGCCTGGGCACATGGGCCGTGGCGCACCTGCTCAAGCGGCGCACCCGCGGCCTGGGCGGCGAGGAGATCGCCACGCTCGCCGACCACCGGTACGCCCTCCTGCACAGCATCCGCGAGGGCGTCGTGGCGGTGGACAACGCCGGCACGGTGACCGTCATGAACGACGCCGCCCGGCGACTGCTGGACGTTACGGGCGATCCCGTCGGGCGCCCGATCAGCACGGTGGGGCTCGACCCGGAGCTGACGGCCCTGATCGCGGGCGACGCCGAGGCCAGGGACGCCGTCGTGCTCACGGGCGACCGGGTGCTCGTGGTGAACCGCCGCGCCGCCTCGAGCCGCGGTCTGGGCATCGGCAGCGTCACGACCATGCGCGACCGCACCGACGTGGTGGAGGTCGAGCAGCAGCTCAGCTCGAACCTCTCGATCAGCGACGCCCTCCGCGCCCAGACCCACGAGTTCGCCAACCGGCTGCACACGATCTCGGGCCTCGTCGAGCTCGGCGAGTACGACGAGCTGGCGAGCCTGCTGGGGACCCTCACGCGTGAACGCGCCGTCCTGGACGCGAGCCTGCGCGAGTCCGTGCGGGACCCCGCCGTCGCGGCGCTGCTGGCGGCCAAGGCGAGCCAGGCGGCCGAGGCGGGACTGCGGCTGACGATCGACGAGGCGTCCCGCCTGTCGACGCTGGACCCCGACCTGGCCGCCGACCTCACCACCGTGCTGGGCAACCTCGTCGACAACGCGCTCGACGCCTGTCGGGGCGGGGCCGGGAGCGAGGTCGTCGTCCGGGTGGGCGAGGTCGATGGCACGATCGAGGTCGTGGTGAGCGACGACGGACCGGGCGTGCCCGACGAGATCGCCGGGTCGATCTTCTCGCGGGGATACTCGACCAAGCCCGAGGTCCTCGGGGGACGTGGCATCGGACTGCCGCTCGTGCGTCTCATCGCCACCCGACGTGGCGGCTCGGCCACCCTCGACGACGGCGGCCCGGGTGCGACGTTCCGCGTCCGGCTGCCCCGCGCGGGTGACGCACCGTGATCCGCGTCCTCGTGGTGGACGACGACTTCATGGTGGCGCGGATCCACGAGCGCTTCGTGGAGCGCACCGACGGGTTCTCGATCGCCGGCACGGCGGGCACCGGCGCGGAGGCGCTGAGCGCCGTGGCCGAGCTCGAGCCCGACCTCGTGCTGCTGGACGTGCACCTGCCCGACATGGACGGCATCGAGGTGCTGCGCTCGCTGCGTGCGGCGGGCCACGGCGTGGGCGTCATCATGGTGACCGCCGAGCGCGACGCCGAGGTCGTGCGCGCCGCACTGCTCGGCGGCGCCCAGCAGTACCTGGTGAAGCCCTTCGAGTACCCCGAGCTCGCCGACCGCCTGAGGGCTGTCGCCCGGTCGCTCACGGCCCTGCGGAGCGAGTCCGAGCCCGACCAGACGGCGATCGACCGTGCCTTCGGCGGGGGCACGCCAGGCAGCTCGCCCCTGCCGAAGGGCCTGAGCACCGAGACCGCGGCGTCGCTGCTCCGGGCCCTGGAGAATGCTGGTGAGGTGTCGGCGGCCGAGGCCGCGGAGCTCGTCGGGCTCTCCCGGGTCAGCGCACGCCGCTACCTCGAGCACTTCGTCCACACGGGCCATGCGACCGTCCGGCTCCGCTACGGCGCCGCCGGTCGCCCGGAGCGGCGCTACCTGCTGGGCTGAGGCACCCCTCGGACCCCCGGATCCGGGGGTCCGCGGATGTCCCGGCGCGGTGGTAGCGTCGCCGTGACGTGCGTCACATCCGTGAGTCCTGAGGAGCCCCCGTGAGAACCCTTCGCCGACCCGCGGTCCTGGCCGCAGTCCTGACCCTGACGGCCGGGCTCGTGACCGCCCTGCCCGCTTCGGCGGCCGATCGCACCCCCGCATGGCATCACCCCCACTCGGGTGAGCGCTACGTGGCGCTGGGCGACTCGTTCGTCGCAGGACCCGGCATCGCCACGCAGCAGCCGGGCGGCTGCGCGCGCAGCGACCACAACTTCCCGAGCCTGGTGGCCGCCGAGATCGGCGCGAAGTCGTTCACCGACGCCAGCTGCAGCGCGGCGAGGACGACGCACTACTGGAACCCGCAGACGATCGGCGCCGAGACCGTCCCGCCGCAGCTCGACGCGCTGACCCGCAAGACCACCCTCGTGACGCTGGGGACCATGGGCGGCAACGACGTCGGCCTGGTCGGGCTGGCCCAGACGTGCCTCGTCCAGGGCTGCAGCACGCTGCCGACGCAGCCGTTCCACGACGCCATCGACGCCCTCGCACCCGTGTACGAGCGGCTGATCGCGGACGTGCGCCAGCGCTCGCCGCACGCCACCATCGTGGCCGTCGGCTACGGCACCTACGTCCCGCGCGAGACGTGCGCCGCGCTCCTCAACGCCACGAACGCCGACCTGGCCTACCTCCAGTCGATGATCGACCGCCTGAGCGACACGATCGGCGAGGTCGCGGCCGACGAGGGCATCGCCTTCGTCGACATGCGCGACATCGAGGGCTGGCAGGAGCACTCCGGCTGTGCCGATCCCGCGGAGCAGTGGGTCCGGGCCCTGAACCCCTACGGCGACGGCGCGCCGCTGCACCCCTCGACCGCCGGCATGGCCCAGATGGCCGACCAGGCGCTCGAGATGATCGAGCCGCTCCTCCAGGCCCGCCGGGCGTCGGTCCGACGCGTCTCGGCCGCGGCCCACACGGTGCGTCTCCACGCGGTGTGCCACGGACCCGCTCGCAGGCCGGACGTCACGCTGCGCGTCACGGGCGGGAAGGGACTGGCCACGGCGGCCACCTTCCGCATCGGCGGGACGACCGTCGGCACGGACACGCGCGCCCCGTTCACCCTCACCCGCTCGGCGCGCCCGCTGAGCGACCTGCGCGGGTCGGTGCACGCCAAGGTCACGCTGGAGCACGGCACGGTGACCCGCACGACGTCCGTCCAGGCCAGCCGGCCGAGGTGCCTGCGCTGAGGTGAGCGAGCGGGCCGATCAGGCCCGCGGGTGGCGGCGGTAGGTCGACACGGTCGGATCGCCCGCCACCCAGAAGCGCCACGGAAGATCGGCATTGAGTCGCACCCCCACGCGAGGGCCGGCGGCGATCTCGGGACTCTCGACGCGCTCGCCGAGGGACACGGGCTCGGGATCGAGCAGGTCGGTGCCGAGGTCCAGGCTCGTGATGCCGAGCGCCTTGGTGAGGTTGCCCGGCCCGCGCGCCAGTGCCTCGTCCGCCACGGGCCCGCGGCGCTCGCGGGCCACGTCGATCCCCTCGACGATCTCACCGGCACGGATCAGCACGGCCGCAGCACGCTCCGTGGGACCCGTGACGACATTCGCGGCGTGGTGGCCGTGGATCCGGTAGACGTACAGGCGCCACGGCGGGCCGTACATGATCTCCGAGCGCGGCGTCCGGACGAACGCGTGGGAGGCGGGGTCGTCAATGCCGCCGTACGCCTCGACCTCGGTGATCCTGGCGACCACCCCGTGACCGTGGAGCAGGCGACCCAGCAGGTCGCGGGCGCGCTGGGAGACGTCGGTCATGGTTCGCACCTCACCTGGTCATCCTCTCGTCGCGGCAAGTCTCCGGGCCGCCGGGCCCATTGCCCTGGCCCTCGTTCCACTTTTGGAAACGGATTCACGTGAATCGGGTCGTTGCGCGTGAATCCGCTTCCAAAAGTGGAAGGGGGCGGGCGAAGGGATTGCCGTCGGGCGCGAAGACCTCCGGGGAAGGCCGACGAACGCCTCAGGCCACGTCGGGCTTCGCCGCAGGCAGGTCCTCGCGGCGCACCCAGACCATGTCCTCGTCGAGGTCGGTGTGCCGCGCGTCCCAGCTGTCGAGGAACCAGTTCTGGCGGACCTTCCACGGCGTGCGGGCACCCGAGCGCGGCAGCAGCTCGTCGGCGCGGGCGATGTAGCCCGACGACAGGTCCAGCAGGCGCGCGTCGTGCCCGAAGTCGGAGTCCGGGTCGGGGATGCCGTAGGCGTAGCCATGGGCGTCGAGGTGGTTGAGGTAGTCGGCGACGTACTTCCACGTGAGGTCGGCGCGCAGCGTCCAGGACGCGTTCGTGTACCCGACGCACCAGGCGAGGTTGGGCACGCCGCTGAACATCTGGCCCTTGTAGGTGTAGAGCTCGTGCGGGTCCACCTTCACGCCGTCGATGCTGACGTCGATCTGGCCCAGCGCCACGAGCTTGAGGCCGGTGGCGGTCACCACGATGTCCGCGTCCAGGTGCTCGCCCGAGGCCAGGGCGACGCCCTTCGGGGTGAACTCGGTGATCACGTCGGTGACGATCGCGGCGCTGCCGTCGCGCACCGCCTTGTAGAGATCGCCCCCGGGGACGACGCACAGCCGCTGGTCCCACGGCTTGTAAGGAGGCGTGAGGCTCGCGCGGTCGACGCCGGGCATCGACTTGCCCGTCAGCCCGAGCAGGATCGAGCGGGAGGCCTTCGGGAAGGCGCGGCAGAACATGTAGAAGCCGACGGTCATCACCGCGTACCGGAGGCGAGCGACCTGGTGCACCAAGGAGGCGGGCAGCACCTTGCGGGCGAGGTTCGCCACGGGGTCGCTGCCGGGCTGGCTGAGCACGTAGGTGGGGGTGCGCTGCAGCATCGTGACCTTCGCGGCGTCCTTGGCCATCGACGGCAGCAGCGTGACCGCGGTGGCGCCCGAGCCGATCACGACGACCTCCTTGCCGGCGTGGTCGAGGTCCTCGGGCCAGAACTGGGGGTGCACGACCTGGCCCTCGAAGTCCTCGAGGCCGGGGAAGTCGGGCGTATAGCCCTCCTCGTAGCTGTAGTAGCCGCTGCACAGGTAGAGGAACGAGGCGGTGACGACCTCGGTGGAGCCGTCCTCGACCGTGCTGGTGACGGTCCACGTGGCGTCCTGGCTCGACCACTCGGCGGTCGTGACGCGACGTCCGAAGCGGATGCGATCGGTGATGCCGTGCTTGGCGGCCGTGGCCTCGAGGTAGTGACGGATGTCGTCCCCGTCGGCGATGGCCTTCGGATGCGTCCACGGCTCGAAGGGGAAGCTGAGCGTGTACATGTCGGAGTCCGAGCGCACGCCGGGGTACCGGAAGAGGTCCCACGTGCCGCCGATCGCGTCGCGCTGCTCGAGGACGGCGTAGGTTCGGCCCGGGGCCCGCTCCTGGAGGCGGTACGCCGCGCCGATGCCCGACAGGCCGGCACCGACGATGAGGACGTCGACGTGATCGGTCATTTGCACACTCCTATGTGACATTGGTGATGTCACATTAACAGCAGTTGTGGCCCACGTCACCGCCTTGACCCGCTCGGCTCCCTGCGACGCGGGGATCGGTGACCGTCGGCCGTCTAGGATCTGCACCATGACCGCCGTTGCCTCCGACGCTCCAGCGCCGGCCCCCGCCGATGACGACGCCCACCGCTCCGACCGCGGACTGGGGATCTTCCTGGTCGTCTCCGGAGCGATCGCGCTCTGGTCGTCCCTGATCCTGACCTACGACAAGATCTCGCTGCTGAAGGCCGAGGCCGCAGGCACCGCGAAGGAGCTGGGCTGCGACCTCTCGGCGTTCGTCAGCTGCAGCAGCGTCGTCTCGTCCGACCAGTCCGAGGCGTTCGGCTTCCCCAACACCTTCATGGGCGTCGTGGGCTTCAGCGTGGTGGTCACGCTCGGCGTCCTGCTGGCCTCCGGCGTCACGTTCCCCCGCTGGATCTGGGTGGGCCTCGGGCTCGGCACCCTGTTCGGCATCGGCTTCGTCACGTGGCTGCAGTACCAGGCGATCTGGGAGATCGGGAAGCTCTGCCCCTGGTGCATGGTGGTCTGGGCGATGATGATCCCGATGTTCGTCGCGGTCACCGCGCGCGTCACCGGCAGCCGCTTCCTCAAGAACTGGACCGTCCTGATCTCGGCCCTGTGGATCATCGCGATCGTGGCCACCATCTGGTTCGAGTTCGGCGAGACCCTCTGGGCGTGAGCCCCTCCCCCCGCGATCGACGCGGCAACGACGAAGGCCCGGCTGGAGATCCAGCCGGGCCTTCGTCGTCGGTGCTACTTCTTGGAGATCTTCTTGTAGGCCGAGTACCGGTACACCGTGGTGTACCCGGACTTGGTAGCGGTGATCCGCACCCGGATCTTCTTGCCCCGGTACTTCTTGGGAACCTTGTAGGCAGACTTCGTTGCGCGGGAGATCTTCTTCGTACCCACGTACCACTGGTAGCGGTAGGCGAGGGGGCCGGGACGCCACGATGCCGATGCTCGCAGCGTGCCGCCCGGTCGTGCAGATCCGAAGATCCTCGGAGCGCTCGTAGTGAGGAGGCCGCGGGCCACCGCTCGCGTGGGCGCACTGGTGATGACGATCGGCGAGTACCCAGTCCGCTCCCCACGCACCTGCACTGTGATCGACTTTCCCGCGGCCGCAGGCGGCACAGTGAAGTACGTGGACGTGCTCTCCTGCAGGACCGTGCTGCCGGCGCGCCAAGTGAATCGGCGCGTCGCGGGCGACGCGGGCGCCCACCCAGTGGCTGTGGCTGAAAGGCGCTGTCCGACCCGAGCAGTACCCGCGATGGTCACACGACCGGCGGTGAACGCGGCGCCGGTGATCGTCATCTTCGGGGTCTGGCGCGAGATCGGGTTGTAGCCGGACCTTGTACCCCTCACGACAGCATGGACTCGTGCGCCGATCAGGCCTGACGACGGCGTGAAGGTCGCTCGAATCTGGCTCGCGATCTTCACATCATCGGCGTACCACTCGTACTCGAACTTGTCCTCACTCGGTGCCCACGTCCCCGGATCCACGGTCAGGGGCTTGCCTTGGACGCCCGAACCCTCCAGCGTCGGAGCAGGTGCCGACGTGAAGTCGAGATTCGTGACAGGCACAGTCGGCGCACTCTGGATCGTCATCTCATTGAAGCTGAAGCGCTGCGCGGATGCGCGTACTCGGATCACCTTGCCAGCTTGAGCCGCGGTCACCTTGAAGGTCTGACCGGTTTCACCAGAGATGGGTTGAGTGTCCGCCCACCACTGGAACGAGTACGAGTCCGGCCGGGGCGTGAACGTCCCGGTGGTCGCGGTCAGCATGTCATTCACCCGGATGTCCGAGCGCGGTGACGTGATGGTGGGTACGGCCAGGTTGGTGAAGACGCCATCTTGGATCGGCAGCGTGGGGGTCCACTGCAACGAGGAGGGACTGGGGAAGGACTCGGAACGAAAGCCGTCTTTCTTACCGGTGACGACAGCCATCAGGCACCGGCCCTTTTCCTCGATCGTCGGCGAGAACGATTGACGGTCGGCATCGTTGATCGGCTGCCAGTTCTTCAGTGATCCGTCATTGCAGTTTCCCGTGTTGATCCAGTACCGGTACCAGCGGAAGCGCAGTTCCACCCCGCCCGGATGCCAGCCGTTGTCTACCTGGTCGTATCGCTCGATTTGCGGCGTGTCGGGATTGAGGTCGACGGTCAGGATGTTCTCCACGCCGCGGTGACCAACGATGACGGCGGGCTTCAGGGGGGTCAATCCAGTCTCGGCGGAGGACGAGGATGAGCACGACTCCGCCGTTCGGACATGGTCGATCATCGCGACCGAGTCCAGCGAGGCGTTGTTCGCATCTGCGATCGCCAGCGTGACGGAGTCTGCCGGGTCGATCGGAACCTCGAACGTCTCCACGGAGGTGAAGTGATTGAACGGAGTCACGGGAGCCATCAGGGGCGAGGCATGGTCGTCGGGCTGACGATCGAACTCCTCATCGATGCCGTGCCAGTACTTGATCGCGTTGACTGCCATCGGCTGCGGTTCGGGAAGCACGACATCCGTGGGTCGTTCCGCTGCCTGGCCGATGTAACGAGGCCCAGCGTGTTTGGCGTACTCGGCGGCATCGTTGGCTCGCTTCAGCGAGATCACATCGGAAAGACCCGACACGGGATCGTGATTGTACGTGTGCACGCGCTCCTCGGTGCCCATCGCTACGTCGATGAGGAGGCAGGAATCCGTGACGCCCGCACCGACATCGAACATCATCGAGACCGAATCCTCGCCGGGCAAGTTCGTTGACGGCTGCAGCGCCGGAACCCCCATGTTGAACAGGTCGGACGCGTTGCCGGTGGACATCACGGCATAGGAGGCGTTGCCAGCTCGGCGTGGGAAGTCGTTGAAGGCGCGAGTCTCCACACCGAACGCGGCCGAGGCACCCGCCTGCGTCACGGTGATCCCCGCCGGCAAGTCGAGCGCGTTGGCCAGCGCCGCGTCCGTGGCGTCGGCGTGGGCGACCGACCCGGTCGTGGCGGCCAGCAGGCCGCCCAGGACGGTGCCGGCGACGACCGGACTGATGAACCTACGCATGAAATTCCCCTCTACTTCCGAATCCGGTGCCGGAACGTTCCGGCGCCGGGTCACGCACCCTTGAACTGGGCCATCGCCGCGATGATCGCGGGACCGATGACGATGATGAACAGCACCGGCAGGATCGTGCCCATGAGCGGCAGCAGCATCTTGACGGGAATCTGGTTGGCCACGCCCTCGGCGCGCAGGCGGCGGCCGACGCGCATCTCGTTGGCCTGCTCGCGCACGATGTCGGAGACCGGCACGCCGAACTCCTCGCCCTGCAGGATCGAGCGCACGAACTTGCGCAGCTCGTCCACGTCGGTGCGCGCGACGAGCGACTCGTAGGCTTCGCGACGGGGCAGGCCCAGGCTGATGTCCTGGACGGTGCGGACGATCTCGTCGGCGAGCGGGCCCTTGCCGGTCTGGCCGGTGCGGGCGAGCGCGTTCTCGAAGCTCGTGCCCGACTCGATCGAGATGGTGATCTGGTCGAGCAGGTCGGGCAGCGCGTACTGGATCTCCTCCTGGCGGCGCACGGCCTTGCCGTTGAGGATGATGTCGGGAGCGAAGTAGCCCAGCAACGGCGCGCCGAACAGCAGCATCCAGCCCAGCAGGCCGCCCTGGCCGGTGAAGATCATGATGCCGACGCCCACTCCGAAGGCTCCGAAGACGACCTTCTGCATGAGGATCTTGGCGACGCTCGAGCCGTCGGGCCGTCCGGCGAGCATGTAGTTGCGCTCGGCCTTGGCCACGATCCCGCGCGGCGTCAGCCGGTACCCCAGGCCGCCCTTGGCGGTGCCCGAGTGCAGGTCCTTCGCCGAGCCCGCGACGACGACCTCGGACTCGGTCAGCTCCCGCAGGCGCGCGGCGGCCGCGGACTCGTGCTTGCCGAAGATGCCCAGCGCCTTGAACAGCAGGAACAGCGAGGCGAAGATCGCGACGATGCCGATGAGGAGCATTACAGTTTCACCTTCGTGATCGACCGGAGCCACAGGCCGCCGAGCGTGTAGAACACCAGGCTGATGATGAGCAGGATCTTGCCCGCGCCGGTGTTGAACAGCGGCATCATGTAGGCGCGGTTGACCAGCAGGAACAGCACACCCACCGCGACCGGCAGGCTCATCAGGATGAGCGCCGAGGCCTTGCCCTCGGCCGCCAGCGACTCGACCTTCATGCGCAGCTCGTTGCGCTGGGAGATGGTCTCGGTGACGCGGTCGAGGATCTCGCTCAGCCGGCCGCCCGACTCGCGCTGGATGGCGACCGCCTCGGTGACCCACATGAAGTCGGCGCTCTCCATGCGCTCGGCCGTGTCCTTCATGCCCTCGATCAGGTCGCGCCCCAGGCGCGTCTCGTTCACGATCCGGGCGAGCTCCTCGCCCATGGGCTCCTCCATCTCGGCGGCGACGCTGCCGAGTGCGTTCGGCACGTTCATGCCGGACTTCAGGGCGGAGCTGAACTGGCTCATCGTCTCGGACATCTGGAGGCCGAACTTCGCCCGCCGCTTCGACGTCTTGACCCCGACGTACATCTTCACCAGGAACGGCGCCGCCAGCAGCAGGATCACCGCGAAGAAGAACGAGCCGGTCAGGGCCAGGCCGGCGGCGAACGCCACGAACGCGATCAGCAGGGTCGTGGCGACGACCGAGGTGACGCTGGACTTGATGCCCGCGAGCGACAGCTCCTCCTCGGTGAACGGCTTGAGGCCGATGGTCGAGAGCACCTTGTCGATGAGGTCGTAGACCGGCGTGGACTCCATGGCCCGGCCGCCCTCGCCCGAGGCCTCGGCCTTCATCTGCTCCGAGCGCAGGTTGGCCATGTCGGGCTGCAGCAGCGCATATCCCAGGGCCGCCACGGAGACGAGGATCGACACGACGCCGATCGCCAACAGAGTGGTCACGAAGCGGACTCCTTGCGGGCGTTGAGCAGGTGGGGCGGCACGTGGATGCCGCGCTCCTCGAGCAGGTCGACCAGGTGGGCGCCGTCGCCGACGGCCTTGACCGTGCCGCGCGGGTGGCCGTCCTCGTCGTAGCCGGCTCCGAAGTCGAAGCGGTAGAGGTCGTTGAGCACGGGCTCGTCGTCCTTGATCCCGGTGAGCTCGGTGACGTACGTGATGCGACGCGAGCCGTCGCGCAGGCGCGAGATCTGCACGATCATGTCGACGGCCGAGCCGATCTGCTCGCGGATCGCGCGCAGCGGCAGGTCCATGCCGGCCATCAGCACCAGCGTCTCCAGGCGGGCGATGCAGTCGCGCGGCGAGTTGGCGTGCAGGGTCGAGATCGAGCCGTCGTGGCCGGTGTTCATGGCCTGCAGCATGTCGAGCGCCTCGCCCGAGCGGCACTCGCCGATGACGACGCGGTCGGGGCGCATGCGGAGCGAGTTCTTGACCAGGTCGCGGATCGTGACCTCGCCGCGGCCCTCGATGTTGGCCGGGCGCGCCTCGAGCTGCACGACGTGGGCCTGCTGCAGCTTGAGCTCGATCGCGTCCTCGATCGTGACGATGCGCTCGTCCTCGGGGATGAACGACGACAGCACGTTCAGCAGGGTGGTCTTGCCGGTGCCGGTACCGCCCGACACGAGGATGTTGAGGCGACCGCGGACGCACAGCTCGAGCAGCTCGGCCAGGTCGGGGCTCATCGACCCGTAGTTGATGAGGTCCTGGATGCTGAGCGCCTTCTTGGCGAACTTGCGGATCGTCAGCGAGGAGCCGCGCACCGCGAGCGGCGGGATGACGGCGTTCACGCGCGAGCCGTCGGTGAGGCGTGCGTCGACCAGCGGGGACGACTCGTCGATGCGACGGCCGACCTTGCCGACGATGCGCTCGATGACGCGGCGCAGCTGGTCCTCGGAGCTGAACGACTCGTCGGCCAGCGTCAGCTTGCCCTTGCGCTCGACGAAGATCTGCGAGGGGTGGTTGACCATGATCTCGCTGATGTCGTCGTCGTCGAGCAGGCGCTGGATCGGACCGAGGCCGAGCGCGTCGTCCTCGATCTCCCGCATCAGCTGGGCGCGCTCCGCGCTGCCGAGCTGGACGTGCTCCTCCTGCAGGATGACCTCGAGCTCGGCACGCACGAAGTCGCGCAGCTGCAGGTCGGTCAGCGACGCGTCGTTGATGCGAGAGCCGATGCGACGGAACAGCGACTCGACGGAGCGGCGCTTGAGCTCGTCGAGCACGGCGGAGCGCTGCAGGACGGTGGTGGGGCGGCTGCCCGTGTCGACGTGCTTCTCGGCAGCCAGCAGCCGGTCGGTGATGCTCATTCGTCCCTCCTGAACAGTCCGCCCCTGCGGCGAGCGGTCTCACCGCGAAGCTTGGCCACCATGGCGTCGACGGCCCCGGAGAGCTCGGCCGAGCGCTTCGCCTGGGCCAGCGGCTTGCCCGTGTTGACCGAGAGGGCGATGTCGACCGAGCGCGCCACCGAGACGTCGACGGGCATTCTCAGCGCGGCCGAGATGTCGTCGAGCTCGAGGCCGGTGCCCGACTCGGTCATGTTGACGACGAGGTGACGGTTCCGCGGCAGCAGGTCGATCGTGTCGAGCAGGTCGACGGCGCGGCGCAGGGCCTTGACGCTCGAGACGTCCATCGTCGTCACCATGATCACGTCGGTCGCGACCTCGAGCGCCGCCAGCGTCTCGTCGGTCAGGCCCGAGCCCGTGTCGATGACGACGTAGGCGTAGTCCTTCGACAGCTGCCGCAGCAGGTCGCTCTCCTGCTGGGGCGTGAACTTCTCCAGCGCGGCGGGCGACTCGGAGGCCGCGAGCACGAGCAGCTTCTCGTCGAACGCGTTGAGCAGACCCTTGACCACGAGCGGCGGCTGGACGCCGTCCTGCGTGAACGCGTTCTCCAGCGTGTGCTGGGCGTTGATGTTCAGGACGCTGCCGACGTCACCGAACTGCGAGTCGAAGTCGACGATCACCGTGTCGAGCGGGGCACGGCGCGACAGGGCGATGGCCAGGTTGGTCGAGATCGTGGTCTTGCCGACGCCGCCCTTGGGCGACAGCACCACGACCACCCGGTGCTCCTCGGGATCGACCTTCACGACCGGGGCGGCGGGCACCGCCGGAGCCTCGCGCTCGGGGGCGGCACCGGGCATCGACGTGCCCACGTGCCGAGCGAGCAGGCGCTCGATCTCGAGGTCGGAGGAGATCGCCGGCACCGACTCGACCACGCCGAACTGGCGCTGCTCCGCGGAGAGCGGCTCGGGCGACTCGCGCACCAGGACGACGGGGACGTCGAGCTGGTGGTCGTGGACGATGTCGGCCATCTCCATGGACTGGTCGTCATCAACGTCCTCGCAGATCACCACGAGGTCGATGGCCCTCATCGTGCCCAGCATCGAGTTGAGTGCGTGCTCGGAGAAGGTGGGGCGAAGACCCACCACCTGGCGATCGGCGACGCGACGCAACCGTCCCGCGAAGGGGCTGGACTCGGTGATGACGATGATGCTCACTTGACGAGTGTCCCCACATCCACGGCCGAGGCACCGTCACGGTTGGTCTTGTCATTCTGGACCGTCAGGCGAACCTGTCCGAACTGCGCCGCGGCGGCCACCCCAGTGGCCTGCGAGGTGTTCACGGCGAGCGTGACCACCATGGTGTTGTCCTCGTTGGACTTGACGTTCGTGACCAGGACGTTCTGCGCGATCATGCGGCTGCGCTTGTCGTCGTCCTTCTCCACGGTGGCGATGACGCCCACCCGAACCCCTTCGTCGATGCGCTCGCCGACACCGGCGGCCGCATCGAGCGACACGGACATCTCCTGCAGGCCGTCAGGCACGTTGGCCTTCGAGGCGGCCTTCGCGCCCTCCTTGGCGAAGCGCGAGTCCAGCAGCTGCTCACCCTGGACGAGCGGCACGGTGGTCTTGAGCCCCTCGATGGCCTTCAGGTCGCTGATGGCGCCCTTGGCGACCGAGGCGTTGGGCAGGCTGACGAGCTCGACGTTGTCGCCCACCGTCGCGGAGTCCGCGTTGGCGGACAGGTCGTTGACGACCCGGTAGACCTTCACCAGCTCCGCACCCTCGAACGCACGGTTCTTGGCGCTGGCCGCATAGGCGACGACGGCACCGATGCCCACGATCGCCAGCACGGCGGCGGCGATGGCGGCGATGACGCGAGAGTTCATGTGCGAAGTCCTTCGGGTAGATCAGGGAGGTGCTACTTGACGAGCTTGACGTTGGTGAGGCCGAGGTTGGGAGCGTCGCCGCTCAGCCCCGAGCCGGTGTTGTTGTAGAAGGAGCCGTACTGGGTGAAGCCGTTGAAGAGCGCTCCCTCGGCGGAGCGGACGAACTGCCCGCGGACACCGGCACAGCCGCCGCCGATGGTCGCGAAGTTGAACTTCATGTCGCAGTTGTTCGTGTAGCTCAGCGCGGAGAAGCTGGGCTGCACACCGAAGTAGAGGAAGGGGTAGTTGACCCACTTGTCGACCTTGAACGGCGCGAAGCCCAGGATGACCAGCCGGCTGGAGTACGAGACCGAGCCCCAGAAGATCGACTTCTTCTCCACCGCGTAGATCGGCATCATGACGACGCTGCCGTTGCCGACGCCGGCGAGCTTGGCCTCCATGCAGGTGTCCGCCGTGATGAGGGCCCAGTCGTCCAGCATGTTCCGGTAGACGTCCCAGAGGTTGGCGCTGAAGTCGCAGTTCGTGTTCACGCCCGGGAAGAACGAGCGCGTGAAGTACATGGCCTGACCGACCGAGGTGTAGCCGGAGGCCGTGCCTCGTTTGGAGTACACCGTCGCAGCCGTCGCGCTGGTGCCGGGACAGTTGGCCTCGCCGGTGCTGTATCGAGCCCACAGGTACGTCCTCATGGCGCCCGGGGACGTAGACGAACCCGGCTGCGCGGCCAGCCAGTCGCAGTAGGGCAGGCCCATCGGGATCAGCTTCGTGCCGACCAGCGGCACGGTGTTCCACGTGGCGGTCGCCTCGGAGCGGACAGTGCTCGAGGAGTCGCCGAGGACTCTGGCGAAGGTGTGGTTGACGTTCTTGGAGACCCGCACCGTCACCGTGCCGTCATCGAAGACGGGGTTCTTGACCACGCCGTTCTTCAGCGTCTGGGCGGAGGCGCCGGCGCCGGCGTTCTGCTGGGCGTACCAGGTCGCGGTGCTCGGCAGGCAGGTGGACTTCTTGAGGGAGCAGTCCGTGGCCAGCGCGAGCACGGCCTGGTCGGCGGCGCCCTGGACCGAGGCCTTCTCGCTGGAGGCGACCGCGAAGTCCACCGACACCGCGGCCATGCCCAGGAGGGCCACCATCGACAGGGTGACCAAGACGATCGTGGCGCCCTTCTCCTTCTTGCGGAGGCCGAAGCGGCGGCGCTGGTTGGTCAGTTGCACTGGGCCACTCCCTTTCCGCGGTAGGTGAAGCTCGCCCCGAAGAGGCCGGTGTAGGTGGGGCGCACCACGGTGGAGGTGACGGTGACGGCGGAGCCGACCGTGGCCGGGGTGCAGTCGATCGACTTCGTGAGGTTCGCCGTCGGGGCCAGGCCCGTCACGTTGGCGCGGGCGGCGGCCCAGTTGCGGTCGATCGTGTAGTTCCGCGCCGCGATCTGCGTCGCGTTGTTCAGCTGGGTCCGGTAGTTGAACGCCATGCCGAACTCGACGATCCCGATGATGATCGTCATGAGGATGGGAACGACGAGTGCGAACTCCACGGCCGCAACACCGCGCTCGCGCTCGCGGCGCGAACGTCGTGTCCAGGTCGTGAAGTGCAGCATCACGTCTCCTCCCTCAAGGACTCGTGGGTGGGGCTTCGTCGCCCCGGGACGGGTGTGCCGCGCCGCGATACGCGACGCGGCACACCCAGGGTCGGTTCGTGTGAACCGTTCCGATCAGAGGTTGAGCTGGGTGCCCAGACCCTCCCAGAAGCCGGTGAGCTCGCCACCGAAGATGGCGATGGCGCCGACGATGGCGACGGCGATGCCGGCGATGATGAGCGCGTACTCGGTCGCGGTGGCGCCCTTCTCGTCACGCTCGGCGGTGAAGGCGGCCAGGAAGTTCAAGATCTGCAGCATGGGTTTTCTCCTCTGTGTGTCGTGGTGAACTCGCATACTGCGAAGTCCCAAAACGAACGCTAATGGGGCTGTATCGCACCGGTGACGCTTTTTGTGAAACAAACACGCCCAAGCGAAGAAAATAGTCCTTTGGTACTACCGTGACTGATGGGACTGATGTGACTGTGATTTCGGGCACACGAAGGCGCTGGGGCCCAAGCCCCAGCGCCCGTAGGTGTGGAGCCTCAGAAGATGATTGAGAAGTCGGCCAGGCTCGCCGCCAGCGATTCGCCGAACATGACGATGACGCCCACAAGGATCACGGCCACGCCGGAGATCAGCAGGGCGTACTCCGTAGCGGTCGCTCCGCGCTCCCCGCCGAAGGCGGGCTGCTGCTGGTCCATGTCTTCTCCTGGGGGGCCGTGTCGTCAGCCCGTCCCGAGACGGGACCATGTGACGCTTGGGGCTGAAGGTAGTGCACGCCTGGGTGGCTCAAGGGGCGTTTCGCCAAGAATCCCGCGATCTTTCGCCGGTTCCGCGGAACCGACCGACCATCGAAGGACGACCTTCGAGACCCTCGGGCTGATCTGCGCGATCGGGTGGCTTGACCCGCTGCTGGCGGTGCCGTCGACCTGGCGGGTCCCGGTGGCCGTCGGGGTGGGCCGGGCGGCGCTCGTGGGAGTGGTCGGAGCGGTCCTGGCGGGAGTGTCCGATTCGTCACACCCGGCCGCCCTCGCCGTCCTGGTGGCCTCCTCCTCGACCGCGCTGGCGATGCCCGGTGCTCGAGGACGAGGACTCGCGGTGTCCGTCGCGGCGTGGTTCCTGCCCACGCCACCCACCGCGACCGGGGCGGAGAACGACTCGACGGGCAGACTGGACCCATGACCTCCCCGAGCGACTCCGCCGTCGCCGTCTACCTGGACTTCGACAACATCGTCATCTCGCGCTACGACCAGGTGCACGGCAAGCAGTCCTTCTGGCGTGACCGCGACGCCGGCTTCGACGAGGCCAGGCTCCAGGCCGCCGAGGTCGACGTCCACGCGATCCTCGACTACGCCTCCTCCTTCGGCCGACTCGCCCTGACGCGGGCGTACGCCGATTGGTCGATGCCGTTCAACGTGCGTTACAAGAAGCAGCTGGTCGACCGCGCCATCGACCTCGTGCAGCTGTTCCCCGCCTCGGGCTCCAAGAACGGTGCCGACATCCGGCTGGCCGTCGACGCCCTCGAGGACATGGGACGCATGCCGCAGGTCAGCACGGTCGTGCTGGCCGCCGGCGACTCCGACTACATCCCGCTGGCCCAGCGGCTCAAGCGCATGGGCCGCTACGTCGTGGCCGTGGGCGTCGCCGGCGCCACCAGCCGCTCCCTCGCCGCCGCGTGCGACGAGCTCCTGACGTACGACAACCTCCCGGGCCTGGCCGATCGTGGTGACGAGGCCGAGGTCGAGAAGGCCTCTCCCCCGCCGCGCAGGACGGCGAAGAAGTCCTCGCGCCGCTCGGGGTCGAAGTCCACCGCCGCCGAGCCCGAGCAGGAGGCCGAGGTCACGTCCGACGCCCCGGCCGATGCCGCGCCGGTCCTCAAGCCGATCTTCGTCCCCGCGGGTGGGGTCGCCGACGACGAGGACGACGAGCTCGCGCTCACCCGCCAGGCCACGCGGCTGCTGCTGCGCGCCCTGCGCCTGCTGGGCGAGAAGGACTCCGAGGACGAGTGGATCCACTCGGGCACCGTCAAGAGCCAGATGAAGCGGATGGACTCCTCGTTCAACGAGAAGGACCTGGGCTTCAAGACGTTCACGGACTTCCTGAAGTCGCGGAACTCCGTCGTGGAGGTCGACGAGGCGAACCAGACACGGAAGGTGCGACTTCGTCCGGGGCACTGATTGGCCGGACGGGGGTCCATGCACTAGGCTCGAGTCAGTTGCATGGCATGACTCGGCAGATTGATGGTCGAGCCTCGTTGAGGCTTTTCGGTTTTCTCTTTGGTTCGAAGTGACGCGTGACAACAAGCCGTACGCGATTCACGAGTGCGCACAACCTCCCAAGGAGACAACATGGCTACCGGAACTGTGAAGTGGTTCAACTCTGAAAAGGGCTTCGGCTTCATCGCGCCCGACGACGGCGGCGAGGACCTGTTCGCGCACTTCAGCGAGATCCAGGGCTCGGGCTACCGTTCGCTCGAGGACAACCAGAAGGTCGAGTTCGAGGTGACGCAGGGCCAGAAGGGCCTGCAGGCCGCCAAGATCCGCGCGATCTGAGCTTTCGCAACGCGAGAACTCCACGGAAAGCCCCCGCTTCGGCGGGGGCTTTCCTCTTTTCCGGGGCACCCGGACGGCGCTACAGGTCGCGAGCGCGGAGGCGCTGCCCGTCACGGCCGGCCTCGGCCCCCATCGCACACAGCTGCTGCTCCACCTCGGGTGAGTTGTGGTGGCTCAGGTGCACGGCCACCACGCGGGTCGCCTCGTCCACCAGTCCCGCCGCGCGCAGCGCCGCGACCGACTGACCGAAGGTCTCCAGCCCGAGGTGTCGCCCGCCCGCGAGGTCGAGCCGATCGCCGAACGTCTGCTCCATCAGCACGATGTCGAGCCGCTGCTCGCCGATCCGCCGCAGCGCTCCGTCGGCCCACGGGCCGGTGTCGCAGGCGTACAACAGGGAGCGTTCCGCATCGACCCGGTAGAGCGCGGCCTCGCCGAGTGCCTCGTGAGCCGCCGGGACGACCGTGATCCGGTACTCCCCCGCGGTGAACCGCTCCCCCGCCGTCACCTCGACCAGCCGCACCGAGGTCTGGCCGGGCGCGAGCCAGTCGCGGCACCGAGCGATCGCGGGCGCCGGTCCGTACACGGTGAGTGGGCGGTCGCTGACCCAGCCGCGGTGCAGCAGGAACGCGGGATCCAGGTGGTCGGAGTGCGCGTGCGAGACCAGCACCGTGTGCACGTCGACCAAGTCAGCGCCCGCACGCAGCGCCTGCCGGGCGGCCTCGGGCCCCGGGTCGATCCACACCCTTCCGTCGATCAGCACGCTGGTGGGGGTCCGCAGCACGTCGCGCTCGCGCATCGTCGTGCACGAGTCGCACCGGCAGAACGGCGACGGCCAGCCGTCAGCCGAGCCCGTCCCCAGCAGCAGCACGTCCACGATGTTCGCGTCAGCCGTGGGCCGGCGCCGCGCCGCGCAGCCCGGGCGAGCACATGACCTTCTCGGGCGTGATCGCGATGACGACGCGCCGCGGGTTCTCCTTGGGCTGGCGGTAGCGCTGCGCGTAGAGGTTCTCGGCGAGAGTGATCGACTCTCGGTCGCGCAGGATCTCGGCCGTGCCGGCGATGCTGAGCCACTGGGGCCCGGCCACCTGGGCCACCGTCGCGCGTGGGTCGCGCTCGACGTTGCGGATCTTCTGGCTGCCGTCCATCGTCGTGATCCGCACGATCCCCTCGTGCACCGTGAACCCGACCGCGACCACGTGAATGCGGCCACCCGGTCCGATCGTGGACAGGGTCGCCAGGTGGCGATCGGTCAGGAAGTCACCCTCGGGCAGCCAGACGTCGGTCATGGGCTCCATCATCGCGGGCCCGCCTCGGACGCTCGGCCCGGGTGCCGGATCGTAGGGTGAAGGGCGTGCCGACCTCTCCCACCTCACCCGCCGCTCCTCTGCGACTCCCCCACGGTCCCGCGTGGCCGAACCGCTGGACGCTCGCTCCCCTGACGAACAAGCAGAGCCACGCCGACGGGACGCTGTCCGACGACGAGTACGCCTGGCTGGTCGCGCGGGCGCGCGGTGGGTTCGGCCTCGTCATGACCTGCGCGGCGTACGTGTCGCCCGAGGGACAGGCCTGGAAGGGACAGCTCGGCATCAGCGACGACCGGCACGACGCAGGCCTACGGCGACTGGCCGACGGGATCCGCGAGCTCGGGGCCGTCTCCTCCATCCAGCTGCACCACGGCGGAATGCGCGCCGACGCTACGGTCACGGGGCGGCCCACCGTCGCACCGTGGGCCGATCCGGAGCGCGGCGTCGAGGCGCTCTCGACCACCGACGTGCAGCGCGTGATCGACGACTTCGTGCGCGCGGCCGTCCGGGCCCAGGACGCCGGCTTCGACGGGGTGGAGATCCACGGGGCCCACGGCTACGTGCTGTGCCAGTTCCTCGACGCACGCAAGAACCACCGCACCGACGGGTACGGCGGGTCGCTCGACGCACGGAGCCGTCCGCTGCGCGAGGTGCTCAGCGGGATCCGCGCCGCGACCGGGCCCGACTTCCAGGTGGGCGTCCGCGTGTCGCCCGAGGGCTACGGCATCACGGTGGCCGACTCGCGCGCGCTGGTCGAGCAGCTGCTCGCCTCGGGTGACGCCGACTACGTCGACCTCTCCCTCTGGGACGTGGCGAAGGCGCCGCGCGAGCCCGACCTGGGCGGTCTGCTCATCGACCAGTACCTCGACCTGCCGCGCCACGGCACCCGTCTCGGCGTGGCCGGGAAGATCCTCTCGGCACAGGACGCCGACTGGTGCCTCGCGCGAGGAGCCGACTTCGTCACCGTGGGAACGGCCGCGATCATCCACCACGACCTGCCACGGCTCGCGGCGGAGTCGCCGGAGTTCGTGAGCGACCCGCAGCCGTTCAGCCGCGACCGGCTGCGACAGGAGCACCTCGGCGCGGCGTTCATCGACTACCTCGCCGACGGCTGGGACGACTTCGTCGCCTGAGACCCCCGAAGCATGGAGACCAAGCACTGAGGCCGCCCCCGGTGGGGGCGGCCTCAGTCTGCATGACACTCACGAGGAGCAAGGGTGGAGCTGCCGGGAATCGAACCCGGGTCCTCTGGCGCTGAAACAGGTCTTCTCCGGGTGCAGTTCGTCTGACGCTTTTCTCAGCCCCGGCGCTCGGACGAACGCGTCACCGACAGGCTCAGTAGCGAAAAAGTCCCGATCTGGCCGCGCTACACGATCAGATCAGCAAGTCCTCTAGATGAGATGGACGATCCGGGACGAGGACGCTCCCGGGTCCACCCTCCGCAAGTCGCTGTCAGGCAGCGAGGGCGAAGTCAGTGCGCTTGGAATCGGCACTTATGGGTTTGCAACGAACGTTAAAGAGATGACGTTGCCTTCTCTACCCGCTTCTCCTGGATTCGAACGACCACAGTCGAAACCGATCAGCCCCTCTGAAATTGTCAATACACCCATCCTAACCGCCCCGCCGAGGGTTTTGTTCCGCCTCGGTCGTCACGGGCCTAGCGTGGACCCGAGACATCCTCGAGGAGTGCCGATGGACGTGCTGGAGTTCGCCGATGCCGGCGCGTGGGACGACTGGCTGGAGCAGCACCACGCCACCGCGTCCGAGGCGTGGCTGCGGATCCGGCGCAAGAACGCCGACGTCGCCCTGCTCACGATCGGCGACGCGCTCGACGGCGCCCTGTGCCACGGCTGGATCGACGGACTGCGCCGGTCGCTCGACGAGGTCTCGTTCCTGCAGCGCTACTCGCCGCGTCGGGCCCGGAGTCCGTGGTCGCAGGTGAACGTCGCCAAGGTCGAGGCTCTCGAGGCGGCCGGCCGGATGCGTGCGGGTGGCCTCGCGCAGGTGGCGGCGGCTCGGGCGGACGGCCGGTGGGACGCCGCGTACGTGCGCCAGGCGGAGGCGCAGGTGCCTCCCGACCTGGTCGCCGCGCTGGCCGCGGCTCCCCTCGCGGCGGAGGCGTTCGAGCGACTGGGGCTCACCGCGCGCTACGCCATCGTGCTGCCGTTGCTGAAGGCCGGGACGCCCGCGGCCCGGGCGCGGCTCCTGGAGCGGTCGGTCGCGCAGCTGGCGGGCCGCCCAGGCGCCTGACCGTCCGTCGAGTGGCGCCAACCAGGGTCGCGGGTGCGGGGGTCAGGAAGCGCCGGGGCCGAGCAGATCGGCGCCGTTGTGCCACAGGACCGCCCGCATCCAGTCGTCGCCGAGGCCGAGCCGGTCGAGGGCCTCGACCTGGTGGGCGTAGGGGTACGGGATGTTCGGGAAGTCGCTGCCGAAGACGATCTTGTCCTGCAGGGCCAGCAGGCGCTGCGGGTCGGCCGGCGGCGGGTCGGGGAAGAAGTCGACGAACGTCATGGTCGTGTCGAGGCGCACGTTCTCGAATCGCTCGGCCAGGTCGCAGAACGCCTCGACCTCGGGCATCCCGAGGTGCGCGATCACCAGCGGCAGCCGGGGGAAGCGCTCCAGCACGGCGGCCACCCCGCGCGGGCCCGTGTGAGGGCCCGGCATGGGGCCCGAGCCGGCGTGCAGGACCACCGGGACCTGCGCCTGCTCGATCGCGGCCCAGACGGGGTCGAGCAGCGGGTCGTCGGCCGCGAACTCCCCCACCTGCAGGTGGGCCTTGAACACGCCGACGCCGTCGGCGATCACCGCGGGCACATACTCGGCGGCCTCCGGCTCGGGGTAGAACGTGGCCGAGCGGACCGAGTCGGGGACGCGCTCCGCGAAGCCCGCGAGCCAGTCGTTCATGAAGCCCGCGACGCCCGGCTTGTGCGCGTACGACAGCGCGGTGAACCGCTTCACCCCAAGCGTCCGCAGCGTCTCGACGCGCTCCTCGTCGCTCGTGCGGTAGTGGATCGGCCACGGGCGGCCCAGCTTGGGTCCGGCCGCGTCGAAGTAGGCCCACACCTTGGCCAGCACCGGCGGGGCCATGAAGTGCACGTGCACGTCGACGATCCCCGGCACCCCCAGCCGCTCCAGGTACGCGGCGAGATCGGCGTCCTGCCAGGTCATATGCCCTTGAGGCGGCGACCCACCTCACGCTCGGCATCGCGCGACGCCTGGCGCTCGGCGATGGCGTGGCGCTTGTCGTACGCCTTCTTGCCTCGGGCCAGGGCGATCTCGACCTTCGCCCGGCCATCCTTGAAGTACAGGCTCAGCGGGATGATCGTGAGGCCCTTGGACTGCGTGCGGTGCTCGATCTTCTCGATCTCGTGCTTGTTGAGCAGCATCTTGCGACGGCGCCGCGTCTCGTGGTTGGTCCACGTGCCGTTGTCGTACTGCGGGATGTGCACCTGCAGCAGCCAGGCCTCGCCGCGGTCGATCTCGCCGAAGCCATCGACGAGCGAGGCACGACCCTGACGCAACGACTTGACCTCGGTGCCGGTCAGGACCAGACCGGCCTCGTAGGTGTCCTCGATGTGATAGTCGTGCCGCGCCTTCTTGTTCTGCGCGATCATCTTGCGACCGGTCTCCTTGGCCATTCGACCATTGTGTCAGGTCGGGCGAACGTCAGGTCAGGGCCAGTGACGGGTCAGAGCCAGTTCATCGGATTCGTGGTCCCGCCGTTGACCAGCACCATGAAGTGCAGGTGGCACCCCGTGGAGTAGCCGGTGGATCCCACGTAGCCGATGACCTCGCCGCGCTTGACCTTCGAGCCGCTGCTGCGGGCGAACCGCGACAGGTGGTTGTAGGTCGTGATGACGCTCTTGCCGCGCTTGACGCCGTTGTTGAGGATGACGCGGTTGCCGTAGCCGCCGTTGTAGTACTGCGAGACGATCGTGCCGCCGGCGGCCGCGCGGATCGGGACACCGCAGCCCACGCCGAAGTCGGTGCCGTCGTGCAGCTTGTAGACGCCGGTGATCGGGTGGCGACGCATGCCGTAGGGCGAGGTGATCGGGCCGCTGACCGGGCGGTTCAGGGCGCCGCCGGAGTCGCCGGTGGTGCCGCCGCCGTTGTCGCCGCCACCTCCACCGCCGCCACCCTTCTTCTTCCGGGCGCGCTCGGCGGCCTCGAGCTCCTTGCGGACGATCTCGGCCATCTGGTTCTCCAGGCGGGCGCGCTCGGCCTCCTGCTCGGCCAGCATCCGCTGGTCGTCGGCGAGCGTGGCATCGGCGGTGCGCTTGGCGCCAGCACGGGCCGACACGAGCTTCGCGACGGCCGCGGCCTGCGCCTGCGCCTGCGCGGTCAGCGCCTCCATCTGCACGACGACGGCCTCGGCCTGCTGCTTCTGGTCGGCGACACGGTCGCGCAGGCGCTCGACCTGGTCGCGCTCGATGCCGAGCATGACCTCGGACGCGGCCAGCTCCTGCATGACCGCGACCTGGGCGTCGCCGATCGACGTCTTGGCGCTCATCTGCTCGGAGAACAGGCCCGGGTCGTTGCCGCGCAGCAGGTCGCCGAAGGCCTTCAGTCCGGCGTCGCCGGCCATGACGGACTCCACGGCGAACGACTCCACCGCTCCGCGGGACTGCTTGAGCTCCCGCTCGGCCTTCTCGAGGCGGGCCTCGGCGGCCGACAGCTCGGCCTCGGCCTTGTCGAGCTCGGCGCGCAGCCGGGCGTCCTCGGCCTGGGCGACCGCGAGCTTGCCGCGGGTCCTCCCGAGCTCGGACTGGGCGGCCGACAGCTTCGTGTTGGCGTTGATCAGGGCGAGCTTCGCGTCGCGGGCAGCCTTCGTGGACTCCTGGACCTCGTTCTTGGCGTCCTTGAGCTTCTTGTTGTTCTGGCGCTGCTCGCGCTTGATATCGTCCTTCTCGCCACCGAAGGTGGGCGCGCTGAAGCCGGCCACCAGCATGGCGCTGAGGGCGAGGGCGAGCAGCGGCTTGCGCAATCTCGTCATGTGCCTCGAATCCGGGGAAGTGTCCGTCAGGACGGAATCGTGCGATGTGACGCGAGTGACTCTACGCCTCAGGTTGAGAGTTTGGCGTGAGCCCGTGGCCCGCGCGTGTCACCGGGGGCGAGCACCCGGGCCGCCCCTCGCCACTCTTGGCAACGGTTTCACCCGGATCGGGTCCCCGGACGTGAATCCGTTTCCAAAAGTGGAGGGCGGGCGCGGGCGCGGGGCGGAGCGAGGCCCGCGGGTCAGACGTCGAGGTACTTGCGCGTCATCACGAAGGTCGGCACGAGGGCCAGCAACAGTGCCAGGACCGTGGTCATGCCCATGACGAGGAAGGCGTCCTCCCAGCGGACCCACGTGGTGATCCTCCCGAGGGTGTCGCGCAGGTAGCCGTAGACCACGAAGTGCATGAACGCCGCCAGTCCGGCGGCCGCGAGGGCGGCGGAGATGAACGCCGCCACGAGCGACTCGAGCACGAAGGGAGCCTGGATGTGCCAGCTGGAGGCGCCCACCAGGCGCATGATCCCGATCTCGCGGCGACGGGCGAACGCCGTCATGCGGATCGTGTTCGAGACCTGCAGGATCGCCGCGATGATGAGCAGGCCGGCCGTGGCCAGCGCCGCCCACTGCATCTTGTCGAGCATCTCGAACAGCGGGCCCAGCAGGTCGCGCAGGGAGTTGACGTTGCCCACGCCGTCCATGCCCGAGACCTCGCTGACGACGCCGTCGAACTGCTGCGGGTCCTTCAGGGTGACGAAGTACGACTCGGGGAACGAGTCGACGCCGAGGGTCTCCAGCTGCTTCCGGCCCGTGTCGGTCTGGCCGAGGAGCTCACGCGCCTGGGCGTAGTTCTCCTCCGGGCTGCGGACCGTGTAGTCGCGGACCTCGGGGTTGTCGGTGAGCGCGTCCTGGACGGCCTGCTTCTGCTCGTCCGTGGCCGCGCCGCCGACGCACGTGGCCGCCGGGGAGTTCTTGGTGCACAGGTTGACCTGCAGCTGCAGGCGGTCGCCGAAGTACTGCTCGGTGCGCTCGGCCTGGGCCTGGATCAGCAGGCCGAGGGAGGCCAGCAGCAGCGACACGCTCATCGTGACGATCAGCGAGATCGTCATGGAGGTGTTGCGGGTCAGGCTGGCGCGCAGCTCGTTGAGGATCGCTCGCATGGGTCTCAGTTCTCGTAGCCGTAGATGCCGCGGGCCTCGTCGCGCACGACGCGCCCCTCGTCGAGCTCGATGACGCGCTTGCGCATCTGGTCGACGATCGAGGAGTCGTGGGTGGCCATCAGGACAGTGGTGTCCTCGCGGTTGATCCGGTCGAGCAGCTTCATGATGCCGACGCTGGTGCTGGGATCGAGGTTGCCGGTGGGCTCGTCGGCGATGAGGATCATCGGCCGGTTGACGTAGGCGCGCGCGATCGCGACGCGCTGCTGCTCACCGCCGGACAACTCGTCGGGGCGGCGGTGGCCCTTGCCGTCGAGGCCGACCAGGTCGAGGGTCTCGGGCACGAGCCGCTTGATCTCGTCACGCGGCTTGCCGATGACCTCGAGGGCGTACGCCACGTTCTCGAAGACGGTCTTGTTCGGCAGCAGGCGGAAGTCCTGGAACACCGTGCCGAGCTGGCGGCGCAGCTTGGGCACCTTCCAGCTGGAGAGCTTGTTGATCTCCTTGCCCGCGACGTACACGTGGCCCGAGGTGGGCCGCGCCTCGCGCAGGATCAGGCGCAGGAAGGTCGACTTGCCCGAGCCGGACGCGCCGACGAGGAAGACGAACTCGCCCTTGGTGATCTCCAGGTCGAGTCGGTCGAGGGCTGCGCGCTTCTGGCCGGGGTAGGTCTTGGTGACCTTGTCGAAGCGAATCACCCGACCGAGTGTAGGTGTGGCACCTGAGGAATCGGGGACCCCGCCGCGCCGGTTCGCTGTGAAGGACGCCTCACCGGGGCGCCCCCGCCGAGCGGCGGGCCCGAGGGCCCGGCGGTTAGGGTGAGAGCCAGTCAGCACGCCGGGAGTTCCACCATGAGTCTGCATGCGATCGAGGCCACCGCCTCGATGCTCTCGGCTCGTGGCGCCGACCTCGACGACCTCGTGCGCGAGGCCGGTCGGATCCGCGACGAGGGGCTGGCCAGGGCCGGCCGGCCCGGCGTCATCACGTGGTCGCGCAAGGTGTTCGTCCCGGTCACCACGCTGTGCCGCGACCGCTGCCACTACTGCGTCTTCGTCGACACGCCGGGCAAGCTGGAGCGCAAGGGCATCGCGCCGTACATGTCCGAGGAGCACGTGCTCGCAGTGGCCCACCAGGGCGCCGCGCTGGGCTGCAAGGAGGCGCTGCTGACCCTCGGCGACCGGCCGGAGGACCGCTGGGGCGTCGCCCGCGAGTGGCTCGACCAGCACGGCTTCGCCTCCACCCTCGAGTACATCGGGCACCTCGCCCGACGGATCACCGCCGAGACCGGACTGCTGGCGCACCTCAACCCCGGCGTGATGACGGCCGAGGAGCTCCGCTCCCTGCGACCTACCGCCCCGTCGATGGGCATGATGCTCGAGACCACCAGCCACCGGCTGTTCGCCGAGCCCGGGCAAGCCCACTTCGGCTCGCCCGACAAGGACCCCGCCCTGCGCCTGCAGGTGCTGGAGGACGCAGGACGCCAGCAGATCCCCTTCACCACGGGGTTGCTGGTGGGCATCGGCGAGACGCTCGACGAGCGCTTCGACACGATCCTCGCGCTGCGCGATCTGTCGGAGCGGCACGGCAACGTGCAGGAGGTGATCGTCCAGAACTTCCGCGCCAAGCCCGCCACCGCGATGCAGGGCGTCGCCGACGCCGAGACCGACGCGTACATCGCCGCCGTGGCCACCAGCCGGATCGTGCTCGGGCCCGACGCCCGCATCCAGGCCCCGCCGAACCTGTCCGATCGCGATGAGCTCGCGCGGCTCGTCGCGGCGGGCATCGACGACTGGGGCGGCGTCAGCCCGCTCACGGCCGACCACGTGAACCCCGAGCGTCCGTGGCCCCAGGTCGACCAGCTGACCGACCTCACCCGCGCCGCCGGCTACGAGCTGCGCGAGCGACTCACGGTGCACCCGCACTACATCCGCGACCGCGACACCTGGATCGACCCGGTGCTCCACGCCCCCGTGCTCGCGCTCGCCGACGCCGAGGGCATGGCGGCTGGTGGTCTCGATACGCCCGCTCGTTCCTCACGGAGCTACTCGACCACCGAGGACGCATCCGATGGTCGAGCAGCAGGCGAGGAACGAGCCGCGTACCGAGACCACGCGACCACCGAGGACGCAGCCGGTGGTCGAGCAGCAGGCGAGGAACGAGCCGCGTACCGAGACCACGCGACCACCGAGGACGCAGCCGGTGGTCGAGTAGCAGGCGAGGAACGAGCCGCGTATCGAGACCACGCGACCACGACCGACCTGCTCAGCCGCGCCGCCAACGACCCCTCGGGCCTGAGCGACGACGAGTACGTGCGGCTCATGACCTCCACGGGAAGCGACCTCGACCGGCTCGCCCGCCTGGCCGACGAGCTGCGGCGCTCGGTCGCGGGAGCCACCGTCTCCCTCGTCCAGAACCGCAACCTCGGGTCCGACCGGGTCACCGACCCCGATCTCGTCGCGCGGGTGGCCGCCGACGCGGTCGACCTCGGCGCCACCGAGCTGTGCATCCAGGGCACGGCGCCCGCCGATGCCCCGGCCGACGTCTACGAGCAGCTGCTGCGGGCCGCTCGGGCCGCCGCGCCCGGCCTGCACCTGCACACGTTCCGGCCCGCCGACGTCATCGACGGAGCCCGCCGCACCGGCCGCACCGTGGCGGACCAGTACGCGGCCCTCGCCGCCGCCGGGGCCGACACCGTTCCCGGCACGGGCGTGAAGGTGCTCGACGAGGCCCATCGCGCGCGGCACTTCCCCGGCGACCTGCCGGTCGACGAGTGGGAGCAGGCGATCCGCGCCGCCCACGGTCTGGGCCTGCACTCCACGTCGGTCCTGTTCTACGGGCACGGCGAGTCACCGCTGCAGCGCGTGCGCCACCTGCGCCGCCTGAGGCAGATCCAGGCCGACACCGGTGGCTTCAACGAGCTCGTGCCGATGGCGTTCCCGGGCGGCGACCACTCCCCCGACGAGCATCGCGCCGTGCACGCCGTCGCCCGCCTGCTGCTGCACGGCAGCATCAGCCATGTGCAGGCGGCGTGGACCCGCTTGGGCGTCGAGGGCGCCATCGACGTGCTGCGCTCGGGCGCCGACGACCTCGGCGGCACGCTGTACGACGGACGCGTCGTGCCGGAGGCCGGCGTCGAGTACGGCCAGGAGCTCACGATCCCGGCCGCCGAGCGCATCGCCCGCACCCTCGGGCGCCAGCTGCGGCTGCGCACCACGACCTACGGCGTCGCGTCATGACCCGCGTGCGCGTCGCGGTCGTGGGCGCCGGGTTCGCCGGGGTCGCGATGGCGCGCCGGCTCGCCGCGGCCGGCGAGTCCTTCGTCGTGCTCGAGCGGCGTCCCGGGATCGGCGGCACGTGGCACGACAACCGCTACCCCGGCGTGGCCTGCGACGTGCCCGCCCACCTCTACGGCTACTCCGACATCGCCCACCCGGGCTTCAGCCGCGTCTTCGCACCCGGCGCCGAGATCCGCGAGTACCTCGAAGAGGCCGCCGCGCCCGTCGCCGATCACATCATGCTGTCCACCCGCCTGGAGTCCGCCGCGTGGGACGGCCGGGGCTGGCGGCTCACCACCTCGCGCGGCCCGGTGGAGGCAGAGGTCCTCGTCATGGCGGCCGGCCGGCTCACCGAGCCGCGGCTGCCCGAGGTGCCGGGCAGGTTCGACGGGCCGATCGTCCACACCGCGCGCTGGGACGATGACCTCGACCTCGAGGGCCAGCGCATCGCCGTCGTCGGCACCGGTGCCTCCGGCATCCAGGTGGTGCCCGAGCTGGCCCGGCGGGCCGAGTCGGTGGTCGTGCTCCAGCGCAGCGCGCCCTACATCCTGCCCAAGGGCGACCGCGCCTACGCCGACGCCGAGATCGCGCTGTTCGAGCAGCAGCCCGAGCGGCTCGCCGACCTGCGTGGGAACCTCATGCGCGAGACGGAGGAGGTCTTCGACCAGCGCGCCGGCGACGGCCGCGCTCAGGCCCGCGCTCGCGCGCTCGATCACCTGGCCGGCCAGGTCCCCGATCCGGTGCTCCGCGAGGCGCTGACCCCTGATCACGAGTTCGGCTGCAAGCGCGTGCTGTTCAGCGACGACTACTTCACCACCCTGCGGCTGCCGCACGTGAAGCTCGTCCCCGGCGCCCTCACCGGCTACGAGCCCGGTGCGGTCGTCGCGGCCGACGGCTCGCGCCACGAGGTCGACGTCGTCGTGGCCGCCACCGGCTTCCACTCCACGCGCCAGCCCTACGCCGAGCTCGTCACCGGACGCGACGGGATCTCGCTCGACCAGTACTGGGCCCAGGGCATGCGCGCGTACGCGTCCACCGTGGTGCACGGGTTCCCGAACCTCTTCGTCCTCGACGGCCCGAACGCGACGCTCCCCCACAACTCGGCCGTGCTGATGATCGAGGCGCAGGCCGACTACGCCGCCTCCGCGCTCCCGTGGACCAGCCACGGCCCGCTGGAGGTCTCGGTCGACGCCGAGCAGGACTACATCGACGAGCTCCAGGAGCGCAGCGGTGTGTGGACCTCGGGCTGCAGCAACTGGTACGTCGACGAGCGGTCCGGGCGCCAGGTGCTGCTGTGGCCCGGCAAGGCGCAGGAGTTCCGCGACCGGTTCGGCTGGTTCGATCCCGCGCCCTTCGGACTGGCCCACCAGGAGCCCTCGGAGTCCGCCGGTGCGTGACCGGCGCCGCCGGGCCTGGACCGTCGTCGTCCCGGTCAAGCCCGCCCACCTGGGCAAGTCGCGCCTCGACCTGCCCGGTGTCGACCGGATCGCGCTCGCCCGCGCCATCGCGCTCGACACGATCGAGGCGGCCGCCGAGGTGGCCCGCGTCGTGGTGGTCACCGCCGATCCCCACCTCGGTGCGCCCGGGGTGGAGGTCGTGCTGGAACCCGAGCCGCGGGGCATCGCCGCGGCGATCTCCGACGGGCTGCACGTCGCGCCGGCCGGACATCGGGCCGTGCTGCTGGGCGACCTGCCCGGCCTGCGACCCGGCGACCTCGCGCAGGCGCTCGAGCTGGCCGAGGACACCCGGCTGGGGGCCGTGCCCGACGAGGAGCGTCAGGGCACCACGCTGGTCACGGCGCGCGAGGGCGACCTGCCCGCCGCCTTCGGACCGGGTTCGTGGCAGCGGCACCGGGCTGCCGGCTTCATCGAGCTGCCCGTGCCGGTGTCCTCCACCCTGCGTCGCGACGTCGACCACGCCGACCACCTGATCGGCACCCTCGGTCCGCGCACGACCGCCGTGCTCGGCCGCGTGCTGTGAGCCTCACTTCCGGCTGAAGACCGGACCCGTCCCGGTCGGGACGAGCAGACCACGCTCGACCGTCATCGTGTCGGCCAGCTCCAGCGGCGGGTCCTCCTCGTCCCCGCACGGCACGACGCCGCCTTCGTCCGGGGTGAGCAGCACCTGATCGCCGCGCAGGTCCCAGCGGCCCGGGGCTTCCGAGCACGTGTCGGTGACGACGTAGGAGTTGTCGTCCGTGAGCGTCAGGATCAGTCGGCGGCCCGTCTCGGGGACCGGCTCGGAGACCCAGGCGCCGAGTACGGAGAGACTGTCCCCGGGCTCGCCGACCCCGGTGGACGTGGTCTGCGCCGGATAGCTCTCCGGCGACTCGAGCCCGCATCCGGCCAGCAACGCACCCGCCAGGAGGAGGACCGCCAGGGTGCGCATGGCCACAAGGTAGCGGTCAGCCGGCTCGCGGTCAGCAGCTCGCGGGGCTCATCTTTTGCCCGGAATGCGAGCAACTTTCACAACAGTCGCACGGGCACCTCAGTTGCGGGTGAAGGTGGGGCCGACGCCCTCGGGCACCAGCGTGTCCCCGTCGACCGTCAGCGCGGGCGGCAGCTCCACCGGCGCACCCGCGTCATCACCGCACTGCTGGCTGCCGCGCTCGTCGGGGGTCAGCACGACCTGGCCGCCGGCGAGCTCCCAACGACCGACCAGCTCGAGGCACTCGTTCTCCGCGACGTACGAGTTGTCGTCGGAGAGCGTGAGCATGATGGTGCGGCCCGAGTCGAGCGGCTCCGACTCCCACAGGCCCAGCACGGGCAGGGTGTCCTCGGGCGCCTCGACCTCGGACGTCTCCGTCGTGGCGAGCGGATCGCCGTCGTCCGCGCACCCCGTCAGGAGGGTGAGGGCCAGCAGCAGGGCGGCGAGGAGGCGCATGCGTCCACGCTAGCGACCGCTAAAGCTCCAGGCACCAGCACCTGATCTCGATACAGCGTCTCGCTGCGCTCGCCACCACTCGATCACCGGCGGTGCCGCCACCGATCACCGGCGGTGCCACCACTCGATCACCGGCGGTGCCGCCACCGATCACCGGCGGTGCCACCACTCGATCACCGGCGGTGCCGACGCCCACCCGGTGGTCGAGTGCCGCGAGGAACGAGCGGTGCATCGAGACCGCGGTCAGCGGAGAAGCTGGTTAGGGGGTGATGGCGGCGCGGGCGAGGGCCGCGGACTCCTCCGGGGCGCTCAGCCAGAGCGGCTCGACGCGCACGTCCCAGCCGTCGGCCGCGAGGGCGGGAGCCAGCGCGGCGTCCTCCTCGGCGACGAGCCACGTGTCGAGCACTCCCCCATCGGCTCGACGACCGTAGTGACGGGCGACGGCGTCGGCCGACGTCTCGACCCCGATCGCCGGCAGGCACGCGTCGGCCATGCCGCGGACCACCTTGCCGCCGATGATCGGCGAGATCCCCACGACCCGTCGCGCCCCGTGCAGGGCATCGAGGATCCCGGGCACCTTCAGGATCGGGCCGATCGACACCACGGGGTTCGACGGCGCCAGCACGACGACATCGGCGCCGGTGATCGCCTCGACGACGCCGGCACCCGGGGCGGCGTCGCCGATCCCGGGGTTCTCGAAGGCCACGGCGGGCAACGAGGCGCGGTGGCGCGTCCACCACTCCTGGAAGTGCAGGTGGGCGCCGCCCTCGACGACCACGTGGGTGTCGACCTCGGCGTCGGTCATCGGCAGCAGGCGCACGCCGATCGGCCAGCGGGCGCCCAGCCGCTCGGCGATCTGCGACGGCGTCAGACCCTCGCGCAGCCAGCCGGTGCGTGCCAGGTGCGTGCCCAGGTCGAGGTCGCCGAGGGTGAACCACGGCCACCCGGCGCCCCACGCCTGCAGCTCGGCGCTGACGCGCTCGGTCTCGCCCGCGCGGCCCCAGCCGCGCTCGGTGTCGTTGACCCCGGCCAGCGCGTACAGGATCGAGTCGATGTCCGGCTGGAGCCGTACGCCCGACAGCCACAGGTCGTCACCGGTGTTGACCACCACGGTGATCTCGTCGTCGGCGCCGAGCGCACCCCGCAGACCCTTGACGAAGCGTGCCCCGCCGACGCCGCCGGCGAGCACCGTGACGCGCATCAGCCGCCCGTCCTGAAGAGGTCGTCCTCGAGCGGGCGGATGATGCTGCGCGCTCCCGGGAGGCCGAGGTCGCCGACGAGATCGGCGCGGCCGCGCACGACGGCGACGGGCACGTGGCCGTCCTTGGGCTTGACCAGCTCGGCCGCGGCACACAGCTCGTCTCCGACGCACGGCAGCGTCACGGCGAGTGGTCGCCCGTCGGCGTCGCGGTCGGGCTGCTCGAAGAGCTGGACCCCGGCGGCGCCGATGGCGACGTCGGTCTGGCCGAGTCGCCACGGGCGACCCAGGGTGTCGGAGACGAGGACGCCCACGTGCGCGACCTCGCGCAGCGCCTCGGCGATCCCGCGGGCCGAGGCGTCGGGGTCCTCGGGCAGCAGCAGGACCTGGCCCTCGGGCACGTTGCTCGCGTCGATCCCGGCGGCCGCGGCCACGATGCCGAGACGGTTCTGGACGATGCGCACCGGCCCACGCTCGGCCACGACGCGCACGGTCTCGGCCTCGATCGCGGCCTCGCGCTCGGCGGCCGGGACGAACCTGCCCTCGGCCTTGCTGACGATCTTCGAGGTGACCACGACGATGTCGCCGTCGACCAGCGAGCCGTGCGCGAGGATCAGCGCGGCGATGTCGTCCCCGGGACGGATCTCGGGCAGGCCGGGGATCCCGAGAAGGGTCAGCATCGGTGGGTCAGGCCGCGGTGGACTGGTTCCGGCGCCAGCGGATGCCGGCCTCGATGAACTCGTCGATCTCGCCGTCGAGGACCGACTGGGTGTTGCCGGTCTCGTACTCGGTGCGCAGGTCCTTGACCAGCTGGTACGGGTTCAGCACGTAGTTGCGCATCTGGTCGCCCCACGAGGCCTGGACGTCGCCACGCAGCTCGTCGAGATGAGCGCGCTCCTCGGCCTTCTTCAGCGCGAGCAGCTTCGCCTTGAGGATCACCATCGCGCTGGCCTTGTTCTGCAGCTGGCTCTTCTCGTTCTGGCAGCTGACGACCACGCCGGTGGGGATGTGGGTCAGGCGCACCGCCGAGTCGGTGGTGTTGACGCTCTGGCCGCCCGGACCGCTGGAGCGGTAGACGTCGACGCGGACCTCCTCCTCGGGGATCTCGATGTTGTCGGTCTCCTCCAGCACCGGCACGACCTCGACCGCGGCGAACGACGTCTGGCGGCGGCCCTGGTTGTCGAAGGGGCTGATCCGCACGAGGCGGTGGGTGCCGGCCTCGACCGACAGGGTGCCGTAGGCGTAGGGCGCGCGGATCGCGAAGGTGGTGGACTTCAGCCCCGCCTCCTCGGCATAGCTGGTGTCGTAGATCTCGACGGGGTACTTGTGTCGCTCGGACCAGCGGATGTACATGCGCTGGAGCATCTGGGCGAAGTCGGCGGCGTCGACGCCACCGGCGCCGGAGCGGATCGTGACGAGGGCCTCGCGCTCGTCGTACTCGCCCGAGAGCAGGGTGCGCACCTCGAGGCTGTCGATGGACGCGGCGAGGCGGTTGACCTCGGACTCGGCCTCGGCGAGGGAGTCGGCGTCGCCCTCCTCGGCACTGAGCTCGAGCAGGACGCCCACGTCCTCGAGGCGCTGGCGCAGGTTGGCCACCCGCTCGGTCTCGGCCTGGAGCACCGACAGCCGCCCGGTGACGCGCTGGGCGTTCGCCTGGTCGTCCCACAGGTCGGGCGCGCCGACCTGTTCCTGGAGATCGGCGATCTCGGCGTGCATCTTCGGCAGGTCGAGCACGCGCTCGATCGACGTCAGGGTCGTGTCGAGCTGTTTGATCCGGTCGTTCAGGTCCGTGGTGGCCACTTGTCGAGGTTACCGCTGCGAGCCTCGCACGGTGCTGTCGACCGCCTCGCGACAGGCCCGATCCAGAAACCGTCGGTATCTCGAGTGATTCACGTCACATCCGCTCCGTCCGTTGGGCATGATCCCAGCGGGGGAATCGATCATCGAATCGGAGACGACATGACGAACGAACGCATCGCCGCCACCGCTGCAGGCGTCGAGCTGGGCCTCCTGGTGTTCCTGCTCGTGCCGCACGCGGCAGCGCTGGGGATCGCGCTCACGTTCGCCCTGGCCGTCGCGTCCACCCTGGTGGTTGCGGTGGCGGCGCGGGTCGTCATCGCCCGATTCGGGGCGGACGACCCGTGGCGCGACCTGGGCCTGGACCCGGCCTGGGACCTGTCGCTGAGCGAGCTGTCCGCCTGACATGCCAACGGCGGGCCGTCTCGAGGGAGACGGCCCGCCGTTGTCGTCGCAGGGTCCTACCTCCCCAGCCGCAGCGCATCGCGGATGGTGAAGAAGACGTCCGTCTGGTCGGTCAGGCCAACGACGTTCGCGGCCCGCGGCCCGTACGCCGCGATCCGCAGCTGCGATCCGGTGTGCTGCTGCGAGCCGGCCGTGGCGCTGGTCGCGTAGTTGATCGTCATCGGCTGGCCGTCCTGCGTCAGCAGGTTCACCGTGGCGCCGGGCGTGACCGAACCCGCCTCGACGATCTGGCTCGTGTGCGCGTGGTCGGCAGTGACGATGACCGTCGTGTTCTTGTCCTTCTTCGCGTAGTCCAGCGCGACCTTCACGGCCTCGTCGAGGTCGAGCGTCTCGCCGATCTGCCCACAGGCGTCGGAGGAGTGGTTCCGCTTGTCGATGCTGGCGCCCTCGACCTGGAGGAAGAAGCCCTTGCGGTTCCGCTGGTCGAGCAGCTCGATCGACTTCCTCGTCATGTCGGCCAGGCCGGGCAGCGAGGCGGTGCGGGCCGGGTTCTCGGTGCACGCGACCGGAGCCTTCTTCCCGCCGTCGGCCGTGGCCGCGGGACCGGTCCAGCGCACCGGGAAGTTGCCGGGGGCGAACAGGCCCAGCAGCGGCTGGCGCTGGTCGGCCCTCTTCACCTTCGACAGAGACGCGAGGTCGTCGACGAGTCGGTAGCCCCGCTGCTGGGCCTGCTCGCGCAGCGTCCTGCCCTGCCAGCGCCCGGCGGTGGCGGTCTCGTCGAACGTGGCCGCTCCTCCACCGAGGGTGACGTCGGGCCGCGTGTCGAGGAGCTGCTCCGTGATGCTGCCCGCGCCGCCGTTCTCCTTGGCGTTCGTGGGGCACGTCTTCGTGGTCGCCGTGGGTCCGTAGCAGCTGCGGGCCGTCACGTGCGAGACCTGCACGGCCGGCGTCGCGTCCTGGATCTCGGCCGTGGAGACGTTGCCGGTCGTGTACCCGGCCTTCTTCGCCAGCTCGAGCAACGTCTGCTGCGGCTTCCCGGTGATGTCGACGCTGACCGCGTTGTCGTAGGTCTTGGTGCCGGTGGCCCACGCCGAGCCCGTGGCCGCGGAGTCGGGCACGTAGTCGGGCTTGCCATCCTTGGTGAGCGAGTAGGTGGTGTACTGGCCGGTCAGCGGGAGGCGGTCCAGGCCCGGGAACGTGCCCGCAGCGCCGTGGACGTAGTTGCGGGCGCTGGTGATCTCGGAGTCGCCCATCCCGTCGCCGATGATGAGGATGACGTTCTCGGGGCGGCTGCCGTCGATGGCCTTCTTGACGGCCTTGGTCTGGTCGCCCGAGAGGCGGGCGGCGCCGCCGTGGCGGCTGAGGTCGCGCTCTGCGGTGGCCACCGAGCCGACCACTGCTCCCCCGAGGAGCAGCGATGCGGTGCCGAGGACGACCACACTGCGGGTGCTGGTGCGTAGGTTCATGACGTCAGCCCACCGTGGCCGGGTGACGCCCCGGTGAACCCCGGTGGAAGTCGGGCGGTCCATTCGGGCACGGCCACTAGCGAGCGGCCTCCACCAGACGGGTCGGGAGCTCAGGAGCCGGGTCGCCGTCGGCGACCTGACCGATGACCGCGAGGGTCGTGAAGTACGCCGCGCACGAGAGCACGAGCGCGGTGCGCCGGATCTGCAGCCACGTCAGTCGGTTCATGTCACCAGCGGATCCGACGCAGGTGAACCCCTCGCCAACGAGGATCGACGAGCGCACGGACATCGGTCGTCGGCCGCGGGCCCTCCGGGGGGCATGATGGTGGCCATGGACGCTCCCAGGCCGATCACGCCGCCCGGTTGGTACGACGACGGTCACGGCCAGCTGCGCTGGTACGACGGCTCCCAGTGGACGCAGCACACCGCTCCCCTGACCCGCCCTGCGGCACCTCAGGCTCCCGCGCAGCCCGCGGCCCAGCCGCGCGCCCAGGTGCGCTCCGAGGAGCTCGTCCGGGTGAAGCGCTCGAAGCTGGTCTGGATCCTGCCCGTCGTGTTCGTGGTGGCCGCGCTCGTCGGTGCCCTCTCGGCGGTGGCCCTGTGGAGTTCGGGGACGTTCGACTCCGAGCCCCTCGAGCGCACGTACGCGGACTTCACCCAGGCGGAGTCGAGCCAGGACTGTGCGGCGCTGGTGGCCGTCACGACGCAGAGCTTCCGCGACGACCTGTACGACGAGCGGTTCACCTGCGCCTCCCTGACCACCCGTCCGCCGGTGTCCCGCGAGGGAGATCCGGTCTGGGGCCTGCGGCTCGGCTCGGTCGGGATCCTCGTGGTCGAGGAGTCCGGCGGTGACGACCTCGACGACGAGTACGACCTCTCCTCCTCCGAGACGTACACCTTCATCCGTGAGGACGGCCGCTGGAAGCTGGACGGCAGCGACTGATCCCCCCTTGCCACGGCGACCGATCGGGGTGATCGTGGAGTCATGGAGCGGGGGCACCTCCGAGCACGCATCGCGCTGGTCGCGTCAGCCGTGGTGGGTGCCGGCGTGCTGGTCGCCGCGTCGGAGTCGACCCACGAGCCCACCAGGAGGCCTGCGGTCGTCACCTCCCCCGCCGCCTCCGTGGTCGCGCCGCAGGCGGTCCAGGCCGCGAGTGCGCGGCCCCGCTGCTTCGGTGCCGCGTCCATGGCCAAGAAGCGGTGCCACAACCCCGCACTCAAGGGCAAGCTGATCCAGCGGCCGAGCGTCGCCCGCCGCGAGACGGCGCAGTACCCCGGCAAGCAGTGCTACCAGTCCGGCGTCCAGCAGACCCGCCTCAACCGCGGCTGCACCTTCGGCACCCGGGCCGCCGGCCGTCCCCACGTGATCCTCGTGGGCGACTCCCATGCCCGCGCGATCATGCCCGCCTTCGTCGAGATGGCCCAGGCGGGGCGCATCTCCCTCGAGGTGCAGGTGCGCGGCTCGTGCTCGTGGACGACCTCGCGGGTGAACCACCCCGACAAGTCCCGCATCCGGCCGTGCACGATCTACCGCAAGAACCTCCAGCGATGGCTCCTGAAGCAGGCGCCCCGCACGGACGTGGTCGTGACGACCGGCTACGCGCGCCAGGTGTCGGGCAGCGCGAAGTCGCAGGTCATCAAGATGCGCGCGCTCTGGCGTCCGGTGATCCGCAAGGGCGTGCGGATCGTGGCCCTCAGCGACAACCCCCGCCTCAAGGGTGATCCGCAGAAGTGCCTCGTGAAGTACGGCCCCACGCGGGGTGCGAGGAAGTGCGGCGTCTCGACCAAGGCGGGCCTCTCGCGGGACCCGTTCCTGCTGACCGCGAAGAAGACCCGCGGCGCCACGGCCCTCGACCTGCGTCCGCGCTTCTGCAAGAAGGGCTTCTGCCCCGCGGTGATCGGCGGCGCCAACGTCTACCGCGACCACACCCACATCACGGTGACCTACGCCGAGACCCTCGCACCCGTCCTGACCGGCAAGTTCCGGGCCATGCGGATCATCCGCTGAGCCCGGCTGATCACTGGGCCGCGTCGAAGGCGTCCAGGACCTCCTTCTTGATCCGGCCGCGCTCGCTCACCTCGTAGCCGTTCTCCTTCGCCCATGTCCGAACATGGGTGAGCTCCTCCGGGCTGCGGCCCGAGCCGGATCCGGCGCTGCCGCCACGGCGCGAGGAGGTACCGCGCACCGATGCCTTGCGCGCGGCCTTGACATAGGTCTCGAGTGAGGCGCGGAGGGCGTCGGCCTCCTTCTTCGTCAGGTCGATCTCATAGCTGGTGCCGTCGAGCGCGAACGAGACCGTCTCCCCCTCGCCGTCCTGAATCTCCTCGCCCGAGATGTCGCTGGAAAGAATGGTGATCACGCGCTGCGCCATGATTTCTCCCTCTTCGGCATGAGTTCCTCGATGAAAAGGCGAATATCGCCCGCTCATCATCAATTCACCTTAGCGAGAGCACCGTTCTTCCTTGCGGACTGAACAAGGGCGAGAGTCTCTCGGGGCTGGCGACGGACAAGCGCGAGGGCGACTAGTGCTTGAAGTGGCCCGTGGCGCGGGCGAGCAGGTGCTGCACCTCGCGACGGTCGGCGCCGTCGAGGCGGGAGACGAGCCTCTCGGCGGCGCGGCCCGACACCGTGGTGACGGTGCGGCCCTGCCAGGTCACGAGGACCTTGCCGTCCTTCGTGACGCGGTGCGTGAAGACGTCCTCGGCGAACCGGTTCCGGGCGTCCTCAGCCATGGCTCAGTGCTTCGGGGCGCCCTCGGCGGCGGGCAGCGGCATGCGCTGCGTGGCCTCGATGTCGTGATCGGCCTTGGGGGTCGCCGGCGGGATCTCCGGGACGAAGTGCGTGCTCTTGGCGTTGACCGCGGCGGCAAGGACCCAGATGACGACGTAGACCAGCGCCGTGCCACCGATGAACAAGCCGATCCACTCGATCGTGGACAGGGCGTTCTCGTCCACGGGCCAGGAGGCGGAGTCGGGGGCGGTGCTGGCCACGGCCGGGGTCGCGGCAGCGACGACGGCGAGCAGGGCGGCGGTGACGGCAGTGATCACTCGGGCGGGGCTCATGGGCCCATCGTATCCACCGGCATCTGGGCTCGAACCCTCACCCGTAGGGTTGAGGGGTGGATTGGACATGGACGCCCGAGGACCTCGTCGGCTGGCTGCTCGACGTACCCGGACGGGCCCTGCTCATCGTGCTCATCGCGATCGTGCTGCGCTGGCTCGCCCACCGATTCATCAACCGGCTCACCGGCCGTGCCGCGAAGGGCGCGGTCCCGGGGATCCTGGCGCAGTCCAAGGCCGGCGTGTTCCTGGCCGACCTGCGCAACGGCTCGAGCGAGCGACGACGCCAGCGCGCCGAGACGATGGGGTCGCTGCTTCGGAGCATCGCCTCGGGCGTCATCTGGAGCATCGCGTTCGTCATGGTGCTCGGCGTCTTCGGCCTGCCGATCGCCCCGCTGCTGACGGGTGCCGGCGTGGCGGGCGTCGCGCTGGGCTTCGGCGCCCAGACCCTCGTGAAGGACTTCCTCTCGGGGATCTTCATGATCCTCGAGGACCAGTACGGCGTGGGCGACGCGGTCGACGTCGGCGAGGCCGTCGGCACGGTCGAGGCCGTGGGCCTGCGGGTCACGCGGCTGCGCGACGTCAACGGCACCGTCTGGTACGTCCGCAACGGCGAGATCCTGCGCGTCGGCAACCACAGCCAGGAGTGGGCCCGCACCGTGCTCGACGTGACGGTCGCGTACGACTCCGACCTCGAGCTCGTCCAGCGGATCCTGCGGGAGGAGGCCCACGCGCTCTCCACCGACTCCACGCTCGCGGCCGTCATCATCGAGGAGCCCGAGGTGTGGGGCGTCGAGCGCTTCGACAAGGACGGCGCCGTCGTGCGCACCGTGCTCAAGACCGCTCCCCTGCACCAGGCCGACGTGGGCCGCGCCCTGCGCAGCCGCGTGCTGCGACGCTTCGACGAGGCCGGCGTCCGCATCCCCTCCACCACACTTCCGCCCTCGGGAGGCACCGCATGACCGAACAGCCGCAGCAGGAGACGTTCTACGAGGCGATCGGCGGACGCGCCACGATCGAGCTGATCGTCGACGTCTTCTACCAGGGCGTCGCGCAGGACGAGGTGCTCAAGCCGATGTACCCCGAGGAGGACCTCGGGCCCGCGGCCGAGCGCCTGACGATGTTCCTCGAGCAGTACTGGGGCGGCCCGACCGAGTACTCGCAGCGCCGCGGACACCCGCGGCTGCGGATGCGGCACGCGCCCTACGCCGTCACCGAGGACGGGCGCGACCGCTGGCTCAAGCACTTCCGCGAGGGCCTCGACGCGGCGAAGCTCGATCCCGAGCACGACGCGCAGTTCTGGGCGTACGCGCAGCACGCCGCGAACTTCATGATCAACTCGCCGAGCTGATCAGACCATCGCCGCGGCGAGCGTCTCGCGCTCGGCATCGGTGAACGCCCGCGACGACTGGGTGGCGGCGTCGAACCCCACCAGCACCGCGAGCGACGAGGCGAACGCCTGCCCACCGGAGCCCAGCTGGGCCTCGATCGTGAAGGACGCGTTGCCGACCCGTCCGACGCGCGCCGTCGACTCCAGCCGACCCTGCGGCGCGATGGGGCGGTGGTAGCGCGCCTCGACGTTCGCGACGACGAAGTTGCCCGGAGTGGCCCGCGTCAGCACGCCGTTGATGAACGGGACGCGCGTCTCCTGGAACAGCTCGAAGACCTGCGCCTCGTTGACCACGCCGGTGGCGTCGAGGTCGGTGTGACGCAGCGCGATCGACCCGGGCTTGGCAGCCGCGTTCAGCGGCTCACCGGGGACCGCGCCGCCGTAGGTCACCTCGACGGTGGCGAACACGGAGTCCGAGTCGGCCAGGCCGATCGACTGCAGGACCCGGTCCCCCTCGATGCTGCTCGTGACCACGACAGGACGCCGGCCCAGGAGCATCGGGCGCTTGAACTGGATGGACATCGCACCGATCGGCCCCTCGGGCAGCTGAGGGATCGCGGCCCGCGCGTTCTCCGCGTACTTGAGGTAGACGACGTTGTTCACGTGGTTCAACGAGTCCAGGTCGGCCCAGCGCATCGGGATCTCGTGGCGGTACTCGGTCACTCGGGCATCCTGTCACGCAGCCCTCGCAGGGGCGGGCCGTGGTGTCAGGCGCCGACGGTGTCGTCGATCTCGACGACCGGGTCGCCCTCCTGGACGATCTGCCCCTCGGAGACCAAGATCGTCGCCACGTGTCCGTGGGCAGGAGCAGTGACAGGGATCTCCATCTTCATCGACTCGAGGATGACCAGCGGGTCGCCGGGACCCACCTGGTCGCCCTCGCGGGCGAGGATCTTCCACACGTTGCCGACGATCTCGGCCTTCGCGTCGATCATCGGTGCTCCAGCAGCCGCAGCGAGGCGACGAGGCGGGCGCGCGTCTCCTCGGGGTGGATGACGTCCTCGATGATCCCGGCCTCGGCCGCCACGTACGGGCGGGCGACGTTCTCGCGGTACTCCGCGGCGAGCTCGTCGCGCAGGGCGGCGGGGTCCTCGGCGGCGGCCAGCGCGCGGCGGTGCAGCAGGCCCACGGCGCCGCCGGGACCCATCACGGCGATCTCGGCGTTGGACCAGGCCCACGCGTGGTCGGCGCCGAGCGAGGTGGAGCCCATCGCGATGTAGGCACCGCCGTAGGCCTTGCGGATCACCACGGTCAGGCGCATCGACTTCTTGGCCTCGACGTACGCCTTGAGCACCTTGGCGCCCTGCGTGATGATGCCGCGGCCCTCCTCGACCGTGCCGGGCAGGAAGCCGGGCACGTCGACGAGGGTGACGATCGGGATGCCGAAGCGGCCGCAGAACTCCACGAAGCGGGCGATCTTGACCGAGTTCTTCGAGTCGAGGATGCCGCCGCGGACGGCGGGCTGGTTGGCGACGACGCCCACGGGGCGCCCCTCCACCCGGCCGAACAGCGTCAGGGCGCTTCCGGCGTACTCGGGCGAGAGCTCGAGGCGCGCGCCGTTGTCGAGCACGCCGTCGATGACCTGGTGCATGTCGAAGATGACGCTGGCCTTCTCGGGCACGACCTCGGGCAGGGCCTCGGCGGCGGTCTGGTTGACCGGCACGGGCGCGGTCACGGGCAGCACGCCGTCGGCGTTCGAGGGCAGGTACGACAGCAGGTGGCGGACCGACTGCAGCGCGTCGAGCTCGGTCTCGACCTCGAGGTGCGCCACGCCGCTCGTGCGGGTGTGCATGCCGGAGCCGCCGATCTCGTCGGCCGTGGCGTCCTCGCCGGTGGCGGCGCGCACGATGTCCGGGCCGGTCAGGAACATGTGCCCGTGGCCCTTGACCATGATGGTCCAGTCCGTCAGCGCGGGCGAGTAGGCCGCGGCGCCGGCGCACGGGCCGAGGATCACCGAGATCTGCGGGATGCGCTGCTGCGCCTCCACGTTGAGGGCGAAGATCTCGCCGCAGCCGTGCAGCGCGAGGATGCCGTCGGGCACCCGCGCTCCACCGGAGTCGTTGACGTAGACGATCGGGAAGCCGCGCTCGATCGCGAAGCGCTGGGCGCGGCAGATGGCCTCGGCCATGACCGCGCCGATCGCGCCTGAAGCGATGGCGGCGTCGTGGCAGGCCACGACGACGGGGCGCCCGTCCACCAGGCCCCAGCCCGTGATGACGCCGCTGCCCGCGCCGGGGGTGGCCGCGCGGAGGGGGGCGAGCTCGACGAAGGTGCCCTCGTCCATGAGCAGCTCGGCGCGCTCGCGGGCGGTGTGCACCCGGGCGCCGCGCGGTTCGACGCGAGCGAACCGCTCCCGTCGACGGGACTCGAGTCCCGCGCGCGGGACCGATCCCGCGGTGGTCGTCTGCGTCGTCAGCCGGTCGTCAGAAACATGAGGCATTCCTCGACTATAGCCGAAACGTGAGGATTCCCTCATATTCAAACCCGGTGTTTCCGATGTGACCTTTCGCACCTGAGGCCCGTGCGATACGGTGACTAAGCAAGCGCTTAGACACCCAAGGAGACCGCACGTGTCCGAACCCCGTACCGCCATCATCACCGGAGCCGCCCGTGGCATCGGCGCCGGCATCGCCAAGCGATTCGCCGCCGACGGCTTCAAGGTCGCCGTCCTCGACCTCGACGAGTCCGCCTGCCAGACCGTCGTCGACGAGATCGTCGCGGCCGGTGGCCAGGCCCTCGCCGTCGGCGCCAACGTCGCCGACGCCGACGCCGTCGAGGCGGCCGTGTCGAAGGTCGCCGAGGAGCTCGGCGCGCCGACCGTGCTGGTCAACAACGCCGGCGTGATCCGCGACAACCTGCTGTTCAAGATGACCACCGACGACTGGGACCTGGTCATGGACGTGCACCTCAAGGGCTCGTTCCTCATGACCAAGGCCGTCCAGAAGCACATGACCGAGGCCAAGTACGGCCGCGTCGTGAACCTCTCCAGCACCTCGGCGCTGGGCAACCGCGGCCAGGCCAACTACTCCGCCGCCAAGGCCGGTCTGCAGGGCTTCACCAAGACCCTCGCGATCGAGCTGGGCAAGTACGGCGTCACCGCCAACGCGATCGCCCCGGGCTTCATCCAGACCGACATGACCGCCGCGACGGCCGAGCGCATCGGCGTGCCGTTCGACGACTTCATCGAGTACGCGTCCAAGGAGATCCCGGTGCAGCGCGTCGGCCAGCCCGAGGACATCGCGCACACCGCCGCCTTCCTGTGCAGCGAGGGTGCGGGCTTCGTCTCCGGCCAGGTCATCTACGTCGCCGGCGGACCGAAGGACTGACGTGACCGCTCCTGACGTCGTCCAGGGACTCGACCTCGAGGCCCTGCGCACGTGGCTCGACGCTGAGGCCCCCGGGGAGATCCCGGGGGCGCTCAGCGCGTCGCTCATCACCGGTGGCAAGTCGAACCTGACCTACGCGGTCACCAACGGCGAGCGCGACGTCATCGTGCGCCGCCCGCCGCTGGGCCACGTGCTGGCCACCGCCCACGACATGGGTCGTGAGCACCGCGTGATGGCGGCGCTGGCCGGCACCGCCGTGCCCGTGCCGCGGATGATCGCCGAGTGCACCGACGAGTCGGTCATCGGCGCGAAGTTCTACGTCATGGAGCGCATGTCGGGCACCGCCTTCCAGCGCGCGAAGGATCTCGAGGTCATCGGGCCGGAGCGCACGCGCGCCGTCACCGAGCGCCTCGTGGACACCCTCGCCGACCTGCACGCGGTGGACTACGAGGCTGTCGGCCTGGGCGACTTCGGTCGCCCCGACGGGTACCTCACGCGTCAGGTCGCCCGCTGGAAGAAGCAGCTCGACTCCTCGCGCTCGCGCGAGATCGAGGGCATCGACGAGCTGGCCGACCGGCTGACGAACTCGGTTCCCGCCACGAGCGAGAGCACGATCGTGCACGGCGACTACCGCCTCGACAACGTGCTCGTCGACACCGAGGACGGCGACCGCATCACCACCGTCCTGGACTGGGAGATGAGCACGCTCGGCGACCCGCTCACCGACGTGGCCGTCATGCTGGCCTACCAGCACCTGGCCCTGAGCGCCGGTCCGTCGAGCGGTCAGGTCACCGATGCGCCGCAGGCGCCCGGCTACCTCTCCCCCGACGAGGTCGTCGAGCGCTACGCCGCGCGATCGGGACGTGACGTCAGCGAGCTGGGCTTCCACCTGGGGCTGGCGTACTTCAAGCTCGCCGTCATCCTGGAGGGCATCCACTTCCGCCATGCGGCCGGTCAGACGGTGGGTTCGGGCTTCGACGGGATCGGCGCGATGATCGATCCCCTCGTCCAGCACGGACTTCACGCTACTTCCAAGTAATCACGGGTAGTCTGGCGCGCGTGACGTCCGCCCAGATCCTCGAACCTCGCCGACGTCCCACGCAGGAGCGCAGCAAGGTCAAGTTCGACAGCCTGCTGCAGGCGTCGCGCGACGTGCTCCTCGACGTGGGCTTCGAGTCGTTCACGTGCGAGGAGGTCGCTCAGCGCGCCGGACTGCCCATCGGGACGCTCTACCAGTTCTTCGCGAACAAGTACGTCATCGTCTGCGAGCTGGACCGGCTGAACGCCGTGGCGATCCAGTCCGAGCTCGACAAGCTGGCCGCCGAGCTGCCGACGCTCGACTGGCTCGTGCTCCTCGACCGCCTGGTCGACCACATGAGCCAGCTGTGGATCAACGATCCCTCGCGAAGCGCCGTCTGGTACGCCGTGCAGTCCACGCCGGTCACCCGCGCCACGGCCGAGGTCACCGAGCAGCAGCTGGCCGCGCGGGTGGCGCACGTGCTGGCGCCCCTCACGCCGGGCACCCCGCGCGACCGCCGCAAGATCATGGCCGAGGTCCTGGTCCACATGTCGTACTCGATGCTCAACTTCTCGGTGCGCGACCTGCAGGAGCACGGCGAGGCCATCATCGAGCTCAAGCGCCTCCTGGGCACCTACCTGCTGGCCGCGGAGGCCGGCGCCACCTGAGCCGACCGCCCATTCAGGATCAGAGCGCGGTCAGGACGCGGCGCTCGTCGTCGTCGGTGAGGCCGCAGCGGCGGGGCTGGGTGCGGGTCTCCTCCCACGCCAGGACGTCGGTCAGCGTCTCCTCGAGCGGGCGCATCGTCAGGCCCTCGGCTCGCGCCCGGCGGGTGTCCATCGTGGCGAAGCCGCGCCAGTCGGGGTCGTCGATCCACAGCGGCAGCGTGGCCGGACCCATCCAGTCGCCGATGCCCAGCTCGCGCAGCCGCTCGACCGGCACCGGTCGCGGGCGCGCCGACGAGCCCGCGACCCGGGCAGCGACCTCGAGCACGCTCTCCAGGTCGGTCGTCGGTCCGGTGGCGTTGAACGTCCCCTCGACGCGCCGCCCGGCGAGGTCGACGATCCAGGCCGCCAGGTCGCGGACGTCGATCATGGCGCACGGGAAGCGCAGGTCGTCCGGGACCACCACCTCCGGGCCCACGGGGTGCGCGAAGCGCCACGGCCAGTAGCCGCTCCGACCCGACCAGTCCCCCGGACCGCCGATCAGCCCGGACCTCACCACCGCGGCCGGCCCGGCCGCAAGCACGGCCTGCTCGCAGGCCACCTTGGCGGCGCCGTAGTCGTCGTCCGAGGACATCGTGTCGGCCGCGAGCGGTGCGAGGGTGGCGGCGTCCTCGGCCTGCTCGATCGAGGAGAAGTCGGCGTAGGCGTTGCCGCTGGAGACGAAGACGCGATGGTCGGCGGCCAGGTCGCGCACGGCGCGCCGCACGTGCCCGGGCTGGCGGGCCACGTCGATGACGACGTCCCAGCGGCGTCCGGTCAGCGGCGCGAGGCCGTCGTCCTCGTCGCGGTCGATCCGCACGAAGGCCGCTCCGGCGGGAGGCTCGGCCGACCCGCGCGCGGCACACGTGACGCGGTGACCCTGCGCGAGCGCCGACCGGGCGATCTCATGGCCGAGGAAGGCGGTTCCGCCGAGGACGAGCAGTTCCATCGCCCCAGCCAACCGCGACCGCCTCCTCGGGGGAACCCCTGTTCACCGAGAGCGCAAGTCACCGACAGCGCAGTCATCGAAGGCGCGAGACGTGGGTCAGGAGGAGAGGGTCACCATCGCGATGGCGGCGGGACCGTCGTGGCTGAGGCTGACGTGCACGGTGACGTCCTCGAGGTGCTTCGCGACCTCGCCGTGCAGGCGGATGCGGGGACGACCCCACGCGTCGCGGATCACCTCGATCTGGTCGTGCACGTGCTCGCCGAGGGGCGGCGGAGTCCCCCACAGCGACTCCGACCAGGCCTTGATGAACGCCTCCTTGACCGCCCAGCGGGCAGCGAGGGACGCCATCTCCTGATCGGGGGTGCGACGCCCGGAGCCAGAAGGAGAACTCCGGGCGTCGCGGCGCTCGGCAGCTGTGAAGGCACTGCCGGCGCGGGTGCCCGGTCGCCGATGCTGCTCGGCGAATCCGGGCACGTCCACCAGGTCGATCCCGGTGCCGATCACCGGCACGCGTAGACCCCGTCCTCGCCCAGGCGGCCGCTCGCGTCGAGCAGCAGGGCCGCCTCACGCTCGCGCACGCCCGAGTCACCCAGACGCCGGTCGGCCGGACGTCGGTACAGCGCCTCGCCGCCGTACATGGCGTCGACGAGGCGCATGCGACCGTCGATCCGGCGACGCTCCGCCGCCTCGAGGTACGCGTCGCGCTCGTCGGCGGAGAGCGACTCCACGAACGCCTGCGAGTGCACCACGGCGATCAGGCCGGCCACATGACCGAAGCCCAGGCTGGTCAGCAGACCCGCCTTGAGCGGCCCGGTCGCCAGCGGCTCGCGCAGCCACACGAGGTGCTCGTGCTCGGCCAGGTCGTCCATCACGCAGTCCAGGCTCCGGTTCGGCGGCAGGACGCCGCCCTCCAGCACCTGGCACAGCCCGATCAGCTGGAAGGCGGCCGCGCCGCCCTTCGAGTGACCGGTCAGCGCCTTCTGGCTCATGACGTACAGCGGGTTGCCCTCGCTGCGGCCCAGGGCCGCCGCCAGCCGCTCGTGCAGCTCGGACTCGTTGCGCTCGTTGACGCCCGTCGACGTGTCGTGCTTGGACAGCACGCCGATGTCGTCAGCGCCCACGCCCAGGGCCGAGAGCGAGCGAGCCAGCTGCGACTCGCGCCCACCACGGCCCGCCGCCAGGGCACCGAGGCCCGGCGCCGGGATCGACGTGTGCACGCCGTCGGCGAACGAGGCCGCGTAGGCCACGACGCCGAGCACCGGCAGGCCCATCCGGGCCGCCAGGTCACCGCGGGCCAGCAGGATCGTGCCGCCGCCCTGCGACTCCACGAACCCGCCGTAGCGACGGTCGTTGGCACGGCTGAAGTAGCGGTCCTCGAGGCCCTTGGCGGCCATCGCCGCGGAGTCCGCGGTGGCCGACATGTCGCCGAAGCCCACGATCCCCTCGACCGAGAGGTCGTCGAAGCCGCCAGCCACGACGAACTCGGCCTTGTTGAGGCGGATCTTGTCCACGCCCTCCTCGACCGACACCGCGGTCGTGGCGCATGCGGCCACCGGGTGCACCATCGCGCCGTAGCTGCCCACGTAGGACTGGACCACGTGCGCGGCGATGACGTTCGGCAGCGCCTCCTGCAGGATGTCGTTCGGCTTCGCCTCGCCCAGCAGGGTGTCGATGTACAGCGAGTGCATCGACGTCATGCCGCCCATGCCGGTGCCCTGCGTGTTCGCCACCAAGGTCGGGTGCGTCCAGCGCATCAGCTCGGACGGGGTGAAGCCCGACGACAGGAACGCGTCCACGGTGCAGATCAGGTTCCACAGGGCCACGCGGTCGACCGCCTCGACCATCTCGGCCGGGACGCCCCAGACCGTCGGGTCGAAGCCCGTCGGGATCTGGCCGCCGACCGTGCGGGTCAGCTTCATCTTGCGCGGCACACGGACCTGCGTGCCCGCCCTGCGGGTCACGGTCCACTCGCCCTCGCCGTCCTGCGCGATCACGGTGTGCTCGGGATCGGCGTCGCGCATCGCCTGCGCCTCCGCCTGGCCCGAGACCGTGAAGGTCAGGTCGTGGTCGAGGTACACCGACGCCAGCAGGGGGGCGCTGTTGTCGACCATGTCGCCGTCGTCGGCGTACCGGCGAACGCCGATCCGCTCACGGACCGCGTCCTCGTACCGATCGGCGATCTCGTGCTCAGCGACGACCTCGCCGGACTCGGTGTCGAACCAGCCGCGGTTCGTCGCGTCCCAGCTGAGCAGTCCGGTGGACCACGCCAGCTCGAGCACGCCGGCCGCGGACAGGCGGTCCTCGACCTCCATCTCGAAGCGCGTGCGCGCCGAGCCGTACGGGCCCAGCTCGCCGGCGCCCACGATGACCACGAGGTCCTCGGGGCGGGCGGTGACGCCGGCCCACTCGGGCGTCTCGACGCGGTCGAGGCGCGACGGGGGCGCGGGGAGCGCCGGGATCGTCGAGTTGATCTCGATACGCGGGCTCGTCCCTCGCCCAGCAACTCGATCACCGGCTTCCGCCGCGAGCGCCTTCATGTCGAGGTCGGCCTCGCCGAGGCCTCCCGTGAGATCGAACGTCAGCGGACCCTCGGTCGCCTGCTGGCGGGCCTGCGGGGTGCAGGCCTCGAGCAGCGCGGCGGCCATCTCGGCGGGCGACCAGGTGCGGACGCCGGCGGCCTCGACGGCCTCGACGAGCGGGTCGTTGCCGCCCATGAGGCCCGTGCCGCGGACCCAGCCGATGATGGCGTGGGCCAGCGTGACCTTGTCGGCCCAGCGCTTCTCCGAGCCCCACTTGGTGACCAGGGCGTCCAGCGCGGCCTTGGCCTCGCCGTAGGCGCCGTCGCCACCGAACATGCCGCGGTTGGGCGAGCCCGGCAGCAGCACGTGCAGGCGGGCGTCGAGGTTGCGGTCGGTGACCGACGACGACAGCGCGCCGACGAGCCGCTCGACCGACCACAGCAGGATGCGCATCTCGAGCTCGGCGCGGGGGCCGGCCTCGGTCGCGTCGCCCATGACCCGGCCGGCCGCGAACGGCACCAGCAGCGTCGGGGTGAGCGAGGGCTTCGACACGGTCGTGACGCCGGCGGCGGTGCGGGACTGCTCGGCCCCGATCCACTCGACCAGCGCGTCCACGTCGGCGAACGACGCCAGGTTGGCGGGTACGACCCACAGGACCGCACCGGCACGCGCGTTGCGGCGGTAGAGGTCCTTGAAGAAGCGCAGCTTCTTCGGCGCCAGGGAGGACGTGGTGGCCACGACCGTGGCGCCGCCCGCGAGCAGCTCGCCCACGGCGGAGCCCGCGATCGAGCCGTCGGCCGCGCCGGTCACGACCGCGACCTCGCCGGCGAAGGTGCCGGCGGTCGTGTCGCGCGCGTCCTCGGCGATGCGGGCGAACCGCTCGTCGCCGGTCCGCGCGAGCCAGTGCTCGGCCTGCTTCGCCACGACCTCGCCGGTTGCGGCGAAGGAGCCGACGACCTCGTCGCCGTGCGCGAGGCGCGCGAGGTCCTCGCGCGCCGACGCCCAGCGGTCGTCCAGGACGACCGCGTGCTCGGCGTCGAAGACGCCCTCGGTGGCCTTGATCCAGTCGGTGCCCAGCTCGGCCTCGACCCGTGCGACGACCGCGGCCGCCTGCTCGTCGGGCTCGGCGGTCTCGGGCACGTCGACCAGGTCGAGGTGCTCCAGCACGAGCCGTGCCGCCGAGGCGAGCACGCCGTCGCGGCCGGTGATGGCCGCGGTGAACTCGCCGAGCGCCTCGGCGTCGATCGTGGCGCCGTCGCCACCGCCCGCGGACGGCATCTGCACCGTCACGCCGTGGCGTGCCGCGACCGCCTGGACCGCGGCGTCGATGGCCGCGTCGACGTCGCCGGCCGAGGCGATCGACGCCTCGCCGAACGCGCCGCCGCGGACGCTCTGGCCCTCGCGGGTGACCATGGCCAGCTCGGCCAGGACGTGCGAGGCCCAGCCCGAGCCGAGCTGCCACGCACCCGTGACGCGCTCGGCGACGGCCGACTGCTTGCGACCCGTCGGGCCGAGCACCTTCTTGAGGTGGTCGCCGAACGCCTCGGCCAGGACCGGGCCGAACGGCTTGTAGGTCCGGGCGAGGGCGTCGACCTGACCGCCCAGCGTGACGATGTCGGCCTCCGCGGCGCCGTCGATCGCACCCAGCGACAGCTCGCCGCCGAGGTCGATCAGCAGCTGGTTGCGGCGGCTGGACGCACCGTCGGTCAGCGACTCGATCGTGTCGGCCGCACCGAGCTGGTCCAGGCGCAGCTTCGTCCACCACGCGATGAGGACCTTGGTCGCATCGGCTGCCGAGAAGGGCAGGTCGGCGGCCGTCTGCGTGGCGGGGCCACCGGCCGGAGCAGCCGCGGGGGCGGCGGCCTGCTGCGGCGCGCTGTCCTCGACGGTCGCCTCGGGGGCCTCGTCCTCCACCGGCGCCGGGTCCTCGTCGGTCCCGTACACGGCGGCGGCGTCGCGCTCGACGTTCAGCACCTCGACGCTCGGGTAGCCGGGCAGCTTCAGCGTGCCGGCCGCGAGGTTGGCCACGGTCGGGGCCGAGCCGACGCCGACCTCGACGAAGCGCTCGACGCCCAGGCCGCCCTCCTCGACGGGGGTGAACATGAGGTCCTGCGTCTCGATCCAGCGCACGGGGCTGGCGAACTGCCAGGCCAGCAGCTCGATCAGCAGGTCGCGGCACAGCATGCCCGGGTCCTCCGACCGCGGGACGGTGGTGCCGACGTACTGCTCGACCTCGCGGATGAAGTCCTCGTCCAGGCTGAACGGCTTCGGCACGAGGTTCGGCACGTAGCGGCCCTCGAGGATCGCCGGGTCGATCGTGGGCGGAAGCAGCTCCTGCAGCTTGTGGCGGAAGTCCGGCACGCCGCCGTGCAGCACGCGGCTGTGGAACGGCACGTCGATGCCGGGCACGAGGATGAACGCGGCCTTGCCGCCGAACCGCTCGCGGCGATCGGCCACGTCCTTCTCCAGGACCTCGAGGCCCCGGACGGTGCCGGCGATCGCGTACTGCGAGCCCCGCATGTTGTAGTTGACGATCTGCAGGAACTCGCCGGACGCCTCACCGAGGCCCTCGACGTAGTCCTTCACCTCGTCGTCGGCCAGGCCGATCTGCGAGGGGCGGATCGCCGCGAGGCGGTAGTCGCTGCGGCCCTTCTCGTCACGCGGCACGAGCGTGTGCATGACCGAGCCGCGCTGGAACACGACCTCGACGACGGCCTCGAGGCTGATGACGCCCGAGACCGCGGCGAGCGCGTTGTACTCGCCGACCGAGTGACCAGCCAGCACCGCTCCGTCGACGAACGCGCCGCCCTCACGCAGCTCGGCCATCTGGGCCGCGCCCAGGACGGCCATCGCGACCTGCGTGAACTGCGTCAGGTAGAGCACGCCGTCGGGGTGGTGGTGCGTGACGCCGCGGACGGTGAGATCGGTCGGGTTGTCGCGAACGACGGTCAGGATCGAGAAGCCGAGCGCGGAGCGGGTGTGCTTGTCGGCACGGTCCCAGACCTCGCGCGCCGCGGGGCAGCGCTGGTAGCCGGCCATGCCCATGCCGGGGCTCTGGATGCCCTGGCCGGGGAAGGCGTAGGCGGTGCGGGGCGCGTCCAGTACGGCCGAGGCGGCCATGACGATCTCGCCCTCGGCGCGCACGGTGACGTCCAGCACCTCGCGGCCGTGGGACAGGCCCACGCGATCGGCGCGGACCTCCACCTCGGCGCCCGGAGCGACCGGGGCCATGAAGCGCGTGGTCCAGCCGGCGATGCGGCGTCCGGTCTCGTCCGCCACCGCGTGCTGCGCGGCGGCGGAGGTCCACATGCCGTGCACGATGGGCGCGCCCAGGCCGGCCAGGCGGGCGGCGGCGACGCTGGTGTGGATCGGGTTGTGGTCGCCCGTGACCGACGCGAACGCGCCGAGGTCGGACGGGGCGGTCACGGTCACGCGGGCTCGCGTCCGGCGCGGGGTGTCCTTGACCTCGTCATCGCCCAGGACGTCGCCCGCACGCGCGGGGTCGGCCAGCGTGGCCGCGCCCGTGCGGCCGCGGATTGCGAACCGCTCGCGCATCGTGGCGACGTCGCCGACCGTCACGTCGACGGTGACGACACGGCCGTACTGCGACTCCTCGACGCCGGTCAGGGCGGCACGGATCTCGAGCGACGTGCGCTCGGTCGGCAGCGGCTGCGCGGTGATCGCGTGGTCGAGGTGGACCAGGTCGAGCATGCCCTCGACGACGGGGACGCCCTCGGCGTTGCGGGCGTCGCCGATGACGGCGAAGACCGCAGGCCAGGCCAGTCCGACGAGCACGTCGGGCACGCGGTGACGGCCGAGCACGAGCGGTCCGGCGCTGACGGCGGCGTGGTCGGCGGCCAGGTCCGGGTCCCAGTCGACGTCGAGGTGCGCGACGCCGTCGGAGACCTCGGGAAGACTGCCGGCGACGGCACCGCTGACGATCTGCGCCATGGCGGACACGGCGGCGTCGGTGGTGACCACGGGAGCGTGGCCGCGCGAAGAGCCGGACGGCACCTCGATGCGCAGCGTCAGCTCACGGCCGTGGCCGAGGGGCACGGTCAGGTCGGCCGCGGAGTCGCCCGCGGCGACGAGGCGGGCACCCGTGGCGGCCTGCTCGGCGGAGTCGGTGTCGGTCAGCACCCACTCGGCGCCGAGGCGGTGCACGGGGTTGGTGACGGTGCGGCCCGCCCAGACCACGTCGGGGGCGGCCAGGACCACGGCGAGCGGAGCGGCGAGACGGCTGTCGCCCTCACGGCGGCGGGCCGGCACGCGCTGCGGGGCGCGACCCGAGGCGAGCAGGGCGTCGACCGCCGCGTCCTCGAAGCGCTGCAGCAGGTCGGCGACGGGCTCGTCGACGCGGGTGATGCCCGCGACGCTGGCCGTGCCGGGGATGACGCAGACCTCGTCGGCCCCGTAGCGCGGGTCGTGCGCCTGCCACAGGGAGTCCGAGCGCCACCAGCGGCGCACGTCCGCGTCGACGACCGGCACGAAGTTCACGGGCTTGCCGGCCCGGCGGCAGACCTCGACGAAGAACGCCTCGTCGGCCGGGTGCAGCGTCACCGAGGCGGCGTCGGGGTACGCCGCGAGCAGGCGGTCGAGCGCGGCCGGGCCGTCCTCGACGTCGGCCGGCTCGGCGAAGAGCGTGGCGATCTCGCCGCGGTCCTGCTCGGCGAGGCGGGCCTCGGCCCGCTGCGCGAGCGCGTGGAACCGGTCGCGCAGCGACACGTCGAGCCACTGGGCCGAGCCGTCGGCGGCGGTGCCGGAGAGCTCGACGAAGCGGCCGAGCCAGCGGGCGTAGGTCATCGCGGCGACGTCGCCGAAGTACGGCTTCGCGGTGCGGTCGAGCGCCTCGACGATCTCGTCGCGGCGGCGGGCGACCGCATCGGCGTCGCCGGCGACCTCGTCGAGGAGGCGGCCGGTGCGCGACGCGGTGTTGTCGATCTCGTGGATGTCGGCACCGAGCTGGCTGCGGCCCGACGCCATGCCGTTCTTGGCGGTGCCGGCGCCGACCCACGCACCGGTGCCGCGGGTCTCGACGAGCAGCTGCTTGACCTCGGGGGCGGTCGTGGCCTCGAGGGTCGCCATAGCGGCGGTGCCGACGAGGATGCCGTCGACGGGCATGTCGAGGAAGCCGTGGCGCTGGGCCCAGGTGCCGGTCAGCCACGCGGCCGCGGCGTCGGAGGTGCCGATGCCACCGCCGACGCACAGGACCACGTTCGACTGGGCGCGCAGCTCGCCGTAGGTGGCCAGGATCAGGTCGTCCAGGTCCTCCCACGAGTGGTGACCGCCGGCGCGGCCTCCCTCGACCTGCACGATGACGGTGCGGTCGACCTTCTTGGCGATCGCGAGGACCTCACGGATCTGGCGCACGGTGCCGGGCTTGAACACGACGTGCTCGATGCCGGCCTCGGTCAGCTCGTCGACGAGGGCGACGGCGTCGTCGAGCTCGGGGATGCCGGCCGTGACGATGACGGCGTCGATCGGGGCGCCGGCGGCGCGGGCGCGCTGGACGAGGCGGTTCTGGCCCAGCTGCAGGCGCCACAGGTAGGGATCGAGGAACAGCGAGTTGAACTGGAACGTGGCGCCCTCGTCGAGCAGCGAGTCCAGCTCGACGAGGCGGGCGTCGAAGATCTCCTCGGTCACCTGGCCGCCACCGGCGAGCTCGGACCAGAAGCCGGCGTTGGCCGCGGCGGCCACGATCGGCGCGTCCACGGTGGTGGGCGTCATGCCAGCGAGCAGGATCGGCGACTTGCCGGTGGCGCGGGTGAACGCGGTCTCGACCGAGGTGGAGCCGTCGGGCAGCGTCACGAGGCGCGGCGCGAAGGTCGACCACGCGACGGGGACCGTGGGGCGAGCGCCCGTGATCGTCAGCTCACGGTGACCACGACGCGTCGTGGGGGCCACCAGGCCGACGCCGCGCGAGCGGGTCTCGGCTGCGGTGAGGCGCGAGGCAAGGTCGCCGGGCCCGAGGTCGAGGACCCACTCGGCTCCGGCGTCGAGCGCGGCGGTGACGTCGACGACCCAGTCGACCGGGTCGATGATCGCGCGCTGCGTCGCGTGGCGGGCGTGCTCGGCGTCGATGCCGATGCGCGCCGCCCAGCCGGCCACCAGCTCGGCGGTCTCGGCGAGGTCGGGGTGGTGGAACGCGAGGGCGGACTCGACGGGCTCGATCACCGGGGAGAACGGCGCCCCGCCGGTGACCTTGCGCTCGCGCTCGTCCTTCTCGTCCGCGGCCACCTGCTCGAGGCGCGCGGTGGCGGCGGCGAGGGCCGCGGACGGCCCGGACAGCACCACGGAGCGGCGCCCGTTGCGGATGTGGCAGACGGCGCCGGTGCCCTCGACGATGGCGGCGACGCGCTCGGGGACGACTCCCGAGACGGCCAGCATCGTCTGTCCGAGCAGCCCGCGGCGGCGGCCGACGAGCTGCGCCGCGGCACCGACCAGGCGGGCGAGCGCGAGCACCTCGACGTCGGGGACGCCGGCGAGCGCCTCGGCGGCGAGCACGCCCTGGGAGTGGCCCGCCACGGCGACGGGCGGGTGGGCGGCCACGTCGAGCCCCTGGCGCGACAGCGCACGCAGCCCGGCGAGCTGCGCGAGCGTGATGCCGGGGACGGAGGCGGCCGGGGCGGTGACGTCGGCGCCGGCGGGCAGGCCCGGGGCGTCATCGTCCTCGGCCGACTCGCCGACGGCGAGCACGTCCACCCACGCCACCGGGTCGAAGGCGACGCCCGCGCGGGCGAGCTCGGTGGCGACGGGAGCCAGCATGCGGTCCGAGCGGCGGACGAGGTCGGCGACGTCGGCGTCCAGCGCGAAGTCGCGGACGAGGTCGGCCAGCGGGCCGAGCCAGTCCCCTCCCTGCCCGCCGAGGACCAGCGCCCACGGCGTACCCGAACGGAGGTCGTCGAGCAGGCTGTCGGTGCGGCGGTCGCGGGAGGTCGGGGCGTGGAACACAGAGGTGTCGAGCGTCGTCATGTCATCCATCGTGACACAAACGTGAGGCTTTCCTCATCTTTGGACTGAGGTTTTCCTCATGTTTTGGATCACACCCGGGTTCCTACTCGTGACGGATGTGACTCATGGGGCGCCGCTCAAGTTGTAACTGATAGTTGCACACAGCATTGTTCACAAGTGGGGACAAACTTTCGCGGAGATCGTCATCTCGCGCGACTTCTGTGCAGGATTCAGCAGAAGAACGCCGAAGAGCCCCGGGACCGAGGTCCCGGGGCCCTTCGTCTCAGCGACTGGTCAGACGCCGCCGGTGAGCAGCAGACCGCCGTCGACGGTGAGGCACTGGCCGGTCATCCAGGCCGCATCCTGCGAGAGCAGGAAGGTGGTGACGCCCGCGATGTCCTCGGGCTCGCCGAGACGCTTCAGCGGGTAGGCCGAGGCGACCTCCTCCTCGCGTCCCTCGTACAGCGCACCGGCGAACCGGGTCTTCACGACGGCCGGTGCCACGGCGTTCACGCGCACCGAGGGAGCCAGCTCGAGCGAGAGCTCCTTCGTGACGTGGATGACCGCGGCCTTCGACGCGCCGTACATGCCGATCATCGGGGCCGGCTTGAGGCCGGCCACCGACGCGATGTTCACGATCGCGCCGCCGTTGTCCTTGAGCGAGGCGTTGTAGGCCTTCTGCGCCCACGACACCGCGGCCAGCACGTTGACCTCGAAGATCTTGCGGCCCGCGTTCAGGTCCATCTCGATCATCGGGCCGTACGTCGGGTTGATCCCGGTGTTGTTCACCAGGAAGTCCAGGCCACCGAAGTGCTCGACGGCCTTCGCGACCGTCTCGTCCTGGTGGGCGGCGTCGTCGGCCGGACCCGCCACGTACGCGGCGTTGTCCGGGCCGAGCTCGGCCACCGCGGCCTCGAGGGCCTCGGTCTTGCGCGCCGTGATGACCACCTTCGCGCCGTCGTCGACGAGGCGCTGCGCGACACCGAGGCCGATGCCCCGCGACGCGCCCGTGACGATCGCGACCTTGCCCGCGAAACGACCTTCGGTCACGAGAGGCGCTCCAGGACCATGGCCATGCCCATGCCGCCGCCGACGCACATGGACTCGACGCCGAACTGCTTGTCGTGCCACTGCAGCGAGTTGATCAGCGTGGAGGTGATGCGCGCGCCGGTCATGCCGAACGGGTGGCCGACCGCGATGGCGCCGCCGTTGACGTTGAGCTTGTCCATCGGGATGCCGAGCTCGCGGGCCGAGCCCCACGCCTGGACGGCGAAGGCCTCGTTGATCTCGTAGAGGTCGATGTCGTCGATGCCCATGCCGGCGTGCTTGAGCGCGGCGGGGATCGCCTCGACCGGGCCCAGGCCCATGATCTCGGGCGACAGGCCGGTGACGGCCGTGGACACGATGCGCGCGAGCGGGGTCAGGCCCAGCTCCTTGGCGCGGGTGTCGCTCATGATCACCACGGCGGCGGCGCCGTCGTTGAGCGGGCAGGCATTGCCGGCCGTCACGGTGCCGTCGGGACGGAACACCGGCTTGAGGCCCGACAGAGCCTCGATCGTCGTTCCGGCGCGGGGGCCGTCATCCTTCGCCACCACGGTGCCGTCGGCCAGCGTGACCTCGGTGATGTCCTTGGCCCAGAAGCCCTCGGCGATGCGCTGCTCGGTCAGGTTCTGGCTGCGCAGGGCGAACTCGTCCTGCTCCTGGCGGCCCATGCCCAGGTACTGCGCGACGTTCTCGGCCGTCTGACCCATCCCGAGGTACAGGTCGGGGAGGCTGCCTGCCTCACGCGGGTCGGTCCACGTGTCGGCGCCACCCTCGGCGCGCTTGGCGGTGCGAGCGATCGCGTCGGCGAACAGCGGGTTCTCGGTGCCCGGGATGTCGGAGAACCCGTTGCCGAACCGGCTCACGGTCTCCACGCCAGCCGAGATGAACGCGTCGCCCTCGCCGGCCTTGATCGCGTGGAACGCCATCCGGGTGGTCTGCAGCGAGGAGGAGCAGTAGCGGTTGACCGTCACGCCCGGCAGGTGGTCCATGCCCGACAGCACGGCCACGGCGCGCGCCAGGTTGTGGCCCGCCTCGCCGGCCGGCTGGCCGACACCGAGGTGCAGGTCGGTGATGTCCTTGCGGTCCAGGCCCGGCACCTTGGCCAGCGCGGCCTCGATCATCTGGACGGTGAGGTCGTCAGGACGCATGTCTTTGAGCGAACCCTTGCCCGCGCGGCCGATCGGCGAGCGTGCGGTGGAGACGATGACTGCTTCGGGCATGTTGTTGCCTTTCGGTGTGCCGGCGGCGACCCGCCAATGACTAAGCGCTTGCTTAGCATGTCATTCCTGCGTCATGCTGTCCACCATGACCACCGACTCGGCGACCGGTCGCGACCGCTCCGCCTCGACGCGCGAGCGCCTGCTGGATGCGGCCGTCGAGGCCTTCGCCACCTCCGGATTCGCCGGCACGACGACCCGCGACATCGCCTCGCGCGCGGGGATGAGTCCCGCGGCCGTCTACGTGCACCACGCGACGAAGGAGGACCTGCTGTTCGAGATCTCCCGGCGCGGGCACCGCTCGGCGGTCCAGATCATCGAGAAGGCGTCCCAGTCCTCCACCGACCCGGTCATTCAGGTCCGGCACATGGTGGCCGAGTTCAGCCGGTGGCACGCCGTGAACAGCCGCGTCGGTCGCATCGTGCAGTACGAGTTCGACGCGCTGACGCCCGAGCACCGGGCCGAGATCGCCGAGTACCGCCGCGCGATCGAGGCGCTCATGCGCGATGCGCTGGAGGCAGGCGTCGAGGCCGGCACCATGACGGTCTCCGACGCCAAGGGCACCGCCCTGGCGCTGCTGTCCCTCAGCATCGACCTCGTGCGCTGGTACAACCCGAGCGGCGCCACGACCCCCGACGAGATCGCCGCGCTCCACGGCGACCTGGCCCTGCGGATGGTCGGCGCGGCCGCCTGACCGCTCCGCCGGAGCGTCAACGACGCTCGATGCCCGTCAGTGGAGACCGGCAGGCGAGCGCGAAGACCGCGGCCAGCCCCAGGACGGCCGCGCAGACCACGATGTTCCCGCGGCTGCTGATCACATCGGCGAGGAAGCCGCCCGTGGCGGTGCCCAGGGCCACGCCCGCCATTCCCCCGGTTGAGCCCCAGGCGAAGACCTCCGTGACGCGGCCCTCGGGGGCGGCAGTCCCCAGGAGCTCGTAGAACGCCGCGAACATCGGAGCTGCGGGCAAGCCTGCGAGCACGAGCGCCAGGCCCAGTGTCACCGTGGTGGTCGCCGCCGCGACGACGAGGTGGGTGAGCGCCAGCGCCGCCAGGAACAGCGTCATGCGCGAGGCGAGTCGCCCCCGGCCCCCGGCTCGCAGGTTGATGAGTCCGCCGACGAGACTTCCCGTGGCCCACAGTCCGTAGAAGACTCCGATCAGCTCCGACGCGTCGAGCTGGGCCGAGCGGCGGACCACCGCGACCTCGAGGACTCCGATCGCGATCCCCACCGTGAACGTGACGACGACCAAGATCCAGACCGTCACGGGGAAGCGGCTCGGAGCGCCCATCACGGGGCGGTCGGATCGCCGGGAGGCCCTGCGCGACTCGGGCGTGAGGGCGAACACCGCCGTGAGCACGAGGATCAGCCCCGCCGCGAGGATCAGTGCCTCATGGGTCCCTCGCACCGTCGCCCAGCTCACCACGGTCAGAGGGCCGAGGATGTAGGTCATCTCCTGCAGCGAGGCGTCCAGGGACAGCATCCGACTCAGGTCCACGGGCCCGAGTCGCTCGTTCCAGATCGCTCGCGCACAGACGGCCAGCGGAGGCTGTGTGAGGCCCGTGATCGCCGCCAGCGCGACCGGCGCGGCCGGACCGGTGCCCTGCGGCAACGAGGTCAGCCCGATCATCATCGCCGCGGCCACCACGGTCACGGCGAACAGCGGCACCGGCTGGCCCCAGCGATCGATGCTGCGGCCGACGACCGGAGCCCCCACGGCCATCCCGAGCGCGAACGCGGCCGCCATCAGGCCGCTCACCGTGTAGCTGAGGCCCAGGCTGAGGCCGTGCAGGACGATCACCAGGCCGAGAGCGCCGGCCGGAACCCTCGCCAGGAAGCCCAGGGCGAGCGTCCGAACGGCTGCGGACGGCAGGCCGAGGATCTGTGTCGTCACCGGGCTCCGGACCTCCAGCGGTCCCGACCCAAGGACGGAATGGCGTCCAGGAGGCTTCGCGTGTAGTCCGTCCGCGGCTCCGACATGACATCGCCGGTGGCGCCGTGTTCCACCACCTCGCCGCGTCGCATCACCACCATCTCGTCGCACATGTAGCGGACGACCGCGAGATCGTGGGTGATCAGCAGGACGGCGAACCCGGACGCCTCCTGCAGCGAGCGCAGGAGATTGAGGACCGTCGCCTGGGCCGACACGTCCAGCGAGGCGGTGACCTCGTCGAGCAGCATCAGGCGCGGGCGGCGCGCCACGGCGCGGGCGATGGCGACGCGCTGGAGCTGCCCGCCCGAGAGCTGGTGCGGGTACCGGTTGAGCAGCGCTCGGTCGAGTCCGACACGGGCCATCAGGTCCACGGCCGTGTCGCGCGCCTGCGGCGAGCCCCGGTCGACGTCATCGGTCACCGCGATCACCTCCCGGAGCGTCGTGCCGATGTCGAGCCTCGGGTTCAGTGACGACCGAGGGTCCTGGAAGACCATCTGGACGTTCTTGCGCACGGATGCCAGGGCCGGGCCTCGCGGGTTCGTGACGTCCTCGCCATCGAGGTGAACGGATCCGGAGGAGGCCCTGACGAGACCCACCACGCAGCGCGCCAGCGTCGACTTCCCCGATCCGGACTCGCCGACCAGGCCCACCGTCCGACCCGGAGCAATCGTGAGAGAGGCGTTCCGCACCGCGGTGAACTCCTTCGCTCCGCCGTAGGTGACGTCGACGGAACGGAGGTCCAGCAGCGGCGGGGTGGTGTCAGAGGTCATCAACGGTCGCCAGCTCTCGGTCACGGTCGGTGGTGAGGTTCGGGACGGCGCGGATCAGCGCACGCGTGTAGGGGTGGGAGGCACCCGCGAGCAGTGCGTCGGTGCTCAGGTCCTCGACGATCTTCCCCTCGCGCATCACCAGGATCCGCGAGCAGAACTCCGACAGCAGGGCGATGTTGTGGGAGACGAACATGACGGCGGTGCCGCGCTCTCGATTGATCTTCACGATCAGGTCGATGACCTGCGCCTGCACCGTGACGTCCAGGGCCGTCGTGGGCTCGTCGGCGACGATCAGCCGGGGGTCGCCCATCAGCCCCATCGCGATCATCACGCGCTGGCGCATGCCTCCGCTCAGCTCGTGCGGGTGCTTCTTCAGGCAGCCGGCGGGATCGACCATGCCCACGTCGGCGAGACAGGTCTCGGCGAGCTGGAGGGCCTCGCGCTTCGAGAGCCCACGGTGACGACGGACCGACTCGATCATCTGGCTGCCGATGTGCCGCACGGGATTGAGCGACGAGAGCGGATCCTGGAACACCATCGCCAGCTGGCCGCCGAGGACCTCGGCGCGCTCCGTGTCGGTGGACTCCATCAGGTCGACCCCGTCGAACACCAGGGAGTGAGCGTCGACGTCGAGCGTGCGCGGGAGCAGCTGGGCCACCGCCAGCGCGGTGAGCGTCTTGCCGCTGCCGCTGGCCCCGACGACCCCCACGATCTCGCCGGCCTCGATCGAGAAGCTCACGCCCTTCACCAGGGCCGGGGCCCGGTCATCGTGGGTCGCGACGGTCAGGCCCGACACCTCGAGCAGCGCCATCTCAGGACTCCTTCGCCAGCTTGAGCAGTCGGGCGTCCCGGCGGGACACCTGCCGGCCGCGTCGGCGCCACGAGGGGCGCACGTCCCACAGGACCGGGTTCGTGACACGCGCGAGCGAGTCCCCCAACAGCGACAGGACCAGTCCGGAGAACGTGATCATGGCGGCGGGCACCAGGGCGATCCACGGGTTGAGGTAGAACTGCCGGACGCCGGAGTCGACCATCTGTCCCCAGTCGAAGTCGGGTGGCTGGACGCCGAGCCCGAGGAAGCTCAGCGAGGCCAGGGCGATGACGCACTCGCCCAGCGCCGCGAAGGCCACGATGATCAGGCTGTCGGCGATGTTGCGACCGATGTAGGCGGTGAACAGCCGGCCGGAGGGAACGCCGGCGATGCGGGCCGCGGCGAGGTACTCGCTGTTCACCGCGTCGAGCACCATCGAGTACGAGAACCTGGCGAACGAGGGCGTGAAGGCCACCGCGATCGCGATCACGGCACCGTACTTGCCGGTGCCCACGACGGCGATCGTCACGATCGCCAGCAGCAGGGCCCCGAAGCTCATCAGCGTGTCGATCCCGATGGAGCCGATCCGACGCATGCGGGGTCCCGACAGGGCGACGAGCACGCCGATCCCGGTACCGGCCACCCACGCGATGAGCACGGCGGCGCACGCCAGCATCAGCGACAGCCGCGTGGCGGCCAGCGACCGCAGGAGGACGTCGTGCCCGAGCTCGTCGGTGCCGAACCAGTGCTCGGACGAGGGCCCGAGGCCGGCGTTGGCGACGTCGCCGGTGACGGCCGTCGGGCCGAAGCCGTTCGGGCCGATGATCACCAGGACGATGAGGACGAGGACGCCGATGGCCGAGAGCACGCCGGTCGGCGAGCGGAAGAAGGCCCGGGCCATCTTCCGCCAGGGCTTCTGAGGAGTGTGCGACTTCACTGGACGGCTCCTCTGCGGGGATCGATGAAGGCCAGAAGGACGTCGACCCCGAAGTTCACGAGCACCACGGCGATGCCGACCACCAACGTGATGCCCTGGACGATCGGGTAGTCGTGCAGCAGGACCGCCTCGACCAGCGCGCTGCCGAGCCCGCGCCGACTGAATACCTGCTCGACGACCACCGCGCCGCCGATGAGGCTGGCGAAGACCACGCCCAGCATCGAGACGGCAGAGACCAGTGCATTCGGCAGCACGTGGGTCGCGTACAGCTGGGCCGAGCCGAGCCGCTTGCTCCGGGCCGCCGTCACGTACGAGGACTCCAGCACGTCGAGCACGCGGACCCGACACAGTCGTGCGATCAGTGCCGCCGGTCCCACGGAGATCGCGATCGCGGGCAGCACGAGTGCCGCAAGCGAGCTGTCACCGGCGACCGGGAACACCTGCAGCGTCACGGCGAAGACGAAGGCGAGCACCGTGGCCAGCAGGAAGTGCGGAATCGCGTTGCAGGCGCCGGCCACGACGCTGAAGACGATCTCGGCCGACGCGGCGAACCGGGTCCGGCTCAGCGCCCCGAACGCCAGACCGGCGCCGATGCCCGCGACGCCGATGAACAGCAGGCTCACCACCGCCAGCTGGAGCGTCGGGCCGGCATTCTCGAAGATCACCTTCACCACGGGCTGCCGGGATCCGAACGAGATGCCCAGGTCGCCCCGGGGCAGACCGGTCAGGTAGTGCAAGAGCTGATTGCCCAGGGACCGGTCCAGTTGGAAGTCCTCCCGGATGGAGTCGACCGTGCTGGTGCTCGCACTGAGGCCCGCGATGATCGTGGCGGGGTCTCCGGGCACGAGCCGGATGAGGAAGAAGACCCCGAAGATCAGCAGCAGCACCACGACCGCGAGGCGGAGCACGGCTGACTTCAGCAGGTGGAATTTCACGGGACCTCCAGAGTTGGGCCCGGCCGGGATGCGCGCGTCAGGCGCGCATCCCGGCCCGGATCACTTGGGAGCACGAACCGAGCGCGTGTCGATCTCCAGGAAGCCGGCCTCGAAGGAGAGCCGATCAGGGGTGAACCAGTTGCTGCGCGTCTGCATCAACGGCTTGATGTCCGTCGCCTTCAGCAGCGCCTGCTCGGCCTTCTCCCACGTCGCGCACGCCTCGTCGCCCGACTGCTGCGCGGCCTGCGGGACCAGGGCGTCGAACTCGGCGTTCTCGATGTCGCCGACGTTCAGGCTGCCACCGAAGACGTTGCTCACGCCGTTGACGATGCCGAACGGGTTCGTGCCCGACTGGTCGTAGGGGAACACCATGATGTCCCAGTCGCCCTCGCCGAACAGGATGCCGACGATCTGGTCCTGGGAGCCCTGTCGCAGGCTCGTCTTGACGCCCAGCTTCTGCAGCTGGTCGACGATGTACTTCGGACCCGAGCCCGCGCTCAGCAGACCGAGCGCCCGCAGCTCGAGCTCCTTGCCGTCGGGACCGTAGCCCGCCTCGGCCAGGAGCTCCTTGGCCTTCGCCTCGTCGTACCCGGTGGAGTACTGCTCGTTCTCCGGGAAGTAGCAGTCGGTGTTGTCCGTGAACAAGGTGTCGTAGGCCTTGCCGGTGCCGAACGTGGCGGCCTTCGTGTACGACTCGGAGTCGATGATGTACGAGATGGCCTCGCGCAGCTTCTGGTCCGCTGTCGGGAAGCCCTCGCGGTGGTTGAACACCAGACCCTGCACCAGGGAGGCCGCGCCGATGATCGGCTCGTACTCGGCGGACAGGCGCTTCACGTCGGCGCCGGCGATGGCGGCCACGTTCAGCTCGCCGCTGGTCAGCATGTTCGCCCGGGTGGTGTCGCTCTCGACGACCTTGACGGTGAACTCCTTCACCAAGGTCTTCGGATCGGTCACGACCGTGTCGTCACGCCGGACCATCGTGTAGGAGTGCCCGACCTCGCTCGACTCGAGGGTGTAGGACCCGCTCTCGCCGGCGGCCGGATCCGTGGCCAGCTTCTTCGGATCCTTGAGCCCGCCCGGGCAGACGACGTAGGCGTTGGTCATGCCGTCCAGCAGGCCGCCGTACGGATCCTTGACCGTGACCGTCACGGTGTTGGCCTCGTCGTCGCCGACGATCTCCTTGACCCCGCTCGGACCGAAGGACATCGACGTCATCTGCGCGCCGGTCTCGGGATCGGCGAAGCGCTTCGTGGACTCCGCGATCGCGCTCGCCGTGAGAGGCGTTCCGTCGCCGCAGGTCAGGTCGTCCTTCAGCGTGAAGGTGACCGAGTTCGGCGTCACCTCCCACTCGCTGGCCAGCGACCCGACGATCTTGCCCTCGGACCGGCGCACCAAGGTGTCGTAGATCCCGTCGAACAGCTGGCTCGCGCTCGGGCCGAGGGTCGACTTGTGCGGGTCGAACGTGTCGACCGCGTAGCGAGCGGCCGTGATCACCTCGTCGGGAGCATGGTCCGAGCTCTCGGACGGCCCGCCCTGGCCGCCGCCGCCGCCACCGCAGCCGGAGAGCGCCAGCGTGGCGATCACACTCGCCGACACCGCCTTGGTCAAGATCTTCATCGTGTCGCCTTTCGTTCACTCAACGGTGCGTCCGCCCGGACCGGCGGCCAGCAAGCTGGCCGCCGCGGCCGGTGCTTCACGCTAGGTCGACCTCGTGGCCGGCCCCTATCCCCCGATCGGGCACAAACGTCAGATCCTGAGCACCGACTTGCCGACGGCGTTCCGAGACCCGAGGTCCTCGTGTGCCTGCTGGACCTCACGGAGCGGGTAGACCTCGCCCACGACCGGGACGAGCTCGCGCGCCGCGGTGGCGGCGAACAGGTCCTCGATCGACTCCGTGAGCTCTGCCGGGCGGCGGAGCCAGTCCACCAGCCACAGTCCCCCGATGATCTGGGAGCGCGCCATCAGCGTGCGCGGCTCCACCGGCGCCGGCAGGACCCCGGAGGCCAGGCCGTAGCTGACCATCCGTCCGAAGCGAGCCAGGACGCTCATCCCGGCGTCGAACGTGGGCCCGCCCACCATGTCGAGGATCAGGTCGTAGGGACGGCCCTCGTTGGCCTCGAGCAGGGCGTCACGGCTCCCGGCGTCGGCCGAGTCGACCGTCGCGTGGGCCCCGAGGGACCGCGCCAGCTCGCGCTTGGACTCCGACGAGGCGACGCCGACCACGCGCCCCGCGCCCCACCGCCGCGCCAGCTGCACCGCGAGCGTGCCCACGCCGCCGGCCGCCGCATGGACGAGCACCCGATCGCCGGTCCTCATGCGGCCGACGGTGCGCAGCACGTGCCAGGCGGTGGCGCCCTGCACCAGCAGCGCGATCGCCTGCTCGTCGCTGATGGCGTCGGGGATCGGGTAGACGTAGTCGCGGTGGACCGCGACGTACTCGGCGTACCCGCCCCCGTTGGTGATCGCGGCGACGCGGTCGCCCTCGGGCGTGCGTCCGACGACCTCCAGGCCGGGGATGTACGGCAGCTGCATCGGGACGAGGTACGCGTCCTTCACCTGCGCCAGGTCGGCGTAGTTGACGCCGGTCGCGGTCACCGTGATCAGCACCTCGTCCGCCTCGGGAACCGGTCGCGGGGTCTGGACGATCGTCAGGGGCTCCCCCGAGGTGAAGGACCTCACCTCGATCGCAGCCATGTCCAGACCCGGGTCAGCCGCGCCGGCGGCAGGAGCGGTCAACGCGTCAGGTCCCACGAGCGACCCAGGACGTAGGGCAGGTAGTCGCCCGTGTCCTCGAGCGGGTGCTGACCCATCGACCATCGCGCGACGCCGTGGCCGTACGTGACCTCGTCGACCGACTCGATGGGGATGTCGCCGCACGGATCGGTCTCCGAGCTGCGGAACGTGAGGTCGGCCGTGCCGGTGTAGAACGTCTCGTAGGTCGTCTCCACGTCACCGGTCACGAGGATCGGGTGGTGGTACAGGCCCGTGAACTTCGAGTTGGGGATCGCCTTGAGGTGCGCCGGGTGCATCCGACGCACGGTCGCGCCCTGGTTCTCGCCCAGCGTGGCGACGTACTCCATGAGCGCGACGCCGTTGCGCGTCGTGACCCCACGGACCGTCGGCAGCTGGCTGTCGTCGAACTCGATCTCGCCCTGCTTCTTGCACTCGCCGTCCATCTCACGGCCGAAGCAGATGCCCATGTCGGTGTTGAGGATCATCGTGACGTCGTAGGAGACCGGACGGCCCTCGAACAGCGCCGACAGGTAGATCGTCGACGAGTGGAAGCTGCGATCGGAGACCGTCGCGCGGCCGACCTGCAGGAATCCGGTGGCCTTCTCGGGCACCGTGAAGCAGGGCGGGAGCACCTCGGTCAGGAACTCACGGGTCGTGGTGAAGTGGACCTCCAGCACGTGTTCGTCGAACGGGTTGCCCTTGACTCGCGCCTGCAGCGTTTCGAGTTCCGAGGGGGTGAGGACATAGCTCATGGGGTCAGCCTTTCTGGCAAGCGATGGGGTCGGGGTGATCAGACGGAGCGCGGGAGGTCGTACATCCGGCCGGCCACGTGGCGGAAGTAGGCCTCGTCGGGAGCGAGGTCGTGCTCCTCGATCTCGTACGTGGTCCGCGCGTCGCCGAGACGCACCTCGTCGATCGAGACGATCGGCACCGAGCCGGTCGGGTCCAGCGGCGAGCTGGTCATCTTCAGGTCGATCGTGCCCAGCCGGTAGCTGGTGAAGGTGGTCGTGGAGCGGCCGATGACCAGGATCGGGTCGCGGTCAAGGGCCGACATGTCGAAGGCCGGGAAGGCCTTCACGTGCATGTCGACGCCCGACTCGGTGCGGGCACCGAGGTCGTCGCCGAACTCGGCCTCGAACTCGATGACGGTGTAGCCCTCGCGAACCGCGCTGCCCGAGACCTTCGGGAGCTCCTCCACGAAGTTGATCTCGGCGCGCTTCTTCGCCTCGCCCCAGGCCTCACGGCCGATGATCACGGTCATGTCGCCGGTGTGCAGCATCGTGAGGTCGAACCAGGTCTGCTCGCCCCGGTAGGCGGCCGCGACGTTGATCGTCGCCGAGCCGAACGGCTTCCCGTAGGAGTGAGCGACGCCGAACGACAGCATCGCCTTCGGCTCCTCCGGGAGGTCGAAGCACGGCGGCAGGACCTCACGCAGGTAGTCCTCGGTCGTCGTGAAGCTGACCTTGAGGTTCTTCTCCTCGAAGAACAGATTGTCGATCTGCGACTGCAGCAGCGTGACGCCGTCCGCACTCATGACGTATCCCATGTGAACTCCTCGTGAGGTGGTTGGTCACCAGGAGCCTAGGAACGGCCGAGGGGGCTCACCATCCCCCGACCGGGCATATCGGAGTCACGCGATGAGGCGGGTCAGGCGCCGATCGGGAGCATCCCCAGCCGCTGGGCGAACGTGACGGCCTCGACCCGGTTGCGGACACCGAGACGCTGGTAGATCGCCTGGGTGTGCTGCTTGACCGTGTGCGAGCTCATCAGCAGGGTGCGAGCGATCTCGGGGTTGGACGATCCGCGGCTCATCTCCCGCAGCACCTCCATCTGCCGCCCGGACAGCCGCACCAGAGTGCCGGCGTCCGGCACGGTCTCGTGGTCATCGGCGATGACGTTGTCGCGCACGATGCAGCCGACGAGGCGCTTGATCGCACTCGGCGACGTCGTGCGCGTGAAGGCGCCGTAGGCCTGCGCGTCGCGCGAGAGGACGTGCGGAACATGATCGCCGTCGGAGTAGAGCATGATCGCCATCTCCGGGCGGCACTCGCGAAAGGCCTGGGCGATCTGCACGGTGGAGCCGCACGGCGAGGTGACGTCGACGAGCAGCACGTGGGGCTGGAACCTCTTGGCGAGCTCGACGCCCTCGGTGCAGGTCTGCACGGCCCGGCACTCGCTCACGACCGACTCGAACTCGGCCAGCGAGTGGATGCCGTTGCGGAAGATCGACGGTCGCCCGACGATGAGCACCTTGCAGCTCGCCGATGGGCGAGCCGAGCGCGGGCTTGCGACCTGTGCAGCCATCGTCGTCATCTGTCACTCCTTCTCCCCACATGGCGGACTGCCCATGTGACCCGCATCACCTGTCGAACGGGGCCCACCCTACTTGAGTTTCACTTCAACTTGACCGGACTCGCCACGTCGGGACCACTCCGACAGGCTCAGGGGAGCTCCCGGCGACCCAGCCGCGCCGTGATCAGCCGGGTGGTCCGTCGCAGCTCCTCCAGCACGACGTCGACCTCGACGTCGTCCGTCACGGCCCACGTCACGGCGATGCTGGCCGTGAGCGCCCGGGCCTGGATCGACATCGCGACCGACGTGTAGCCCGGGGTGACCTCGCCGTCCTCCGTGGCCCATCCCCGCTGGCGCGTCTGGACGAGGATGCGGCCGAGCGCGGCCCTGGTCCGTGGCCCCGATTCCGTCCGGAGCACCAGGGGCGCCGAGCCGGGGAAGATCGCCCTCAGCTGCGCGGGGGGAAGGGCCGCCAGGATGGCCCGGCCCGAGGCCGTGAGGTGGGCGGGCAGGCGCACGCCCGTGTCTGAAACCAGAGGCGGTTTGCCCACTCCGCGCTCCTCGATGATGTAGAGCACCTCGGCCCCGTGGAGCACCGCCAGGTGCGCCGACTGGCCCACCGTGTCCACGAGCGTGGCGAGCGGCGTTCGCGCCAGGCGCGCCAGCGGCTCCTGGATGGAGTAGCCCTGGCCGACCTCCCACGCGGCGACCCCGACGCCCCAGGTGCGCTCGTCGGGATAGTGCGTGACGAACGCCTGATCGGCCATCGCCGTCAGCAGGTGGTAGGTCGACGATCGCGGCAGCCCGAGGTCGTCGGCGATGCGCGCCGCCGGGGTGGGCACGGGACGGCGCGAGAGGTAGCGCAGGACCCGGAGGGCGGCGGTCGCTGCGGGGACGGATCGGGACATGGCGAGATTGTCTCGTATACGAGACATGGACGCGAGTCACGCCATGGCCCGAGCCCGTCGCCAGGGTCAACGATGAGGACATGACCCCCGTTCTCGTCTCCACCGGACCGCTCGCCGCGAGCGACGTCGTCCGCGTGGCCCGGCACCGTGCGCCCGTCCAGCTGACCGACGAGGCACTCGCCGAGATCGCGCGCTCGCGCGGCTTCGTCGACGTTCGGGCGCGCGGCACGGAGAGCCACTACGGCGTCACCACCGGCTTCGGGGCGATGGCCACCCGATCGATCGCCGTCGGCGACCGGGCCCGGCTCCAGCAGCACCTCCTGCGGTCCCACGCCGCCGGCACGGGCGAGGTGGTCGAGGACGAGGTCGTCCGCGCCCTCATGGTCCTGCGCCTGTCGACGATGGCGACGGGCCACACCGGCGTCCGCCCCGCCACCGCCACCGCCTACGCCGACCTGCTGAACTCCCACCTCGTGCCGATCGTCCACGAGTACGGGAGCCTGGGCTGCTCCGGCGATCTCGCACCCCTCGCGCACTGCGCCCTGGCCCTCATCGGCGAGGGGAACGTCCACGACCGCGGGCGGGTGCGTCCCAGCGCCGACGCCCTGCGCGAGGCGGGTCTGAGCCCGGTCGTCCTCGCCGAGAAGGAGGGGCTGGCGCTCATCAACGGCACGGACGGCATGCTCGGCATGCTGGTGCTCGCCCTGCACGATCTCGACCGGCTGATCGACACCGCCGACCTGGCCGCGGCGATGAGCGTCGAGGGTCAGCTCGGCACCGACCGGGTCTTCGCCGCGGACCTCGTCGGCCTGCGACCCCAGCTCGGCCAGGCGCGCTCGGCGCAGCAGATGCGCGCACTGCTCGCCGGATCGCAGATCGTGGCCAGCCATCGCCACGGCGACGGCGAGGTGCAGGACGCCTACTCGCTGCGCTGCTCCCCGCAGGTGCACGGCGCCGTTCGCGACACGATCGAGCACGCGCGCAGCATCGCCGAGCGCGAGCTGGCCTCCGCCATCGACAACCCCTCGGTCCTGCCCGACGGCCGGATCGAGTCGCACGGCAACTTCCACGGCGCCCCGCTGGCCTACGTGCTCGACTTCCTGGCGATCGCGATCGCCGACCTCGCCAGCATCAGCGAGCGCCGCACCGACCGCTTCCTCGACGTCGCCCGCAACCGCGGCCTCCCCGCGTTCCTCGCCGACGACCCGGGGATCGACTCGGGCCTCATGATCGCGCAGTACTCGCAGGCCTCCATCGTCAGCGAGCTCAAACGGCTGGCCGCGCCCGCCAGTGTCGACTCGATTCCGTCGAGCGCGATGCAGGAGGACCACGTCTCGATGGGCTGGTCGGCCGCCCGGAAGCTGCGGCGGTCGATCGACGGGCTCGGCCGGGTCCTGGCCGTCGAGCTGATCGCGGCCGCCCGCGGCACCGACCTGAGGAACGGGCTGCGTCCCGCACCAGCGACCGCCGCCGCGACCGAGGTCCTGCGATCCGCCGTGCCGGGGCCAGGACCCGACACCTTCCTGGCCCCCCAGATCGAAGCGGCGACGGACCTCGTCCGCGCCGGCACCATGCTCGCTGCCGCGCAGGCGGCCGCGCCCACCGAGGAGGACTCACGATGACCACACCCCGCTCGATCCGCGCCCCCCGCGGCACCAGCCTCACCGCCCACAGCTGGCAGACCGAGGCGCCGCTGCGCATGCTGATGAACAACCTCGACCCGGAGGTCGCCGAGCGTCCCGAGGACCTCATCGTCTACGGCGGCACGGGCCGCGCCGCGCGCTCCTGGGAGGCCTACGACGCGATCGTCGAGTCCCTGACCGACCTCAAGAACGACGAGACGCTCCTCGTGCAGTCGGGCAAGCCCGTCGGCGTGTTCCGTACCCACGAGTGGGCGCCGCGGGTCCTCATCGCCAACTCCCACCTGGTCGGCGACTGGGCGAACTGGCCCGAGTTCCGCCGCCTGGAGTCCGAGGGCCTGACGATGTACGGGCAGATGACGGCCGGCTCCTGGATCTACATCGGCACCCAGGGGATCCTCCAGGGCACGTACGAGACGTTCGGCGCGATCGCGCGCAAGCGCTTCGGCGGCTCCCTGGCCGGCACGATCACGCTGACCGGAGGGTGCGGCGGGATGGGCGGGGCCCAGCCGCTGGCCGTCACTATCAACGGCGGCGTCATCCTCATCGTCGACGTCGACGAGTCGCGGCTCGCCCGCCGGGTGAACCACGGCTACCTCGACGGCTACACGACCGATCTCGCCGAGGCGAAGCAGCGGGTCCTGGCCGCGAAGGAGGCCGGCACCGCCCTTTCGGTGGGCGTGGTCGGCAATGCCGCCACCGTGTTCGCCACCCTGCTGGAGGACGGGTTCCCGATCGACATCGTCACCGACCAGACCAGCGCCCACGATCCGCTCAGCTACCTGCCAGAGGACGTCGCGCTCGAGGACTGGAAGGACGCCGCGGCCGCCGACCCCGTGGACTTCGCCACGCGGGCTCGCGCCTCGATGACCAAGCAGGTCACGGCCATGGTCGGATTCCTGGACCGCGGTGCCGAGGTCTTCGACTACGGCAACTCGATCCGCGTCGAGGCCCGCGAGGGCGGCGAGGCGCGCGCCTTCGACATCCCCGGCTTCGTCCCGGCCTACGTCCGTCCCCTGTTCTGCGAGGGCAAGGGGCCGTTCCGCTGGGCGGCCCTGTCGGGCGACCCCGCCGACATCGCCGCGACCGATGCCGCGATCCTCGACCTCTTCGGCGAGGACGAGCACCTCACGAGGTGGATCGAGCACGCGAGCAAGCACATCCCGTTCGAGGGACTGCCGGCCCGCATCTGCTGGCTCGGCTACGGCGAGCGCCACCTGGCCGGCCTGCGCTTCAACGAGATGGTCCGCTCGGGCGAGCTGAGCGCCCCCGTCGTCATCGGCCGTGACCACCTCGACTCCGGCTCGGTCGCGTCGCCGTACCGCGAGACCGAGGACATGCTGGACGGCTCGGACGCGATCGCCGACTGGCCGCTGCTCAACGCGCTGCTGAACACGGCCTCCGGGGCGACCTGGGTGTCGCTGCACCACGGCGGCGGCGTCGGCATCGGCCGGTCGATCCACGCCGGACAGGTCGTCGTGGCGGACGGCACCGACCTCGCCGAGGAGAAGATCCGGCGCGTCCTGACGAACGACCCCGGGCTCGGCGTCGTGCGCCACGCGGACGCCGGCTACGAGCGCGCGGCCGACGTGGCCCGCGACCGGGGCATCTCGATCCCGACCCTTCGGAGCGCGCCGTGACCCTGCTCGACGACCTCGACGACGTCGGACGCGACCCGCGCTCCGGCGGGTACCGCCGCCACGTCTGGACCGACGCGGACGCCGAGCTTCGTATGTGGTTCGCTCAGGAGGCCGCCCGGCGCGGCCTGGACCTGGTGGAGGACGCGAACGGCAACCAGCTGGCGTGGTGGGGATCGGGCCCCGGCGCCGTGCTCGTCGGCTCCCACCTCGACTCCGTGCCTGACGGAGGCCGCTTCGACGGACCACTGGGCGTGACGTCGGCGCTCGAGGCCGTGGACCGGCTCCGCTCGGCCGGCCACGTGCCGGATCGTCCGCTGATCGTCGCCAACTTCGCTGAGGAGGAGGGCTCACGGTTCGGCATCGCGTGCCTCGGCTCGCGACTCGCCACCGGCGCCCTCGAGCCCGATCGCGCCCGGGCCCTCCTCGACCGCGACGGCACGAGCCTCGCCGACGCGATGCGCGCGCACGGACGCGACCCCCGCCTGCTCGGCAGGCAGTCCTGGATCGACGACGTCTCGGCGTTCGTCGAGCTGCACGTGGAGCAGGGTCGCGCGCTGGCCGACCTGGACGCTCCCGTGGGAGTCGGCTCGGCGATCTGGCCCCACGGGCGCTGGCAACTCGACATGACCGGGTGCGCCGATCACGCCGGGACCACACGCATGGAGGACCGCCGCGACCCGATGATCACGTTCGCGGAGTCCGTCCTGGCCGCGCACCGCGAGGCCGGTCCCTCCCGCGCCACGTTCGGCCGGGTCGACGTCGCTCCCAATGGCACCAACGCGATCCCCTCGCGGGTCCGCGCCTGGCTGGACGTGCGCGCCGAGACCCAGGAGGAGGTCGACGTACTGGTGCGGGCGATCGTCGACGCGGCTCGCCGGTCCGGGACGGCGCAGGGGGTCGACGTCGCGGTGGACGAGGAGTCGCGCAGCGATGCCGTCGTGTTCGACCTCCCCCTGCGCGAGCGCCTGGCGGAGCTGGTCCATGCTCCCGTCCTGGCCACGGCCGCCGGGCACGACGCGGGGATCCTCAGCGCCCACCTGCCGACCGCCATGCTGTTCGTCCGCAACGAGACCGGGGTGTCGCACTCGCCCGACGAGCACGCCGACACCGTCGACTGCGAGGCCGGGGTCGAGGCGCTCGCCCGGGTGCTGCAGGACCTGACATGAGCGTCGCCGCCGTGATGCCCTCGTTCGCGAACTGCCACAGCCACGTGTTCCACCGGGCGCTGCGCGGCCGCGGTACCTCGGGCCGACACTTCTGGGCGTGGCGCGAGCGTATGTACGCCACCGCTGCAGCCCTCGACCCCGAATCCCTCCACGAGCTGGCGCGATGGACCTTCCGCGAGATGCGGCTGAGCGGGATCTCCTCCGTCGGCGAATTCCACTACCTCCACCACGGCCCGGACGGGCGCCCCTACGACGACCCGAACGCCATGGGCGTCGCCGTCATCGAGGCGGCACGCGACGCCGGCCTGCGGATCTGCCTCCTCGACGCCTGCTACCTGCAGTCTGGCTTCGACGCCCCGACCGAGGGCGTGCAGGTGCGGTTCGACGACGGCTCCGCCGAGCGCTGGGCCGAGCGCGTGGCCGACCTGCACGCGCGCTACGCCGGCGTGCCGGACGTCGTGGTGGGGACGGCGATCCACTCGGTGCGCGCCGTGGGAACGGCCGACCTTCCCACCGTCGTGGACGCCCTGCCCGACGCGCCGCTGCACGTCCACGTCTCGGAGCAGGTACGGGAGAACGAGGAGTGCCTGCAGGCGACGGGCCGACGACCCGTGGGGCTGTTGGCCGACGCGGGCGCGTGGAGCCCGCGCACCACGGCCGTGCACGCCGTCCACCTCGAGCCGGACGAGATCGCCGTCCTCGCCGAGAGCGGCGCGACCGTGTGCCTGTGCCCCACCACCGAGGCCGAGCTCGCCGACGGCATCGCTCCCAGCGTCGCTCTGCAGGACGCCGGCGTCCCGATCACACTCGGGTCTGACAGTCAGACCGTCATCGACCCGTTCCTCGAGGCTCGGGCCCTCGACGCCCACGAGCGGCTCACATCGGGCCGGCGCGACGGCTGGCCGCACGACCGGCTGCTCGAGGCCGCCACGCTGGCCGGACACCGGTCGCTCGGCCTCCCTCCCGGCCCCACCGTCACCGTGCGGCGATCCGTCCGCACGGCCGGCGGGACACTGCCCCTGGGCTCCGCGACCGCGGCCGATCTGGTCCCACCGGACGACCTCGACCCCGACGAGGTCGGAGCCCGGCTGCACCGCGTCATCGAGGACTTGGCGGCCCGGTCGTGACGAGCATGGCGCTGACCAACATCGGCGAGCTGGTCACGTGGGACGACGAGAGGCCGATCCTGCACGACGCCTCCATCGTGATCGTCGACGGAGAGGTGGCCTGGACGGGCGAAGGACCGCCACCGGCTGCGGACCAGCACTTCGATCTCGGCGGCGCAGCCGTCGTCCCCGGCTTCGTCGACTCGCACAGCCATGTCGTGTTCGACGGCGACAGGAGCGGTGAGTTCGAGGCGCGCATGAGTGGCGTGCCCTACGGAGCCGGGGGCATCCGCTCCACCGTGGAGGCGACCCGGGCCGCCTCCGTGGAAGACCTCCGGCGGACGGCGCGCCACCTGGTGGGTGAAGCACGACGGCAGGGCACCACGACCATCGAGATCAAGAGTGGCTACGGACTCGACGTCGCGACCGAGGGGCGGCTGGTCGAGGTCGCTGCCGAGCTCACCGACGAGGTCACCTTCCTCGGCGCGCACGTCGTCCCCGCCGACGCGCGCACGGTCGACGACTACGTCGCCCTGGTCACCGGCGAGATGCTCGACGCCTGCGCGCCGCACTCCCGGTGGATCGACGTCTTCGTCGAGGAGGGTGCGTTCGGCGAGGAGGCGGCGCTCGAGGTGCTGTCCGCAGGGATGGGCCGCGGGCTCCTCCCCCGGGTCCATGCCAACCAGCTCGGCCCCGGGCCGGGGGCACGCGTGGCGGCTGCCGTCGGTGCGGCCGCGGCCGACCACTGCACGTTCCTCAGCGACGAGGACGTGCGCGACCTGGTCGACGCCGGGGTCGTGATCGGACTGCTCCCCGGAGTGGAGTTCTCGACGCGGCAGCCGTTCCCCGACGCGCGGCGGCTGCTGGACGCGGGCGCCACGGTCGCGCTGGCCACCGACTGCAATCCCGGCAGCAGCTTCACCACGTCGATGCCGTTCTGCATCGCGGTGGCGGTGCGCGACATGCACCTGACGCCCCTCGAGGCGCTCTGGTCGGCCACCCTCGGCGGCGCCGCCTCGCTGCGCCGGACGGACGTCGGCCACCTGCGCGTGGGCGCCCACGCCGACCTCGTCGTGCTCGATGCGCCCAGCCACCTGCACCTGGCCTACCGCCCCGGCGTTCCCCTGGTGAGCCGGGTGCTCACGGCCGAGGGACATGACGAAGGGGCCCGCGGCGCCGGGGGGTAGCGTCGCGAGCCCCTTCGGGACTGGGTGCAGGTCAGGCCTGCAGGACCGCCTCGGCGTTGATCTGCAGCGAGATCTTGTCGCCGATCATGACCTTGTCGCCCTCGAGCGGGATGTTGAAGTCGATGCCGAACTCCTTGCGGCTGATCTGACCGGTGGCCTCGACGCCGATGCGCGTGCCGCCCCACGGATCCTTGCCCTCGCCGAGGAACTCGACCGCGAGCTCGACGGGCTTGGTGACGTCCTTGATGGTCAGGTCGCCGGTGACGACGAAGTCGGTGTCGCCCTTGCGCACGACGCCGGTGGAGACGAACGTCATCGTCGGGGTGCTCTCGACGTTGAAGAAGTCACCCGAGCGCAGGTGGTTGTCACGGTCGGCCGTGCCGGTGTTGATCGAGGAGAGATCGATCGTCGCGGTCGCGGTGGACGCGGTGACGTCCTCGCCGGTGACGATGGTGCCCTCGAACTTCTCGAACTTGCCGCGCACCTTGCTCATGATGTGGCGCACGGTGAAGCCGATCTCCGTGTGGGTGGGGTCCAGCTGCCAGGTGCCCGTGGTGATGTCGCTCATGAATTCTCCTGAAGTCTGTGGGTTCGATCATGCCGTTGATCGTTCAACAAGATTTACTCTACAGCATGATTGAACTTTCAATCAAGTCGTTGAAGATGTAAACTAGTTCACATGAGTGAACTGCCCATCGCCACCGTCAACGACACGCGCTGGCTCGACGAGACCCAGCAGAGCGCCTGGCGCTCGTTCCTGGGGGGCACGACGGTGCTGATGGACCGTCTCGACCGCGACCTGCGCACCGAGCACGGACTGTCGATGTCGGAGTACGAGATCCTCGTGCGGCTCTCGGAGGCGCCCGACCGGTCGATCCGGATGGCCGACCTCGCCGCGGCCCTGTCGCACTCGCGCAGCCGCATCACCCACACGATCAGCCGGCTCGAGCGCGACGGGATCGTCCTGCGCACGCAGTGCGGCACCGACGGCCGCGGCGTCACCGCCGTGCTCACCGACAAGGGCTTCGCGCTCCTCGCCACCGCGGCCCACACCCACGTGCGCGGCGTGCGCGAGTACCTCATCGACCAGTGCTCCGACGAGGACCTCGCCGCCACGAAGCGCGTCATGGACGCGATCCAGGACGCGATCGGCGGCCGCGTCTTCTAGGCCACCGACCCGAGGCTCAGCCCCGAAGCGCCAATCGGGCCCGCCCGGGCCGCTCGTGCCCTACGTTGCGTCCATGTCCTCTCGTGCCCGACGCATCGTCGTGACCGGCGTGGCGTTGACGTCACTCGCAGTGCTCGGCGTCTTCGGCTGGTTTGGAGTCTCGGCGTGGCAGGCGTCGAAGGTCACCGTCATCGCCACGCAGCTCGGCGACTGCGCGGACGACGGGTCTGTCGCTCCGCAACCCGACGCGTCAGAGGACCTCGGTGACCCGGAAGGTGACCCTAGTCCCGAGGTCTACCTCTGGCTCGACCACCGACTCGATTGCTCGCTGCACACCGAGGTCAGCAACGGCGCGCGGATGCCCATCAAGGTGGAGCGCCTCGAGTGGCCCCTGCTGGGACCGGAGGGCGGTATGGGCCCCCACCTCTCGGCTCCTGCCCGAAGCGGACTGCACCCGGCCACCGACCCCGACGGCAGCGGGCTCGATGCCCTGCTCGACACGGACGGACACGCCGTCATCGAGCCGCGTGCGTGGCGGGAGTTCTCCATCCGGGCAAGGTTCAAGGACGGCTGCAACTCACCCGGCTCCTTCGGGTTCGTGGCGCGCTCGCCGGTGGCGACCGTCCGCGTGCTCGGATGGCGCCACACGCTCCACGCGATCGGCCAGGGCGTCGGCTTCGCCGGCACCGCCGAGACCGACTGCGACACCGTCGTCGACGCATCCTGACCCTCTCCAGACAGATGCGGCCCCCGGCGAATCGCCGGGGGCCGCAGTCCTGCGTCGGGTCAGTCGCGGGTCAGGCGGCGGTGCGTGACGCGGTGCGGGCGGGCCGCCTCCTCGCCGAGACGCTCGACCTTGTTGGCCTCGTAGGACGCGAAGTTGCCCTCGAACCAGAACCAGTGGCCCGGGTTCTCCTCGGTGCCCTCCCACGCCAGGATGTGCGTGGCGATGCGGTCGAGGAACCAGCGATCGTGCGAGGTGACCACGGCGCAGCCGGGGAAGTCCAGCAGCGCGTCCTCCAAGGACGACAGGGTCTCGACGTCGAGGTCGTTGGTGGGCTCGTCGAGCAGCAGCATGTTGCCGCCCTGCTTGAGCGTCAGCGCCAGGTTGAGACGGTTGCGCTCACCACCGGAGAGCACGCCGGCCTTCTTCTGCTGGTCCGAGCCCTTGAAGCCGAACGACGCCACGTAGGCGCGGCTGTTCATCTCGAAGTTCGCGACCTTGATGAAGTCCAGGCCCTCGGACACGACCTCCCAGACGTTCTTGTTCGGGTCGATGTTCGAGCGGTTCTGGTCGACGTAGCTGATCTTGACCGTCTTGCCGACCTCGAGCTCGCCGGAGTCGGGCTCCTCGTTGCCGGTGATCATCCGGAACAGCGTGGTCTTGCCGACGCCGTTGGGGCCGACGACGCCCACGATGCCGGCACGCGGCAGCGTGAAGCTGATGTCGTCCCACAGGACCCGGTCCTCGAAGCCCTTGGTCAGGTCCCTCGCATCCAGCACCACGTCGCCCAGGCGCGGACCGGCCGGGATGTTGATGTCCGTGGTGTCGATCTTGCGCGCCTTCTCGGCCTCGGCGGCGAGCTCCTCGTAACGGGCGAGACGCGACTTGCTCTTGGTCTGGCGGCCCTTGGCGTTCGAGCGGACCCACTCGAGCTCACGCTCGAGCATCTTGGCGCGCTTGGCGTCCTTCTGGCCCTCGATCTTGAGGCGGTCCTTCTTCGTCTCGAGGTAGGTCGAGTAGTTGCCCTCGTACCCGTGGATCTGGCCGCGGTCGACCTCGGCGATCCACTCGGCGACGTTGTCGAGGAAGTACCGGTCGTGGGTGACGGCCAGGACGGCGCCGGGGTAGCTCTTCAGGTGACCCTCGAGCCACTGCACGCTCTCGGCGTCCAGGTGGTTGGTGGGCTCGTCGAGTAGCAGCAGGTCGGGCTGCTGGAGCAGCAGCTTGCACAGCGCCACGCGGCGGCGCTCACCGCCGGAGAGGTTGTCGACGATCGCGTCGGTGGGCGGGCAGCGCAGCGCGTCCATGGCCTGCTCGAGCCGGCTGTCGATGTCCCACGCGTTCGTGTTGTCCAGGAACGTCTGCAGGTCGCCGGTCTCGGCCATGAGGGCGTCGTAGTCGGCGTCGGGCTCGCCCATCTCGGCGTACGCCTCCTCGAGGCGCTTCATCTTGCCCTTGATGTCGGCGACGGCCTCCTCGACGTTCTCGAGCACCGTCTTGCCCTCGGTGAGCGGCGGCTCCTGCTGGAGCATGCCGACCGAGGCGTCGGGGTCGCGCACGAGGTCGCCGTTGTTGGGCTGGTCGAGGCCGGCCATCAGCTTGAGCAGGGTGGACTTGCCCATGCCGTTGGGGCCCACGACACCGATCTTCGCCCCGTGGAGGAACGAGAGGGTGACGTCGTCGAGGACGACCTTGTCGCCGTGGGCCTTGCGGACGTTGCGCAGAGAGAGAACGTAGTCAGCCATGATGTCCCCCAGCGTAGCGAGAACACCGGCACCCCGGCCGACCGGCAGCGGTCAGCGGCCGGCGGTGGCCAGCCCGTTGCGCCAGCGGTCGTACCGGTCGAGTTCGCTGCGCAGCCGCGCGACGACGATGCGCTCGGTGGTGCGGTTGATCGCCTCGATGAGCTTCTTCTCCGCCCGCGCACCGGCCCGGCGCGCACCCACCCCGCCCAGCCAGCGCGAGACCAGCGTCAGGATCACCCCGAACAGCAGTCCCCCGGCGACCAGCAGCAGCGGCAGGCTCAGGCCCAGGGGTCGCGGGGCGCCCTCCCACGGGTCGGGCTCCACCAGGCCGAAGATCGAGGCCACGGCCCAGCCCGCTCCGGCGATGACCGCGAGGAACGTGAACCACTGCAGGGCGCCGACCGCGGTCCACCACAGCGGCTGGCGCTTGAGGCCGAGATCGACCCCGGCGACGGCCTCGTCGAGCTCGTCGATGACGTCGCGGGCACCCTCGCCCACGATCGCGTCGATCACCGAGGCACGCCACGGGCGCGACATCCCCTCGGTGGCGACCTCGGTGGCCTCACGGAGCGCCAGGTCGGCGCGGGCGCGCTGCACCGACGGCGAGATGGGCATGGTGTCGGCGACCGCGTCGCGCGCCGAGCGGCCGAAGCCGAGCTCGCGCAGGGGGTCGTGGCGCAGCCGCCCCACCCAGCCGATCAGCGGCCAGTCGGTGGCGACGACGGCGCGGCGGGCCATCGAGTCCTCCACGGCGTCGGCGATCTGCGGCACGCCGGCACAGGCGACGAACGTCTCGACCAGCGCGTCGCGGACCGGGCGCTCGAGGCCGGGCACCGGCTCGACTCCTCCGGTCTCGGCGAGGCGCCGCGCGACCTGACGGACGTCGCCGACGAGTCGCGCCTGCGAGGCGCGCTTGGACTTGATGCGCCGCCCGATCTCGGCCCGCAGCTCGGGCAGGCCGGCGCCGGTCACCGCGCTCGTGGCGATGACGGGAACGCCCGCGAAGCCCTCGCGCTCGAGGATCTGCTCGAGGTCGTCCATCGCCATCTTCAGGTCGGTGTCGCTCAGCCGGTCGGCCTGGTTCAGCACGACCAGCGACGCGTCCGCGTGCGTGGCCAGCGGGGTGATGTAGCGGGCATGGATCGCGGCGTCGGCGTACTTCTGGGGATCGAGGACCCACACGAACAGGTCGGCGTAGCGCGCGACGTGGTCGACGACCTCCTGGTTGGCGGCGACGACCGAGTCGTGGTCGGGCAGGTCAAGCAGCACGAGCCCCTCGAAGGCATCGTCGCGCGGGGCGTCGAGCACGCTGCGGCGAGTGATCTGGTCGCGGCGGGCGACGCCGATCCAGTCGAGCAGCTCGGTGGCGCCGGCCGGGCCCCACGCACAGGCCAGGGCGGTGGAGGTGGTGGGGCGCAGGTAGCCGACCTCGGCCAGCTCCAGCCCTGCCAGGCGGTTGAACAACGACGACTTGCCCGAGCCGGTGGAGCCCGCGAGCACGACGACCGTGTGCTGGGTCGACAGGTCGAGACGCTCCTGCGCGTGCGTGAACGTGGCCTCGGCCGGACCCGCGAGGGCGGGATCGATCACGTCTCCGGCGGCCTCGATCGCCGACTTCAGCGCGGTCACCCGCTCATCCAATGCGCTCATCGCGCCACCGCCTCGGAAAGTGCAGGGTAGGCCGGTGTCGCGATTCGTGATCCGGAATGGCTCGCTCGCTGGCGCTCGCTCATCGACTTCTCCTCCCCCGGGGCACGTCGACCGACTCGATGGCCGACTCGAGCTGCCAGTGCGCGGCCTCGAGGGCGTCGGGGTCGGGCAGCAGGTCGAGGTAGCGCTCGGCCTCGGACTCCAAGAGGTCCTCCAGTCGACGGGAGAGGTCGCGCCCGGCCTGTTCGGCCAGGGCACGGACGGCCTGGTCGCCGAAGACGGCGTTGAGCACGGCCTGGCCGGCCGCGGCCGTGCCGCCCGCGATGCCGATCTCGGCGCCCGTGAGCCCGGCGGTGCCCGCGAAGACCACGACCATGAGGGTGACTCCGGTGGCGTTGACACCGAGCGACAGGGCGCGGGCCTTCGACTTCTTGTCGGCGCCCTGCTCGGCCACCAGCTCGAAGACGGCCTCGCGCCACTCGCGCGCGATGCGTTCGGCGCGGACCCGGACGTCGCGGGACGCGCGGTCGAGGCCGCGGCGGCTGTCGAGCAGGACGTGTCCGGCCTCGGACGCGTCCCACGCGCGGGCCACCTCCTCGGCCGCACGCTCGGCGCGGTCGAGGATCAGCAGGTGCAGGCCCGAGACGGCGGCCTCCTCGACCTCCTCCGGCGTGGTGGGCTTGCGCCGGAAGATCCGGTCGCGCCACGTGCCGACGGTGCGCTCGAGCTTGCGGAAGATCTCGCCGGAGCCGACGAAGTCCTGCCATCGGGCCAGCACCTCGCCCCGCAGCATCGTGCCGTCGGTGGCGGCGGTCATCAGCTCGGCGTGCGAGGCCAGGTAGACCGACTCGACGTCCTTGCGCAGCTGCGCGGCCGCGTCGACCTGGCGCGCGAGGGCGGTCTCGAGCACGCGCGAGGACTCGATGTCGTGCAGGATCGCGCCCTGGAGGGTCTTGAGGACGATCTCGCGGCGCTGGACCTCGTCGTCGGCGAGCGCGCGCAGCCAGCTGACGACGGGGGCGACGTCACCGGCCGGCAGGACGCCCTCGGCATCGGGCGTCGACTCCGGCACCGAGAACAGCGCCACGTCGGCCAGGCCGTGCTCGCTGAGCATCCGGGCGAGGTGACGGCGGACCTCGACGAGGGCCTCGGGCGACGTGCGGTCCAGCACCACGGCGATCGAGGCGCTCCGGTCGGCGGCCCGGCGCAGGTAGTCCCACGGCACCTGGTCGGCGTAACGCGCTGCCGACGTCACGAAGAGCCACAGGTCGGCGGCACCCAGCAGCTGCTCGGCCATGTCGCGGTTCGTCTCGTCGATCGAGTCGAAGTCGGGGGCGTCGAGCACGGCGACGCCCGGCCACAGGGTGGAGCTGGCGATCTGGCGGATCGTGTTGGCGCGGCGGCTGTTGGAGCCGGTGCGGACGACCTCGGGCAGGATGCGGCCCGACCGGAACCACTCGGTGTCGGCGGGGTGGTGGACCAGCACCGGGGTGCGGGTGGTGGGGCGCAGCACGCCCGTCGCGGAGACCCGGCGGCCGACGATGGAGTTGACCAGCGTGGACTTGCCGGCGCCGGTGGAGCCGCCCACGACGACCAGCAGCGGAGCACCGATGTGCTCGAGCCGGGGCACGACGTAGTCGCCGAGTTGCTCGGCGATCTCTCGTTGCAGCGCCCGGTCGCGCTCGACGCCGGGCACCTCGAGTTCCAAGGGCATGGAGACAACGGCCGACGCCAGTGCCGACAGGCCCTGGAGCAAACCGTTCTCGACCATGGCCTCGCGCTGGGGAATTGCGGTCGGCTCAGTCATCTCAGATCACTACGAATGGTAGTCGAGTCGGAGCCCCCGGGCGTCCCATTCGACACTTGCGACACAGATCAGGAGACGTCGAGCGAACGCGCCTCGTCGACCAGCATGACCGGGACGTCGCGGCGGACCGGGTACGCGAGGGCGCATCCGTTGCACACGAGCTCGTCGGCCTCGGCGTCCACGAACAGGCCGGAGCGGCACTGCGGGCACACCAGGATCTCGACGAGGGCTGGATCGAGGTTCACGGAACCACCGTAGCCGAGTCGTCGCGCACCAGGCGCAGCACGGGCGAGGCCTCGCCGGGGGTGGGCTCGGGGGCCGGGCGGCCGGCCTCGCGGACGGCCTCGGCGAGCGCGACCAAGTCGTCGTGCGTGGGCTCGGGCTCGGTGAACTCCGGGGCCAGCCGGACGACGCTCCACCCCTGCGGCGCGGAGAGGCGCTCGGCGTGACGCGAGCACAGGTCGTACGCATGGGGCTCGGCATAGGTGGCCAGCGGGCCGAGCACGGCGACCGAGTCGGCGTACACGTACGTCAAGGTGGCCACCGCGGAGTTCGGGCAGCCTGCGCGCGAGCATCGACGTTGCAGTCCCACGAGGGCGAGGTTAACCCGCCGGCCCAGCCGCCCGCAGTAGGCTCACCGGATGGCCAGCGAACCCGGACCCGCACCCGAGGTCCACGGCCCTCGTCCCGGCCGCTCTCGCGACCGGCGCGGTCGCGGACCGCGGGGCGTGATGTCGCTGCCCGGCCCGCTCTCGCCGCACGGGGCTCCGGCCCACCGCAACCCTCGCGAGGCCTTCGACGACCTCGTCGCCGGGGTGCTGACGCGGCTCGACCACCACTTCGCGCGCGAGCCCGATCACGTCGAGGTGGTCGTCGAGGAGGCTCCCCTGCTGCCGCCCGGCTGGGACGAGCCGGTCCCCCGCAGCATCGTGAACACGGCCCCGGGAGGCTTCCGGATCGTGATCTACCGGCTGCCCGTGATCGGCCGCGCCCGCAGTGCCGCCGATCTCGAGGAGCACGTCTGGACCGTCCTGCTGACGCGGCTCGGCGAGGTCTGGCACCACGACCCCGAGGACCTCGACCCGCGCCCCTGAGTGGCGCTCAGCGCACCGAGACGCCCGGGGCGATCACCGAGACCGGCGCCGGACGCACCGCGGTGGCGGCGACGCGGTCGCCGTCGACCTGCCACGCCCCGGCCATCACCTGCTGGCCCTCCTTGGGGGTGAGCACGAGGTAGGCCGGCCGGCCCTTGGGCGCCGGGACGAGCGCCGAGACGCCGGCCTGCAGCACGACCTGGCTCGTGCCGAGCGACTCCATCGAGGCGGAGAACGCCTCGACCTGCACCTCGGCCGCGTCCTTGCTCGTCAGCACGGTCCGCACCGCGGTGCCCCCGAGCCGGACGGGCACGACAGCGGGTCCGGTGAGCGAGGGAGCCGGCGCGATCCGCGCGACGTCGCCGTCGGTCTCCACCGACGCCGAGGCCACCACGGGAAGGTCGGACGTGATCGCCAGCGAGGCGCGATCGAGGTCGACCGAGCCGGGGATCGCCACGACCCGCGTCGACTCGGGCTCGACCGTCACGTCCTCGAGCCCCTGGGCCGCGAAGGAGCCCTCAGGGCCCCGCACGGCCACGGCGACGTGGGCCGTGGACGTGCCGGGGTTGACCAGGGCGAGGCGCGTGCCGTCGCCCTCGGGGAGACCGGCCAGGACCTGTTCGGTGGCAGGCCCGGGCGCGGGCGTGAGCAGGTCGGTCCCGCCCGGCCCCGCGTCGAGCGCCATCGCCGTGAGCGAGCCCCGCCGCCGCGACACGTGCGCCGCGACGACTCCCTCACCTGCGGCGACCCGGTCGACCTCGATCTCGCGCTGCTGTCCGGCCTCGACGACGAGGCCCGACGTGTCGAGCGACTGGATCGGGCCGTTGGTGCCCCACCACGTCAGGTCGGCGACGGCGCGGTTCTCGCCGAGATTGACCAGCGTGATCGTGGCGTCGGAGCGTCCTCGGTCGCCGAGGCCGGTGAACCAGGCCTCGTCGACCACCGCCGGGCACGCGCCGAGCACGGCGTCGCCCTTGGTGGTTCCGGCGACGTAGCCGACCGAGCCGGAGCCCTCGCCGGACTGCTCGAGCACGAGCGCGTCACCGCCGGGCTCGGCCGTGCGCCAGCGATCAGCCTGCGCCCACACGGGATCGGCCGCCGCCTCCGACGGGATGGGCCGCGCCACGGCCTCGGTGCCCGGCGCGACCTGCCCGGCGGCCACGGTCCAGCCGGACTGCACGGGGCACGCCCAGACGGTCTGGCGCACCTCCACGGTCTGGCTGCCCCCGGCGACGACGGGTGGCTCCGGCTCGGGCACGAACCAGACCGCCCCGACGAGCAGCAGTGCGATCACGGGGAGGATGAAGCGCACGGGGAATCGAGTGGTCATGCGTCGTCCTCCTCGTCGGGCGAGGGCGCGGAGGCCACGGTGCGCCGCACGGGCAGCGCGCCGATGAACGCGCCGAGCCAGGCCAGCACCCACAGCCCGGAGAGCCACGGGCGGGCGGGACCGGCCTCGGGCGCGGGCTCGGCCTCCACCTCGGAGGTCACCGACCAGACCCGCGAGTCGGGTGAGTCGCTGCCCTTCGGGGCCAGGCCGGGCGCGGCGTCGATGCGGCGCGCGAGGTCCAGGTCCACGTCCGGGGCGTAGATGCTGTCGACGCCCAGCCGGGCCAGCTCGTCGACGTCGTCGCGCGTGGGCGTCGTGACGAGCGAGACGACGGTGTCGTGCAACCGCTGCTCACGCTCGGCGGTGGTGCGCAGTGCCTCCGCTCCGAGGTACGGGCCCGGGCCGACGACGGCGTCGGCGACGATCCCGGACTCGGAGTCGCCGGTGAGGACGACCGTGGTGCCGGGCCGGGCCGCCAGGAAGGCGGGCACGACCCGAGCGTCGCCGGACTCCAGCGGGTCGTCGATCCCCCGGACGACCAGCCAGCTGCCGGCCAGGATCGGGAATGCCGCGAGCAGCGCGATCGCGGGTCGCCGCCAGCGCCGGTACCGCCGGGTGCGCAGGACGGGCCAGGCGAAGAGCACGGCGGTGAGCAGGCCGCCCAGCCACAGCCCCGCCCCCAGCCCGGCCCACGCCCGCACGGCGGGCGCGCCGGGGAAGGGCACGTAGGTCGAGACGGACGCGAGCAGTCCGGCGGCCAGGCCGACGACCGCGACGATCCAGGCGCCGGTGACCGAACGACGGGTGGCCTCGGGCACGAGTGCGGCGACGGCGAGCACGAGCAGGGGCACCGCGATCCACCACGGCGCGGCACCGGGGCCGCCGCCCGTTCCGGTGACGACGTCCCACGCGGAGGCGGGTGCGTCGACGGGATTGCCGGCCTCCCACCAGATGCGCCCGGAGAGGACGCGGTCGAGGAGCCACGGTCCGAGCAGCGCCGTGCCCACGACGGCGCTGAGCGCGAGGTACCGCGCGGCGGGACGCACGAGCAGGGCGCTGACCACGAGCGCCACGATCCCGAGCGCCCACGCGACGGGCGCGAACGCGGCCACGAGCGCGATCCACAGCCCGACGAGCACCGCCCGGGTCCAGGTGGGCTCGAGCACGAGCCGCAGCAGGACGTTGGCGAAGAGCGGCGCCACCACGAGCACGATCACCGTGCCGAGACGGCCGCCGGAGACGGCGCCGGTGACGGCGACGACGAGGCCGTACGAGACGGCCCAGGCCATCCGCACCCCGCGGTCGTCGCTGACGAGGCGGCCGAACCGATGGGCCGTCAGGGCCGCGAACGGCACCGCCAGGACGGTGAGGATCCACGGGATCGCCCCGGGGGCGAACCACGCGAGCAGACCGACCGCCGCGAGCGGCACCACGTAGGCGGGGGCGACGTCGGCACTGCCGAGACCGACCGCGTGCGACCGCTCGAACAGCAGCCCCCACCACGCCTCGACGGAGTCCGGTGAGGCGGGCAGGACCGGGCTGAACAGCTGACCGGCCGCAACCGAGCGGGCGGCGACGAGCGAGCCGGCGAGCAGCACGATGACCCAGGTCAGCCACGGCCGGCGGCGCCACCACGGCGGCTGGTCGACGACGACCGGGTCCTCCTCGTCGTCCTCCGGGACGCCGATCGTGCGCAGCCCGAGCGACTCGACCGACTCGGGCCGCACGACCGCCTGCATCGTGGACGCGGCGAGGTCGAGGCCGTGCTGGTAGGGCATCCAGAAGGGGGCGAAGAGGTCGCCGAGCTCGCGGTTGGAGCGCCGGACCAGCGGCTTGCGGCGGCGGCGGGCGGCGATCATGGGGCCCGGGTTGGCGAACACCGTGACCATCGCCATGATCTCGCCGCGCGCCGACCGCAGGTCCTTGCCGACGATGAAGCCGAGGAACCTCAGCAGCGAGCCGACGAACAGGCGGATGCTCATGGGCAGGAACCGCAGCGGGTCGCTGTTGGCCAGCATCGTGTGCAGTGCGGCGGCGCGGCGCTCGCCCGCGTGCTCGCGGACGCCCTTGCGCCGGACGCGCCGCTTGTTGCTGCTGGCCTCGGCGTGGAACACGATCGATCGCGGCGCGGTGCGCACGCGGTAGCCGGCGCGATTGGCGCGCCAGCCGAAGTCGATGTCGTCGAAGAACAGCGGGAGCCGTGGGTCGGTGCCGCCCAGGCGCTCCCAGACGTCGCGCCGCACGAGCATGCCCGCCGAGCCCACCGCGAGGACGTCGCGCGGGCGGTCGTGCTGCCCGGCGTCGGGCTCGCCGGACTCGAGCATGGTCTCGCGCTGGCCGGTGCCGGTGACGGTGAGGCCCACCTCGAGCAGGCGCTTCAGCGAGGGCCACTCCCGCACCTTGGGGCCGACGATGCCGATGTCGTCAGAGGCGGTGGCCTCGTCGAGGAGTCCGGAGAGGGCGTCGGGATCGCAGATCTGGTCGTCGTGCAGCAGCCAGATCCAGTCGTAGGCCTCGGTCTCGGCCTCGAGCGCCGCGGCGACCTGGCCGCCGAACCCGCGCCCGGGCGGTGCCTGCACGATCCGGCTGGCACCGGCGTGGCCGGTCAGTAGATCGCGGGTGGCGGGGTCGCTGTCGTCATGGACCAGGACGAGGTGGTCGGGCCGGTGGTGGAGCCGGTCGAGCGAGGCCAGGGTCTGGGGCAGCCACCGCGATCCGCGGTGGGCGACGAGGACGGCGACGACGGTCGGGGGGCGCGAACGCCACGCCGCGACCGGCTCGTCCAGGGGCTCGTCGTCGTGCATGATCGCCACCCTAGGCGGTTGCGACGAACCGTCAGGTGTCGAACTGGCGCTCTCGATCAGGCGCGCTTCTTGAGCTTGCGACGCTCTCGCTCGGACAGTCCACCCCAGATGCCGAAGCGCTCGTCGTGAGCGAGTGCGTACTCCAGGCACTCACCCCTGACGTCGCAGCTCAGGCACACACGCTTGGCCTCCCGCGTGGAGCCGCCCTTCTCGGGGAAGAACGACTCGGGGTCGGTCTGAGCGCACAGCGCGCGCTCCTGCCACATGAGCTCGGGGTCGTCGCCCTCGATCCAACCGACTAATGACATGTCTGTAATTACAGACGTCTGCCTGCCAAACGTCAAGCCGAATAGCAAATGTCAGGCATTCCTCGGCGTGTCGCGGCTCCAGGGGCCGCGCTAGCGTCGAGGCGTGACCACGACTCTCGCCACCGTACTTCGCCCCTCCCCCACCCCCGTGGTCACGTACTACGACGTCGCCACGGGCGAGCGCGTGGAGCTCAGCGGGGTGACCCTGGCCAACTGGGTCGCCAAGGTCGCCAACTTCCTCGTCGACGAGCTCGACGCCGAGCGCGGCACGCGGATCCGCATCGGCCTGCCCAGCCACTGGCTGCGCTACGTGTGGATCCTGGGCGCCTGGCGGGTCGGCGCGGTGGTCGTCGACGACGCCGCCGACATCGGCCTGGCCGGGCCCGACCTCGAGGCCACCGAGCCGGTGCGGCTCGCCGCCTCCCTGCGTCCCCTCGGCGGCCGGTTCCCCGCCGAGCCGGACGGCTTCCTCGACGTCGCGATCCACGTCCCGTCGAGCCCCGACGTCTTCATCGACCTCGATCCGCCCGCCCCGGACGACCTCGCGCTCGAGCTCGGCGGGCGCACGGCGACGCATGCCGATCTGCTCTCCGGCCCCGGTCTCGCGGACCGGATCGTGCGCGAGCCGCAGCCGGTCGCCGACGACGCCGCCGACCTCGCGGCGGCGCTGGCGGGAGGCGGCTCGCTGGTGATGGTTGCCGGCGCCGGCCCCGACGATCTCGCGCGCATCGCGGCGCAGGAGCACGCGCGGCTCGGCGAGGAGGGACGGTGACCCGGACGGCCATGGTCGGTGCCCTAGACTCGACGGGGCATCCGGGCCGCCCGCTGATGCCCGCGACACATCACGACAGGAACCACGCATGACCCCAACGGTCGACGACCCGCAGGCCCACGGCCTGACCCGGGTGGGCGGCCGACCCCCGCTGGCCGAATATCTGCGGGGCGTCGCGCAACGCAAGGACTTCATCGTCTCGCTGGCGAAGTTCCGCATCGAGGCCGAGAACCAGCGCCAGCGCCTGGGCATGCTGTGGATCGTCCTCAAGCCGATCCTCAACGCCGCGGTGTTCGGCATCGTCTTCGGCATCCTCATGGCCAGCACGAAGTCGGTCCCCGACTTCGTCGCGTTCCTGATCATCGGCGTGTTCATGTTCGAGTTCTTCTCCGCCTGCATGGGCAGCGGGTCGAAGTCGATCACGTCGAACCAGGCCCTCGTGCAGAGCCTCGCCTTCCCGCGGATGGCACTGCCGATCTCCGTGGTCGTGCAGAAGTTCCTCCAGCTGGTGCCCACGATCGGGCTGCTGATGATCTTCCTGGTCGTCATGGGTCACCTGCCCACGTGGAACTGGCTGCTGATGCTGCCGCTGACCGCCCTGTACTTCCTGTTCTGCCTCGGCGTCGCCCTCATCACCGCGCGGCTCACCGTGCACCTGCCGGACCTGGGGAACCTGCTGCCGTTCATCACGCGGTTCTTCTTCTACACGACCGGCATCTTCTTCAGCTTCGACATCCGCTTCGAGGGCAACCCCCGGCTGCTGCAGGTCATCGAGTTCCAGCCGGTCTACGCCTTCCTGAGCCTCTCGCGCGAGCTGCTGCTGGACTCGGACCCGCTGTACGACGTGCGGATGCAGTTCTGGCCCATCATCGCCGTCTGGTCGATCGGCCTGCTCGTGATCGGCACGGTCTTCTTCTGGGCTGCGGAGGAGCGCTATGGTCGCGTCGACTGAGTCCCCCGAGACCTCCGGCACGGCCGAGGAGCGTCGTCCCGTCGTCGTCGTTCAGGACCTGCACGTGGAGTACCGCGTCTTCGCCACCGGCAAGCGCGCCACCGAGGCCGACCGCGGCGGGCTGCTGCGCCGCGCCAAGCGCACCCGCACCGTGCATGCCCTCAAGGGCATCTCGTTCACCGCGTACGAGAACGACAGCATCGGCGTGATCGGCTCCAACGGCTCGGGCAAGTCCACCCTGATGCGCGCCATCACCGGACTGACCCCCGCCACGCGCGGCGCCATCTACGCCAGCTCGCGCCCCAGCATGCTCGGCGTGGGCGCAGCCCTCATCAAGCCCCTGTCGGGCCAGCGCAACGTCATCCTGGGCGGCCTGGCCCTCGGCTTCTCCAAGGCCGAGATCGAGGAGCGCTACGAGGAGATCGTCGACTTCGCCGGCATCCGGCCGTTCATCGACCTGCCCATGCGCACGTACTCCTCGGGCATGACCGCCCGCCTGAAGTTCGCGATCGCCACGATCCGCAACCACGAGATCCTCATCGTCGACGAGGCGCTGGCCGTGGGCGACCGGAAGTTCCGCAAGCGCAGCGAGCAGCGCATCCGCGAGATCCGCGACAACGCGGGCACCGTGTTCCTGGTGAGCCACTCGATGCAGTCGATCCGCGACACGTGCAACCGCGTGATCTGGATCGAGAAGGGCGAGCTCATGATGGACGGCGACCCCGACGAGGTCATCGCCGCCTACGAAGAGACCCGCTGACGCACTGACCCCGCGCCCACTCACCGCGGTCAGCAGGACGCGGCGAGGTCCTCGGTGTTGTTGGCCTCGGTCGGCGACTTCGTGGTCGGCTCGGTGGTCGGAGCCTCGGTCGTGGCCTCGGTGGTCGGCGTGGCCGTCGTGGGCGCCGACTGCTTGGCCTGCTTCTTCTGCTGGCGCTCGCTCTTGGCCACCAGCTTCGCCACGTCGGCGCGGATCTGCTCGAAGTTCGGCGTGACGGTGGAGTACTCGGGCGGCACGACCGAGAGGGTGGCGATCTGGCGGTCCTTGGCCTTGAGGGCCAGGTCGCCGAAGGCACCCAGCTCCGAGGCGGGGATGTCAGTGCTGAGCATCTGCGCCGAGCTCGTGGCGATCTTGCCCGCGTTGAGCACGACCTGCTCGGGGCTCAGCTGCTCGAGCATCGCCTGCATGAGGCACTTCTGGCGGCCCATGCGCGTGTAGTCGTCGGACTGCACCCGGCTGCGGCCGTACCAGAGCGCCTCCTTGCCGTTGAGCTTCTGCTTGCCGGGCTGGATGTACACCTGCTTCCAGGCGTCGTCCTTGCCGAACATCGCGATGGGCTCCTTGATGTCCATCGTCACGCCGCCGGTGGCGTCGACGAGGCTGGAGAAGCCTTTCATGTTCACGAGCACGTGGTAGTTGACCTTGAGGCCCGTGACGCCCTCGACGGCCTCGAGCGTGGCGTCCAGGCCCGGGTCCTTGCTCTTGGGGTAGAGGTCCGGACGGCCCGACGCGGCCGTGTGCACGGCGTTCAGCAGGCACTCGGATCCGCAGTTGTAGCCGTACGGGTAGAGCGTGCGCATCGGGGAGTCCTCGGGGAACGGCACGTTCTGCAGGTTGCGCGGCAGCGACACCATCACGGGCACGCCGGTCTCGGCGTCGATGCTCACGAGGTTGATCGAGTCGGGGCGCAGGCCGGTGCGGTCGTCGCCGGAGTCGGCTCCGAGCAAAAGGATGTTGTAGCGGCCCTGGAGGGGCGACTTGACCTCGGTCTCGTGGAAGACCTGCTCGACGACGTCCTTCGACGCGGTCACGGTGTTCCAGCCCAGATACGTGGTCGAGGTGACCAGGGCGACGATCGTGACGTTGATGATCGAGATCACGCCGAGGCGCCACCAGCCGAGGCTGCGCACGAGCGCGAGGCGCCACGCGTCGACGAACAGGAACATCCACACGATCGCCAGGACGAGGCCGGCGACGCGGGCGACCTGCAGGACCGAAGGGTCGGTGAGCCAGTCGATGACCTGCGCGCGGTCGGGGCGGAACCGGAACCACACCACGAGCGCGGCGGTGATCGCGGCGACCCACAGGATCATGACGACCGCGCCCAGGCGCCGGGCGCCGGCGAGGAACTGGGCGATGCCCGGCCACACCACGGTGCCCAGGATCAGCAGCAGCGCACGGCGCAGCCCACCCCGTTGCGCGACCCGGGTGGGTCGTGTTCCCAGAGCGCTCACGCCGTTCCCTCTCCTGCCGACCGATCGCCTGCGTGCGACCGACGCCCCATTAAACCCTCCGGTTCCCAACGACGGGACATCGTGGGGCCGGGTCAGCAGCTCTCGTTCAGGTCGGCACTGCGGTTCGCCTTGCGCGGGTCCTTCTTCGTCGCCTCGCCGCCGACCTCGATGAGGGGCAGTTTCGCTGTGACGAGGGCCGACTTCTGGACCTCCTCGCGGGCCTCGGAGCTGCCCACCGCGTCCGAGACGAGGCGGCGGACCTTGTCGTAGTCCGGGTTGCCCGTGTAGATCACCGGCGGGACGAGCGAGACCGACGAGATCGGCTGGGACTTCGTCTTCAGCGCGAGGTCCATGAAGACGCTGAGGTCCTGGCGCGGGATGCTCGTGTGCAGCATCGCCGAGCTCGAGGTGGCGATGTCCTGCATGTTGGTGATGACCTTCTGCGGGTTGAGCTGGCGCACCATCGCGTTCATGACGCACTTCTGGCGGCCCATGCGCGACCAGTCGTCGTTCTCGACGCGCGAGCGGGCGTACCAGAGGGCCTTGTCGCCCGACAGCTTCTGCTCGCCGGCCTCGATGTACCCGCGGATCGGCGAGCCGATGCCGCCGATGGCCGTGCGCTCGCGCACGTTGACCTCCACGCCGCCGACCGCGTCGATGAGCTTGGAGAAGCCCTTCATGTTCACCAGCGCGTAGTAGTTCAGCTTCAGCCCCGTGATCGCCTCGACGGCGCCCATCGTGGCGTCGATGCCCGGCTCCTTCGACTCGAACAGGTCCGCGTGGTCGTTGGCCCACGTGTTCACGGCGTTGAGGTAGCAGCCGTCGCAGTCGAACCCGCCCGGGAACTGCTGGCGCATCGGCGAGCCCTTCGGGAAGGGGACGTTCTCGAGGTTGCGCGGCAGGCCGATGAGCACGGCCTTCCCGGTCTCGGCGTCGATGCTGGCCACGTTGATCGAGTCGGGGCGCATCCCCGAGCGGTCCTTGCCCGAGTCGGTGCCCATGAGCAGCACGTTGTAGCGGCCGTCGTGCGGCTTGGACACGGTGTTGGAGGCGAAGACCGTGTCGGTGAAGCCGTTCATGACCGAGACGGTGTGCGACGCGAAGAACAGGACGGCCGCCGTGCCGACGACCAGGGCGGCGTGGAAGGCCGTCGAGATCGCCAGGTGCTGGCGCGCGAGCTCGCGGGGGCGACCCAGTCGCCACGCGTCGACGATCAGCGCGACCCAGCCGATCGCGAGGGCCACGAGCACCCAGCGACCCAGGCTCAACAGCGCGCCGTTGGTGGCCAGCGCGAAGACGAACTGGCGGTCCATCAGGGCGAGGACGACACCGATGACGAGGACGGCGAGCACCGCGAGCCAGATCCGGATCGCGATCCGGCCGACGCGCTTGTTGCCCTGGACGAGCTGGGCGGAGCCGGGCATCACCAGGGTCATCGCGGCGAGGGTCAAGGCGCGCCGGAATCGGATCCGGGCGGTGGCGCTCGCCGGGTCGGCGTAGGTGCCGCCCAGGGCGCTCGTGCGGTCGTGGTGCATCGGTGTCCTCACGGTGGGGAAGAGTCCGTAGGTTTCCTCAGTATCAAGCGCGCTCGGGCGATCGCCGGGAGGACGCGCCGATGTCCGGCCGAGGGAATCGCCACGTGGCGCCACGCGGTACCTTCACCCCATGCCCCCCTCAGGTCCCAAGGATCCGGACGGATACGACTGGCTCTACCAGGACGAGTCCGGTCGACCCTCGCCGCGCCCGCCGGCCTCGGGCTCCGCGGTGCCCCCGCCGAACCTGCCCCCGCCCGGCTCGGGGAAGCGTGGGACCAAGCCCCCGAAGGAGCGCAAGCCCCGGGGTCGCCTGCGCCTGGTGTGGCTGATCCTCGTCGCGTGGATCGCCTTCCTGGTGATCGTCCCGCTGGTCGCATGGTCGAAGGTCACGAAGGTCGACGCCACCCCCGACGGCGAGCGTCCCCAGGACGAGGCCACCACATGGCTGCTGGCCGGCACCGACAAGCGCCCCAAGGACAAGTCCCGCGGCCGCACCGACACGATCCTGCTGCTGACCTACGGCGGCGGCGGTCCGTCCGTGCTGACCTCGATCCCCCGCGACTCGATCGTGGACATCCCCGGTCACGGGCGCACCAAGATCAATGCCGCGTACGCCTTCGGCGGTCCGCCGCTGCTCGTCGAGACGATCGAGAGCGAGACCGGCCTGCGGGTCGACGGATACACCGAGATCGGCTTCACGGGCCTCGAGGACGTCGTCGATGCCCTCGGCGGCATCGAGGTCTGCCCGAAGGACGACATCAAGGACAAGGACGCGAAGCTCGACATCAAGGAGGGCTGCCAGGAGGTCGACGGCAAGACCGCCCTGGCGTACTCACGCTCCCGCAAGGCGTTCGCGAGCGGTGACATCGCCCGCGGCCAGAACCAGCGTGAGGTGATCGGCGCGATCGGCGACGCAGCGCTGTCGCCCGCCACCGTGCTGAACCCCTGGAAGTTCGCCCGGGTGGCCACCACCACGGCCGAGTCGATCGCCGTGGGCGACGACGTGTCGATGTTCTCGTTCGCGCGCTTCGCGTGGAAGCTCGGCAAGGCCATGGGCGGCGACGGACGCAGTTGCACCGTGCCCATCGCGGACATGTCGGTGCAGTGGGACCGCGAGCGCGCCGTGGAGTACTTCGGTCACCTCAAGAACGGCACCACCGACGAGCTCGGCGACCTGTGCACCAAGGACGGCCTGCGCAGCTGAGGCTCAGCCCGCGAACGCCGACTCGGTGAACGCGGCGACGTGCTTGGCGGAGCGGTCGATCACGTCGGTGTGCTCGGCTCCGCGGTACCTCCGGTAGGTCAGGTCGAGCCCCCGCGCGCGGTAGGCCTTGGCCAGCGAGTCGGTGAGGACCTGGGGCACCACGCTGTCGGCCGTGCCCTGCACGACCAGGATGGGCCCGCGGATCTCGGGGAAGCTCGGGTCGTTCGCGTCGAGCTGACCCCGGATGAGGTCCGCGTCGGCGTTCCTGGCCGCGAACCGCGTCATCGGCGCCACGCCGAACCGGTCCTCGGCGAGCAGGTCGACCAGGCAGTCCTCGCTCACGCGGGGATAGAGGGCGACGCCCTTCTCGTTCAGCAGCTCGCCGATCGGGATCTGTCCGGGGTACGCCACCTCCAGCCCGCGCAGGATCATCGCGACGAGCGCGGCCGGCACGTCGACCTCGCCCGACAGGCCGACCTCCGCAGCCAGCGACATGTGGGACGGAGGCGCGAAGGCCAGCGTGCCCACCACGTCGAGCTCGCGGGCGTAGTGCGGCGCCATCGAGCTGGCCCACAGCGCCGCGTGTCCTCCCTGCGAGTGACCGGCCGTCATGACGCGCTCGCTGACGTCGGGGTCCAGCTGACGGGCGGCGCGCACGATGTCGAGCACGGCGCGGCCCTGCGAGGCGCCGATCAGGTACGGGTGGTCGCCGGGAGTGCCGAGTCCTTCGTAGTCGGTGGCCACGACCACGTGGCCGGTGTCGATCCAGCGCTGGAGCCGGGTGGTCGAGGTGCCGATCGCGGCGGGGTCGGCGATGGACGCATCGGCTCGCGTGGGGGCGCACTGGTCGGCGATGCCGGTGGTGCCGTGGGCCCAGGTGACGACAGGCCAGCCGCCCTTCGGGGCCGGGCCATCGGGGATCGCGACGAATCCTGAGGTCGCCACGGTGTCGCCCTTCACCCCTTGCTGGGCGTAGAGGACGAGCTGGACGTCGGCCTGCTCGAGTCCCATGGCGCCGTCGAGCTCGCGCGACCAGATGAGGTCGCCGTGCGTGTACGTCGAGAGGTCGGTGGGCGGGGTGTAGAACGCCGCGTCGGCCGGCGCCGCGAGCGGCTCCTCCTCGCTCGTGCACGCCGCGACCGACAGGAGCAGGGCGGCGCCGGCGAGGACCGAACCGAATCGACGAATCACGCCGTCATCGTACGGGCGTGAGCCGCGCCCGCGGGCCCGTTCGAGGGGACCACCCCGCGGGCGGTCCGGTGCCAACTCCCGACACCGTCCCGCCCACGAGGCGCCCCGCTCATGGAGCGTCGGCTCGTCGCGCTCGCATCCCTTGCCGAGCCCTGACCGCCAGGCTCACCAGAGTGATCCCCACCGCGACCGCCACGGCGTAACCCCAGTTCGCCTGGCCCTCCATCAACCATCCAGCGAGGAGGACGGCCGCGCCGCAGAGGACACCCGACATGACCTCCCGGGCAACCGTCGTCGCCGTGGGGCTCATGCGCGTGGTGGCGCGGGCTCGCGCCGAGCCCGCACGACGCGCGCGACGACCTCCCAGGCGATGGCCGCGACCACCAGCACGACGGCAACGGTGACGAAGTCCCAGACATTCGAGTCCGGGGACTCGGCTCCTTGGTTGAGACCCATCCAGTAGAGACCGAGGGCGAAGACCAGCGCGACCGGAGTCCTCATCAGCACTTCTCCTTCTTCCACTTCCACAGTAGGCCCGACGGCACCCGGAAATGCAGTTCCACACACTGCCCCTTGCTCGACGCCGAGAGGAACGTCTTGCGCAGGGACGGCAGGGCGGCCAGGACCGTGGCGGCGCACCCGATGGCGATCAAGGGATGCGGGATCTTGGCGCAGATGAACGCCGCCAGCGCCCGCGCGGACGCGTTCGCCTTCTTGAACTTGGCGGCGACCGACTTCGTCTCCTTCTTCGAGAACTTCACGCACAGGGACGTGTACGCATCACACGCGAAGATCTTCGGGTCGGCGACGACGGGATAGGCGACGTCGCGGGTGCGGTGGTCGACGACCTGCCGGACGGTGCTGCCGCGCAGCTCGTAGCGCGTGGGGACGTGGCGGCCCTCCGCGTCGACGGCCCACGGTCGCTCGACCTGCGCCACGACAGCCCCGTCCGGGCCGACGAGATCGATCCCGCCATCGGGCGCCGGCCGCGGGGAGACGTCGCCGCGGAGCCCGAAGTCGTAGGTCGCCGGGGCTGCGGCCGAGTCGATCCCGATCAGCACCTGCGTGCCGGTGGCCGTGGGCGCGACCGCGAGGCTCGCCCCACCCGCTGCGGACAGGTGGTAGCGGCCGTCGACCCGGGTCGCCGGGCCGGCGGCCGGCAACTGGAGCGCGAGGGAGGCGCCACCCGCCGTCTCGATCGGCACCCGGCCGCGCTTCACCGCCCCCGTGGGCGACTCGGCGAGCGGGACGGCGTCCTCCACCAGGGCGATCCGGCCGAGGCGATCCTCCACGGTCGCGCGCTCACCGGCCTGTGTCGGTGGCAGGGCCGAGAGTGTGAGAGCGGCCGCGGTGGCCAGGACCGCGAAGGTCCGACTGACGATGTGCATGAATCCCCCGATTCGATGATGGGCAAGCCCGGATGAACGATCGAAGCATAACGTATTGTGCTTCATGGGCCGAGTCAAGCACCGATCCACAGGGGGTGGGGACAGGACGAGCTCAGGTCACGCGCTGCAGCCAGGGCACGCGCGACACCCCGGGCTCGGGGAAGAGGCGCAGGGCCGCGAGCAGGATCACGCCGGCGATGATGCCGTCCATGAACCAGTGGTTCGCGGTGACCGTCACCACCACGATCGTGATCACGGCGTGCCAGATCGCCAGCTGGCGCACCGGACCGCCGGCCGTGCGCGCCACGACCACGGCGATCAGCACGGCCCACCCGACGTGGAGACTCGGCATCGCCGCGAACTGGTTCGCCACCGCGCCGCTCGCGCCGTCGTAGGCCGACGGGCCGTAGACCGTCATCGTGTCGGTATAGCCCAGCGCGGGGAACATCCGCGGGGGCGCCAGCGGGAAGGCGATGTGCAGCACGACGGCCACCGCGGTCTGCAGGATGATCAGGTTGCGCGCCCAGCGGTACTCGACCTGCGGCCGGCGCAGGAAGCCCCAGACGAGGAACGCCACCGTCACGGGGAAGTGCACCGCGACGTAGTACGTGTTGGCCAGCTGCAGCAGGTCCACCGTCGGCACGAGGTCCTGGATCATCGCCTCGCTCGGCAGCCGCAGCGCGCGCTCCACCCCGTTCACCGCGTGGGCGTTCGCCAGCGCGGTCGCCTCGGCGTCCATCGACAGCAGCCGGCCCGTGCGGTAGAGCAGGTACACCGCCGCGAGCAGGACCAGCTCGAAGGCTGCCGTGAGACACCAGCCGCGCAGTCGCACGACGGCCTCGGAGTGCCGCGAGAGGGCCATTGACCCAGACTCTCAAACCACTCCCGGTAGGAACACCCCTAGGCGACCCGGGGATCACCCTGATCCACAGGAGTGGGTCAGAGCGTGGACTGGATCCCGGCCAGCAGCTGACGCGCCATCACGATGCGCTGCACCTGGTTCGTGCCCTCGTAGATCTGGGTGATCTTCGCGTCGCGCATCATCCGCTCGACCGGGTAGTCGCGGGTGAACCCGTAGCCACCGAGCAGCTGGACGGCATCGGTCGTCACCTGCATCGCGGTGTCGGAGGCGAAGGCCTTCGCAGCCGCACCGAAGAACGTGAGGTCCTTGTCGCCGCGCTCGGAGCGACCCGCGGCCGCGTACGTGAGCTGGCGCGCGGCCTCGATCTTCATGCCCATGTCGGCGATCATGAACTGCAGGCCCTGGAAGTCGGCGATCGGCGTGCCGAACTGCTTGCGCTCCTGGACGTATCCCAGCGCGTAGTCGAGTGCGCCCTGCGCGACGCCGACCGCCTGCGCGGCGATCGTCACGCGGGTGTGGTCGAGGGTCTTCATCGCGATGGAGAAGCCCTCGCCGACCTCGCCGATGATCCGGTCGCCGGGGATCCGCACGTTGTCGAAGTAGACCTCACGCGTGGGCGAGCCCTTGATGCCGAGCTTCTTCTCCGGAGCGCCGAACGAGACGCCCTCGTCGGACTTCTCCACGACGAACGCGGTGATGCCCTTCGTGCGCTTCGACGGATCGGTCTGCGTCAGGACGGTGTAGTACTCGGACTCGCCCGCGTTCGTGATCCAGCGCTTCGTGCCGTTGATGATCCAGTCGTCGCCATCGCGCTTCGCGGTGGTCTTCTGGTTGGCCGCGTCGGAGCCGGCCTCCGGCTCGGACAGGCAGTAGCTGAAGAGGCCCTCGCCCCGCGCGAGCTTGCCCAGGTACTTGGCCTTGATCTCCTCGTTGCCGCCGATCTGCACCGGCAGCGAGCCCAGCTTGTTGACCGCGGGGATCAGCGAGCTGGAGACGCACACGCGGGCGACCTCCTCGATCACGAGGACGGTGGCCAGCGCGTCGGCGCCGGCGCCGCCGTACTGCTCGGGCACGTGCGGGGCGTGGAAGTCCGCCGCGATGAGCGCCGCGTTGGCCTCGCTCGGGAAGCGCGGCGCCTCGTCGACGTCGGCAGCGTGGGGGGCGATCTTCGCCTCGGCCACGGCGCGCACCGCCTCGCGAATCGCCTGGTGCTCCTCGGACAACGCGAAGAAATCGGACACGCTCAACTCCCGGACATGGAAAAGGTAGGAACTCCGCGCATCTTACGCCGGGCCTCCGGATGCCCCGGGACGGGGGAAGTCAGTGCCGTTCCAGCGCCTCCACGATGAGCCGGCTGAGCTCGACGGGCCTGGTGAACTGCGGCCAGTGGCCCGTGGGCAGGTCGACGTACTCGACCTGGCGCACCCGGGCCAGCTCGCTGACCCACGGCTCCCCGGCCTCGATCGCGTCGCGCAGCACCTGGGAGGGGAACTCGCAGCAGATGATCGTGGCCGGCACGTCGAGACGCCGGTCGTCGCCGAGGGTGATGCCCTCGGTGGCGACGGCCTTCGGCTGCGGGATCGCGCGAGCGATGAAGTCGGCACGGAGGTGCTCGTCGAGGTCGACCAGGTCCATCTCCATGAACTCGTCCCACGGCGGCAGCGGGATGTCGTCGCCGTCGGCGGGGAGCTCCTCGTTGATGGCCTGGCCCTCGGCCGGCGGACCGGAGTCGACGTAGACGTTCCGTGCGAGCCGGTCGGGGCGGACGTCGGCCACCCCGTGGATCACCGCGCCACCACCGGAGTGCCCGACGAGCACCACGTCGCCGTCGAGCGCGTCGACCTGCGCGGCGACGAAGTCGATGTGGTCGCGCAGGCCGATGCCGGCGCGAGGCGCGTCCCGGGAATCGAGCCCCGGAAGCGTGAGCGGATGGACGCGGTGGCCCGCTTCGACGAGCGGGGGCGTGACCGCGTCCCACGAGGAGGCATCGAGCCAGAACCCCGGAACGAGAACGATGTCCATGCTCGGACGATACGCGCCCGCCCGGACGGAATCCTCCCTCAGTGACCGCGGACGGCAGCGCCCTTGGCGCGTGCGGCGTCGGCGAGCGACGCCTGGAAGTCGACCATCTTCGCGGTCAGATCGGGGTCGCCGGCCGCGAGGATGCGGATGGCCAGCAGCCCCGCGTTGCGCGCGTTGCCGATCGCCACCGTGGCCACGGGGACACCTGCGGGCATCTGCACGATCGAGAGCAGCGAGTCCATGCCGTCGAGGTACTTCAGCGGGACGGGGACGCCGATGACCGGCAGCGGCGTCACCGCCGCGAGCATGCCGGGCAGGTGGGCGGCTCCCCCGGCGCCCGCGATGATGACCTCGAGCCCGCGCTCGTGGGCCGTGCGGCCATAGTCGAGCATCTCGTCAGGCATCCGGTGCGCCGAGACGACGTCGGCCTCGTACTCCACGCCGAACTCCGCCACGGCGGTGGCGGCGGCCTCCATCGTCGGCCAGTCCGAGTCGGACCCCATCACGATTCCCACACGCTTCGTCATGCCTGGACTCCGTCCGTCAGCAGTGCAGCGCTGTGCCGGGCCCGGCGCAGCACGTCCTCGAGCTCGTCGCCCACGGCGGTGACGTGACCGACCTTGCGGCCGGGCTTGACCGCCTTGCCGTAGAGGTGGACCTTCACGTCGGGCTCGGCCGCAAGCGCCACCTCACGCTGTGCGGCGAGGTCCTGCACTGCGCCGCCGAGGATGTTGACCATGACGGACCACGGCTGCCGCGGCGTGGTGGAGCCGAGCGGCAGCCCCGTGACGGCGCGCAGGTGGTTCTCGAACTGGCTCGTCACCGCGCCGTCGATCGACCAGTGCCCCGTGTTGTGCGGGCGCATCGCCAGCTCGTTCACCAGGACGCGGTCGTCGTCGGTCTCGAACAGCTCGACCGCGAGCATTCCGACGACGTCGAGCTCCTCGGCGATCGTGCGGGCGATGTGGCGCGCCCGGGCCTCGAGCGCCGGGTCGAGGTTCGGCGCAGGGGCGATCACCTCGGAGCAGACCCCTTCGACCTGACGCGACTCGACCACCGGGTAGTCCACGATCTCGCCGGTGGCGCTGCGGGCGACCTGGGCCGAGAGCTCGCGCCGGAACGGCACCAGCTCCTCGACCAGCAGCTCACCCGGCGCGCGGAAGGGCTCGTCGAGCTCGGCAGCCGACTCGACCTTCCAGACACCCTTGCCGTCATACCCGCCGCGAGCGGTCTTGACGATGGCGGGGAATCCGAAGGCCTCGACGTCGGCGGGCTGCTCGACCGCGGCCCACCGCGGGCACGGCACGCCCAGCCCGGTGAGGCGCCGGCGCATGACGAGCTTGTCCTGGGCGTGGATGAGCGCATCAGGGCCGGGACGGCACTGGTGGCCCTCCTGCGCGAGCGCCCGGAGGTGCTCCGGGGGGACGTGCTCGTGGTCGAAGGTCACGACCGGGGCGTCCTGCACCGCCGCGCGGAGGTCGTCCAGGTCGGTGTGCGATCCGACGCGGTGGTCGCCGATCACCTGGGCCGCGGAGACGTCGGGCCCCTCCGCGAGCAGGCACAACCGCAGGCCCAGCGCGATCGCGGGCGGTTGCATCATCCGGGCCAGCTGGCCTCCGCCGATCACGGCGACGTCGCGGCCGGGAGCTTCGTGCGTCACGGCGCCAGCCTAGAGCGCACCCCGCGTCCACGGGGTCGGAGGGCGCTCGGCACGGGCTCAGCGCGAGCGGAACGTGCGGCGCTCGGTGACCGTGATGGGCGAGAGATGCCCGAAGCCCTTGATCGGCCGCGGCGGCAGCGCGCGGGTCTCGAAGTGGTCGCCGAGCGCGTCGGCCGTCTGCTGGTCCACCAGCACCCGGTTGGCTCGGGCCACCTGTGAGAGCCGGGCGGCGAGGTTGACCGGCGGCCCGAAGACGTCGCCCAGGCGGCTCAGCACCGATCCCGTGGCCAGGCCCACCCGGACGTCGGGCAGCTTCGCCCGCGCGCCGATCGCGGTGATGATGTCGAGCGAGATGCGCGTGGCCTTGACCGGGTCGGGATGCACGAACAGCATCGCGTCACCGAGCGTCTTGATGACGCGGGCACCAGCGGAGGTGATGAGGTCGCCGCAGCGGGTCTCGAAGTCCTCCACCACCGACGCCAGGGAGGCCTCGTCGAGCCGGTTCGACAGCGCGGTGAAGCGCGTCATGTCGGCGAAGCCCACGGTCATGTCGGTGGAGAGCAGCGCCTGGTCGTTCTCGCCGAGGGCGGTGAGCCGGGCGGCCGCGGCGGCGAGGTGGCGTCGCCAGACGTGCACCATGAGCCGCTCGAAGCCCGGCACCGAGCTCTGCGCCAGCTCGAGCGCCGCGTCGGCGCGACTGTCGGACTTGCCGCGCACGATGTCGGCCTCCAGCTGGTCGACCAGGATCGTGACCTGCCAGTCGGCCAGTCGGGACATGGTCTGCCCGAGCGCACGGGTGAGCCGGAAGACCGTCTCCTCGTCGAGGATCTGGTGCTCCATCGCGGTGGCGACGATGGCCACCGCGCTGACGTCGGCATCGCCGAACGCCATCTCCGAGCCCGGATCGGGGAAGCCCAGGTTCCGCCACAGACGGGCGGCCTGCTCAGGCGTGAGGCCGCCGCGCTCGGCGGTCTCGTCGTTCGTGTAGTGCAGCTGCTCCGCCAGGATGACGTCGACCAGCTGCTGGTCGTCAGGACTGCTCATCGCGGCGCGCCTCGGGTGCGTGGGACTCCAGCACGAGCCGCGAGATGCGGCGGTGGAAGTCCTCGATGTGGGGGATGTCGTGCAGGTGCAGGCCCTCCTGCTGGCTGGCGTCGTGGATGATCAGCGTGCCGCAGCGCAGCACGCGATCGATGACGCCCTTCTCGTAGGCCACGTCGTTGATCCGCGCGAGGGGGATGATCCGGCCGCTGCGCGTCAGGATGCCCTTCTGCTCGATCAGCCGCCGGTTCGTGAGGGTGTACGTCCAGGTCAGCCAGCGCAGGAACGGCAGCAGCGTGCCCCAGACGAACAGCACTGCCAGCACGACGATCCCGGCCAGGCGCGGGGTGCCGCCACCGGAGTCGCCGACCGCCCCGGCGAAGTACCCGCCGACGAGCATGATGGCCAGGCCGATGAGGAAGGGCACGATGAGCACCTTGAGGTGCGTGCGGGTCTCGGCCTCGACCGTCTCGTCGTCGAGCAGGAGCTTCTCGGACAGCATGCGGCCATGATCCCACGCCGCGCCCTCGGCACGGGTCACACCGGGCGCAGGTGCGTCACGTCGCCGGCCGACCACGGCACCCCGTCGACGACGAGGCACCCCGACGGGTCGATCCCGGTCGCCTCGCCCACCACGTCGCTGCCGTCGGCCCGCTCGATCCGGACCTGCCGCCCGATCGTCGAGCAGGTCGCGAGGTAGTCGGCGGTGAGCTGCTCGGCGCCCGCCGGGTCGCGCCACATCTCGAGCCGCTCGCGCAGCCGGTGCAGCAGGGCGACGAGGACCTCGTTCCGGTCGGTCGTGCTCGCGCCCTCGAGCAGCAGGGAGGTCGCCCGCTCCACCGGCAGGTCCTCGGCCGAGAGCGCGACGTTCAGCCCGATCCCGATGATCGCGGCCGCTCCGGTCGGGGTCTCGACGCGCTCGACGAGGATCCCGCAGAGCTTGCGGCGGTCGCCCACGAGGACGTCGTTGGGCCACTTGAGGGCGGCCTCGACGCCGAGGTCGCGCACCGTGCCGACCACGGCCAGTCCCGCGACGAGCGGCAGCCACGGCCAGCGGGTGGGCGGCACCTCGACGGGCCGCACGAGCAGCGAGACCGCGATGCCGGTGTACCGGGGCATCGTGAAGGTGCGGTCGAGCCGGCCCCGGCCCGCGGCCTGGTGGTCGGTGGTGTGGACGGTCCACTCCGGCGCACCCGCGTGGGCCGCCTGCGCGAGGTCGGCGTTGGTGCTGGCGGTCTCGTCGGTGACGTGGACGTCGAACCCGTCGGCCTCCGCCCGCAGGCGATCACGGTCGAGCGGGGCGAGGCGGGATGACTGCACGCGCCCACCTTGGCACAGCGCGGCCGGATGCGACTCCAGCGCTACTGCGGCCCGAACACGCCCTCCACGACCCCGGCGGCGATCGCGGGGTCCGCGCCGGGCTCCTTGAGCTCGACGAACAGCACGTGCGTGGGCGTCTCGCCGATGTTCTTGGCGTGGTGCTGCTGCGCGGGCAGCCACATCACCGTGTTCGCCTCGAGCTCGACGTCCATCTGGAAGTCCCCGGACATGAGGCGCCGCTTGAAGGAGTTGAGGGTGTACATGACGCTGTCGGGGTGCTCGTGGGGCGTGGTCTCGTCGCCCGGGACGTCCGTGTACTCCAGCACACGGACCTTCTCGTTCTCCAGGATCACTCGGTAGTGCGCGGGATTCGTCACCGTCGGATCGAGACTCATCCTTCGAGCATGGCACCGCTCCGCCCGCGGCGACAGGGCCTGGCGCACCTGCCTTGATGCGAGGCCCGAATCGGCCCCGGTTAGGGTGTTCGCCATGACCGACGCCCTGCCCGACACCCCGCTGGAGGAGCACCCCGAGCTCCACACCACCGCCGGAAAGCTCGCTGACTACGAGCGGCGCCATCACGAGGCGACCGTCGAGGTGGCCGACCGTGCCGCCGAGAAGCAGCACGCTCGCGATCGCAAGAGCGCCCGCGAGCGGATCGAGCTGCTGCTCGACGAGGGCTCGTTCGTCGAGCTCGACGCGCTCGCACGCCACCGCGCCACCTCGTTCGGCCTCGACAAGAACCGGCCCCTCGGCGACGGCGTGATCACCGGCTACGGCACGATCGACGGCCGCCAGGTGTGCGTCTTCAGCCAGGACTTCAGCATCTTCGGCGGCAGCCTCGGCGAGGTCTACGGCGAGAAGATCACCAAGGTCATGGACCTGGCGATCAAGTCCGGCTGCCCCATCATCGGCATCAACGAGGGCGCGGGCGCCCGCATCCAGGAGGGCGTCGTCTCGCTCGGCCTGTACGGCGAGATCTTCCGCCGCAACGTGCACGCCTCGGGCGTCATCCCGCAGATCAGCCTCATCATGGGCAACTGCGCCGGCGGCCACGTCTACTCCCCCGCGGTCACCGACTTCACGGTCATGGTCGACGGCACCTCGGGCATGTTCATCACCGGACCGGACATCATCAAGACGGTCACCGGCGAGGACGTCACGATGGAGGAGCTCGGTGGCGGTCGCACGCACAACACCAAGAGCGGCAACTCCCACTACCTGGCCTCCGACGAGGACGACGCGCTCGAGTACGTCAAGGCGCTGATCTCCTACCTGCCGCAGAACAACATGGAGGAGCCCGAGGCGTTCGGAGAGGTCGTCGACCTCGAGCCGTCCGACCTCGACCTCGCGCTCGACACCCTCATCCCCGACTCGGCGAACCAGCCCTACGACATCCGCACCGTCATCGAGACCGTGCTGGACGACCAGGACTTCCTCGAGGTGCAGGCGCTCTTCGCGCCGAACATCGTCATCGGCTTCGGCCGGGTCGAGGGCAAGAGCGTCGGCGTCGTGGCCAACCAGCCGATGCAGTTCGCCGGCTGCCTGGACATCGACGCCTCCGAGAAGGCCGCGCGCTTCGTGCGCACGTGCGACGCGTTCAACATCCCGGTGCTGACCTTCGTGGACGTGCCCGGCTTCCTGCCCGGCACCGACCAGGAGTGGAACGGCATCATCCGCCGCGGCGCCAAGCTGATCTACGCCTACGCCGAGGCCACCGTCCCGCTCGTCACGATCATCACGCGCAAGGCGTACGGCGGCGCGTACGACGTCATGGGCTCCAAGCACCTCGGTGCCGACATCAACCTGTCGTGGCCCACCGGCCAGATCGCCGTGGTCGGCGCTTCCGGCGCGGTCAACATCCTCTACCGCCGCGACATCGCCGCCGCCGAGGATCCCGAGGCCCTGCGCGCCGAGCTGATGACCGAGTACGAGGACACGCTCTGCAACCCCTACGTGGCGGCCGAGCGCGGGTACATCGACGGCGTCATCAAGCCCAGCCAGACCCGCGCCGAGGTCTCCAAGGCGCTGCGCCTGCTGGCCACGAAGCGCGAGACGCTGCCGCCCAAGAAGCACGGGAACATCCCGCTGTGAGCCAGGAGAACGAGGCCACCGAGACCCCGGAGCGCACGCCGGTGCTCCGGGTCGTGAAGGGCGACCCGACGGCCGAGGAGCTGGCGGCGCTCGTCGCGGTCGTGGCCGCGCGCAACGCCGCCGCAGCGGCCGCTGCCGCCGACGCGAAGCCGAGGCAGCGCAGCCAGTGGGGCCACCCGGTGCGCCAGCACCGCACCCCGCACCGCTTCGGCCCCGGCCAGTGGCGCGCCTCCGCCTTCTGAGGCCCCGCTGACGGTTTCCCCGGTTCCCACCACGCGTGTGGAACGATCGGGGCATGCCCCTGCGCCACGAGCCCGACGTCTCGCACGCCGACTGGTTCGTCCGGTCCGAGACGGACTGGCGGGTGCTGGCCACGCAGGGACCGCCCGACTTCGAGGCGTACGCGACCGTCCGCTTCGACGACGGCGAGTCCGCCGCGTACCGCAGTGACGACGAGGTCATGGCGCACGTCGTCGGGCTGGCGGCCGCGCACACCCGCACGCCGGACGACGTGTTCTTCGGCCTCTGGGACGGCTGGGGCGAGCTGACCGACGCCGGCCGCGCCTACACCACCCTGCGCGGGAACTGGCTGCGCGACCTGTGGTTCCGGCCCACTCCCCCGCGGATCCGCCCCGCCTTCGACGACGACGTCCTGGAAGCACCGAAGGTCGACCTGCGCGGCGACCGCGCCTACCTGCTCTTCCGGGGTCCCGCTGCGAGCGTCGGCGACTGGGGCGCCCGCCCGTACGGCACCGACGTCGAGCGCACCCTGCCGCCCGCCTCGATCACGTGGCCGGCCGATCGCGCCTGGTTCATCGCGGCCGACGTGGATCCGTCGTGGATGGTCGTGGGCGGCTCGCAGGCCCTCGTCGACGCGATCCTCGCCGAGCCCGGCCTCGACGCGGAGCCGGCCGATCACGGCGTCGTCCCCACCCTCACGCCCGAGGAGGACCGATGAGGTTCGTCCTGGCGTCGGCCTCGCCCGCTCGCCTCAGCACCCTGCAGCGCGCCGGGATCGACCCTGAGGTCGTCGTGTCGGGCGTCGACGAGGACGGCGTCGCCGCGTCCACCCCGGCGGAGCTGTCCACCGAGCTCGCCCGCCTGAAGTGCCACGCCGTCGCCGCCGACCACCCCGACGCACTGGTGCTGGGCTGCGACTCCGTGCTGGAGTTCGACGGCCAGGTGCTGGGCAAGCCCCACGATCCCGACATCGCGCGCCGCCGCTGGTACGCGATGCGCGGCAACGTGGGCGTGCTGCACACCGGCCACTGCCTGCGCCTGGGCTCCGACGAGGTGGTCCGCCACGCGGCCACCCGCGTGCACTTCGCGAACGTCACCGACGACGAGATCGACGCCTACGTCGCCAGCGGCGAGCCGCTGCAGGTCGCCGGCGCCTTCACGATCGACGGGCTCGGCGCCGCGTTCGTCACCCGCATCGAGGGCGACCACCACAACGTGGTCGGCGTCAGCGTCCCGGCCCTGCGCGAGATGGCCCGCGACCTCGGCGTCGAGTGGACCTCCCTCTGGCGCTGACGTGGCAGCATGACCCCGACACATGTCACTCGTCTCGGGGAGAGCACGTTGATCAAGACCCTGTCCGTCGTCGGCTCGATCCTGCTGGCGGCCACCGCACTGAGCTGGCCCGCCGGCGCCGTGGAGCGCGCGACCGACGAGCCCGCCTCCGACACGGCGATGATGCTCGTGATGGACGCCTCCGGCTCGATGGCCGAGCGCACGGGCGGCGGGTCCACCCGCATCCAGGCGGCGAAGGACGGCCTCGACGCGGTGATCGACGGGCTCCCTGACGAGCAGCGCGTCGGCTTCCGGGTCTACGGGGCCAGCGACGTCGCCGAGGACGACCCGGCCGCGTGCACCGACTCGGAGCGCGTCGTCGACCTCGGCTCGGACAACCGGGACGAGCTACGGAAGGCCGTCGCCGACTACGAGCCCGTCGGCTGGACCCCCACGAGCCACGCCCTGCGCGAGGCCGCGAAGGACCTCGGCGACGCGGGCCAGCGCACGATCGTGCTGGTCTCCGACGGCGAGCCGACCTGCGACCCCGACCCCTGCGTCGTCGCCCGCGAGATCGCGAAGGACGGCATCGACATCCGCATCGACGTCGTCGGGTTCGACGTCTCCGGGCGGGCGAAGAAGACGCTGCAGTGCGTCGCCGACGAGGGCCACGGCACGTACTACGACGCCGACGACGCCGAGAGCCTGACCGACAGCCTGCGCGTCTCCTCCGTGCGCGCCTCGCGGCCCTTCGACCTCACCGGGACCCCGGTGAAGGGCACGCCCACGGAGGACGGGGCTCCCCTGCTGGCTCCGGGGCAGTACACCGACACGGTCGCGGTCGGCGGGCCCGCGAACTACCGCGTGGCGCGGACGGCGCCCGACTCGACCGTTCACGTCGGCGCCGTGATCAGCGGTGTCAGCGGTGACCTCGGGGCGGCCGCGACCCTGGGGACGAAGCGCATCGGCGGTCTCACGTGCGCGTCCTCGACCACGTACGGCCTCGACATGTCCAGCCGGTCGCCGGTCTACTACGGCGGCGTCTCCAGCTGGGTGCGGGATCCGGACTCCGAGTGCCGCACCGACGACGAGCTCGGCGTGCAGGTGGAGCGCAGCGTCGGGCAGATCGAGGGCCGCCCGATCGAGCTGGCCGTCTACGAGGAGCCGCCCATCACCTCCGACCTCGCGCCCGGCACCGCCGGGGACGAGCCGGAGTGGGTCGCCCCGACGCCCGGCACGGCCACCGAGGCGGTCCCCGGCACGAGCATCGCGAGCGCGCCCGAGGTCGGTCCCGGGACGTACCAGCTGGACATCAGCGCCGGCGAGACGCAGGTCCTCGCGGTCCCGGTCGACTGGGGCGAGCAGGTGCGGGCCCAGGTCGACGCGAAGCTCACGGACGAGGTCCGGGACGCCGCTGCCATCGGGAGCGGCCTGGACGTCTCGGTCATCAACCCGCTGCGGCGCGACGTGACGATCAGCCTCTACGGGAACTGGCCGGAGGACTGGACCCGCGACCCGTGGGCGAACCTGCGCGAGAACATCGCGTTCCGCACCGGCGCGATGTCATGGCCGCTGCACCCCGCGAACCGGTCGCAGAACGACACCACGCGTGAGGGGGCCTCGCTCGCGGGGATGCACTACGTCGTCGTCAGCCTCAAGCTGCGCGGGGACGAGACGAACCTGCCGTACACGCTGACGCTCGAGCGCGAGAACGTGCTCGGAGACGTCGCCCCGACGTACGCCGAGGTCGAGGGGCTCACCCCTCCGGTGGCCGACTCGCGTCTGGTCGACTCCCCCGTCACGACCGCCGCGGAGCAGACCGACGACGTCGAGCCGGAGGCGGCGGCTCAGGCCGGGGACTCTGGCTCGCTCCTGCCGTGGGTGATCGGCGGCGCGGTGGTGGCCGTGGCCCTCGCGGCCGGCGTCCTGGTGCTCGTGCGTCGCCGCCGCTGATCAGCGGTCGGTCTCGGCCTTCCCGACCTGCGGCAGCACCACCGAGGTGCCGGCCCCGCCGGGCCAGCAGGAGAACCCGATCGGGACCTCCTGGCCGGCCTTGACCATCTCCTCGAGCGAGTCGAGGCACTTGGAGACGAGCACGTTCGGATCGCGCGAGACCGAGCCGGCCAGGTTCTTGTTCGCCAGGGCCTGCGCCTTCGCGGTGGCCTCGCGCTGCTGGGCGATCCGCGTGTTGGCGACCTCGGCCTGATAGGCGTTGATCTTCTCCTGCGTCTGCTTGTCGAAGCGGATGATCGGCAGGATCACGCTGAGCACCTCGACGTCCTCGCCGACGCGCTCGGACAGCGCCTCGTGCACCTGCTCCGAGTAGGCGTTCAGGTCGACGCCCGCCGAGGTGGTGGCGCCGTCGGAGCCGATCCCGGCCTTGACCGACTCGAGGGGGTCGTAGTCGCCCAGCACCTCGTTCAGAGCGGCCTTGAGCTCGCGCGTGACGAGGGAGTCACGGATGTTCTCCATCTGGCGGTAGTCCTGGTAGAGCTCCTTGCCCGCCTCGAGACGGATGCGCCAGCGGATCGTCGCGTCGACGCCGGAGGTGGAGCCGTTGCCGATGCGGATGTCGATCGCGCGGTCGGCGCCGGTGAAGTTGTCGGTCTGGATCGTGCCGTCGAGCTTGTTGACCTTCTGCCACGGCGCCTTCACGTGGAGGCCGTTCGACCACACGGCGACGGGACGGCCGAACGACGTGACGACGCCGATCTCGCGCGTCGGCACGATCGCGGTCATCGAGACCACGGCGACGATCACCGCGAGCAGGCCCAGCACGAGCGCCGTGCCGGTCGCCGGCGCGGACGGCTTGGACTGCGCCCGCAGGTGCCGACCCACCAGCACCGCGCCGACGACTCCTGCGACCAGACCGACCAAAACGAACAGGGTGAACACCGCTGGACCTCCCGAGAAATGTGCGACCGAACCGCTGAACCCTATCGGCCCGGAATGCCGATTCGGCCCTCATTCGTCTCAGGGAACGAAGAATCGGTCCACCATTCAGGCTGAGCGTGGGACCATGGAAGAACGATGGCCACCTCACAGCGTCCGCGACGCCACCTCGCGAGCAGCCCTTTCCCGAAGAAGCCCGACGTGGCTGACGAGGTCTACGAAGTGGGCGCGCGCGTGTCCCACGACTCGTTCGGCCTCGGTCGCGTCCTCAGCGTCCAGGGCAAGAACTCGGCGCAGGTCGACTTCGGCAACGGCGCGGTGCACATACCGCTTCCGTGCCGCTCGATGACCGCGCTCTGACCCGAACTACTCGACCGGCAGGCCGAGCGAGCGTGCGATGAGCATGCGTTGCACCTCGCTCGTGCCCTCGCCGATCTCGAGGATCTTCGCGTCGCGGTAGAACCGCGCCACGGGGTACTCCTCCATGAAGCCGTACCCGCCGAACACCTGCGTCGCCACGCGCGTCGCGGTCACCGCGGCCTCCGAGCTGTAGAGCTTCGCCACCGACGCCGCCTGCTTGAAGCGCTGGCCGGTGATCCCCGCGTCCTTCATCGCCGCCGCCTGGTAGGTCAGCGCCCGGGCCGCGTCCGCCATCACCTTCAGGTCGGCGATCTGGAACGCCACGCCCTGCTTGCGCCCGATCGGGCCACCGAACGTCTGGCGCTCCCCCGCGTACCGCACGCACTCCTCCAGGCACGCCTCGATCAGGCCGACCGCCAGCGCGGCGATCGCGACCCGGCCGTCGTCGAGGGTCGCCAGGAACTGCGCGTAGCCGCGTCCCCGCTCGCCCAGCAGGTGGTCCTCGGGCACGCGGACGCCGCTGAAGCTCAGCGCGTGCGTGTCGCTGATGTGCCAGCCGAGCTTGTCGTAGGGGGCCTCGGCCACGAACCCGGGCGTGCCCGCCGGGACGATGATCGCCGAGATCTCCGGGCGCCCATCCGGGCGGCTCCCCGTGCGCGCCGTGACCGTGACGAGCGACGTGATCTCGCTGCCCGAGTTGGTGATGAACTGCTTCGCCCCGTCGACCACCCAGGAGTCGCCGTCGAGCACGGCCTTCGTGGCGGTGGCGCCGGCGTCGGACCCGGCGCCCGGCTCCGTGAGGCCGAAGCCCGCCAGCGCCCGGCCGGCGACGAGGTCGGGCAGCCAGCGCTCCTTCTGCTCGGGCGTTCCGAACGTCTGGATCGGGTTGATGCCCAGTCCCACGCCCGCCTCGAGGGTGATGCCGATCGACTGGTCCACACGGCCGAGCTCCTCGATGGCCAGGCACAGGCTGGTGAAGTCCGCACCCGAGCCGCCGAACTCCTCCGGAGCGGTCAGGCCGAACAGCCCGAGGTCGCCCATCGCCCGCACGACGTCGACCGGGAAGTGGTGCTCCCTGTCCCACTGCGCGACGTGGGGCGCGATCCGCTCGGCGGCGAAGTCGCGGACGACCCGACGGAAGTCCTCGTGCTCACGAGACAGTTCGAAGTCCATGGACGAAAGGTTAACAGGCGTTAACCTCGCCGGGGCGACGAAATGACCTCCACCACACTCCCTTAGACTCGCCACTGCCGTTCAGACGCGAGGAGTATTCGTGAGCAAGCCCCTGCAGAAGGTCCTGGTCGCCAACCGTGGCGAGATCGCGGTCCGCGTGATCCGCGCCGCGAAGGATTCCGGAATCGCCAGCGTGGCGGTCTACGCCGAGCCCGACCGCGATGCGCTGTTCGTGCGCCTCGCCGACGAGGCGTACTCGCTGGAGGGTTCCACCCCCGGCGACTCCTACCTGTCGATCGAGAAGATCATCGCGATCGCGGAGCGCTCCGGCGCCGACAGCGTGCATCCCGGCTACGGCTTCCTGGCCGAGAACGCCGACTTCGCCCAGGCCGTCATCGACGCCGGGCTGATCTGGATCGGCCCGCCGCCGGCCGCGATCACGAGCCTGGGCGACAAGGCCAAGGCCAAGCACATCGCGCAGATCGCCGACGCGCCGCTCGCGCCCGGCACCAAGGACCCGGTCAAGGACGCCGACGAGGTCGTCGCGTTCGCGAAGGAGTACGGCCTGCCGGTCGCCATCAAGGCGGTCTTCGGTGGCGGTGGGCGCGGCCTCAAGGTCGCCAAGACGCTCGAGGAGATCCCCGAGGCGTACGAGTCCGCCGTCCGTGAGGCCGTCAGCGCCTTCGGCCGCGGCGAGTGCCTCGTCGAGAAGTTCCTCGACAAGCCGCGTCACGTCGAGACCCAGTGCCTGGCCGACAGCCACGGCAACGTCGTGGTCGTGTCGACCCGCGACTGCTCGCTGCAGCGTCGCCACCAGAAGCTCGTCGAGGAGGCGCCCGCGCCGTTCCTGAGCGAGGACCAGATCGCAAGCCTCTACGCCTCGTCCAAGGCGATCCTCAAGGAGGCCGGCTACGTCGGCGCCGGAACCTGCGAGTTCCTCGTCGCCCGCGACGGCACCATCAGCTTCCTCGAGGTCAACACGCGCCTGCAGGTGGAGCACCCGGTCTCCGAGGAGGTCACCGGCATCGACCTCGTGCGCGAGATGTTCCGCATCGCCGCCGGCGAGGAGCTGGGCTACGACGACCCCGAGATCATCGGTCACTCGATCGAGTTCCGCATCAACGCCGAGGACGGCGGCCGCGGCTTCCTGCCCGCGCCCGGCACCCTGACCAAGTGGGCGCCCCCGTCGGGCCCCGGCGTCCGCCTCGACGCCGGCTACGAGGAGGGCGAGACGATCCCCGGCGCGTTCGACTCCCTCGTCGCCAAGCTGATCGTCACCGGCCGCACGCGTGAGCAGGCCATCGAGCGCTCGCGCCGCGCGCTGGACGAGTTCGTCGTCGAGGGCATGCCCACGGTGATCCCGTTCCACCGCGACGTGCTGGACAACGCCGCGTACAACGCGCTGAACAAGGATGGCTCCGAGGGATCGTTCGACGTCTACACGACGTGGATCGAGACCGACTACGACAACCAGCTCGAGCCCTACTCGGGCCCGTCCGAGACCGACGAGCCGGGCGAGCGCGAGCGCGTCACGGTCGAGGTCGGCGGCAAGCGCGTCGAGGTCGTCCTGCCGGGCGGTCTGGGTGCCAGCGCCGCCGCCACGGGCACCAAGAAGGCCAAGCGCAAGGCGGGCAAGTCCGCGGGCGCGGCCGCCAGCGGCGACTCGCTGACGTCGCCCATGCAGGGCACCGTCGTCAAGCTCGCCGTCGAGGAGGGCCAGGAGGTCGCCGAGGGCGACCTGGTCCTGGTCATCGAGGCGATGAAGATGGAGCAGCCCATCAACGCCCACAAGGCGGGCACCGTCACCGGCCTCTCCGCCGCCATCGGCGAGACCGTCGGCGCGGGCGCCGTCATCTGCGACCTGAAGGACTGAGTCAACGCAAGCCGCAACACTGAACGCGCCCTCCCCGTCGGGGAGGGCGCGTTTCGTTGTCTCGGAGCCGCGTGCGGCTCAGGAGGCGCGGCGGTCGCCCTCGCGCACGGCGGCGCGGGTGTCGGGCGAGACGCCGGGCGTGGAGGCCGGGGCGTGGTGGTCGACCTCGCCGAAGGCGACGCCGGTGGCCCACACGATCAAGGTCGCGACCGCCCAGGTGCCCCAGCCGTCGATGTCGAAGCCCGGGCTCGGCACGATCACGTCGGTGAGCACGAGCGCGAGCGCCGTGAGGGCCAGGCCGCCGGCGATCGTGTAGACGCGCAGCCAGCCCGGACCGAGCAGGCGCAGTGCGAGGGTGCGCAGCACGACGCTCAGCACCGTGAACAGCACGACGGCCGCCACCCACCAGCCCAGCGTCAGCGTGAAGCCGTCGAGCAGCCACGCGGCGACGCCGAGGGAGACGGCATTGGCCACGGCGGCCGTGACGATCGTGATCCAGAGTCGTGCGCTCAGCATGGGACGATCATCCCATCCGCGACCCTCAGAAGCCGAACCAGTCCGACTTCAGCCCGAACGCCCAGCGCGCGTCGACGCCCGTGATGGTTCGGCTCGCCTTGGAGCCCTGCAGCTTCATCGAGACCACGCGGCCACCCAGCGAGCCGTGACCGTTGCGCTTCGTGACCGTGATCGACTTCAGCGTGCCGATGGTCGGGTACTTCTTCTGGATCACCGAGGCGCTGACCGCCTGGCTCCACGCGTGGTTCTTGTTGCCCGCCCAGTTGTCCCACGGGTCGCTGACCGCCTTGAGGTACGGCGTCGAGCCCTGGTTGGTGAAGCCGCCCGAGGAGCTCGAGAACTGCGTCAGCGCCGGAGCGCCCTGGTAGGTCAGGATCTTGCCCTTGGTGCCGAGGATCGCGTCGTTGGTGCGCTTCGTCTCGTCGGCGAACCCGCCGTACACCTGGCACGAGACGGTGTCGCAGATGTCGTAGTGCCTCGACGAGCCGAGGTACCGCGAGCCGAACGTGCGCGCCGCGACCGACTGCGCCTTGAGCGCCTCCATGCTCCAGCTGGACGGCATCTCACGGGCCACGACGCCACGCACGTAGGCCTCGAGGCTCAGGACGTTGACGGTGTCCCGCGAGGTCTTCGTCGGCTTGGTGGAGCGCAGCGCGCCCCGGTACGCGCGGGTGCCGCCGTTCGGCATCACCAGCCGGACGGTCGCGGGGCCCTCGAACTGGGCGTCCGACTTGAAGGTGCGGAACGCGTACCAGGCCGAGCCGGACTTGTAGGAGACCGTGTTCAGTCCGCGGTTGCTCGGAGCGGTGTCGATCGTCCAGTCCGAGACCGTCCTCGAGCCGACCTTCGCGGGCAGCGCCTGGACGGCGTTGTTGGCCAGCGTGCGCAGCTTCAGCCCGCTCTGGTGCTTCACCTGGACCGAGTTCGTCGTGTCGGCCGAGACGTGCACGCGGATCGTGGCGGACTTGAACGTCAGCTTCGTGCCCGGGTAGTACTTCTTCAGGATCGCGTCGTACTTCTGGCCCGCGCGGGCGCCGCCCTCGGCGCCGTACTGGCTCATGCCGATGCCGTGCCCGTAGCCGTGCCCCTTGAAGGTCACCTTGCCGCCCGCGGGCTTGACGACGTTGCGTGCCGAGGGCGCCGGGGCCGGCTTCGGCGCCGGCTTCGGCGCCGTGCTCGTGGCTCCCAGCGTGGTGCCGGCGGGGTAGGGCTTGGCCGAGTAGGCGCTCACGCGCTCCCCCGTGCCGGGCGAGAAGACCGAGACGCGCACCTGGTACTTGCCGCCCCGCTTGAGCTTCTTGATCGCGACGGCGTTCTTGTAGGCCGTGACGTAGTGCTTCTTCGTCGTGCCGGTCTCCCAGTACATGACCCGGTAGGCCGGAGCGCCCGCCTGCGCCTTCCAGGCGAACCGCAGGCCCGTCGAGGTCCTCGTGGTCAGCTTCAGGCCCGTGGGGGCCGTGAAGGCCCGCGTGCGAGCCGTGGGCATGGGCTTGGCCGTGTACGGGCTCACGCGCTTCTTCGCCGTGGGGTTCCAGACCGACACGCGGAACACGTAGGTGCGACGCGAGTAAAGGCCGGTGATCGTCGCGGACGTGCCGCCGACGTTGTAGTACTTCGCGCCGGCCGAGCTGCCCGTCGGCGAGACCATCACGCGGTAGCCGGGAGCACCCGCGACGGCCGCCCAGGAGACGTTCGCCGAGGTCGTCGACGCGGACACCTTGACTCCCTTGGGAGTCGCGTAGGTCTTGATCGGGGCCGGGGCCGCCGTCGGGGCGCCCGCGGCCGAGGTGGCCTTGGAGATGTACGTGTTGGCACGGTCGCGCAGGCCGCCGACGGCGCCGATCCAGGCGTAGCCGTACTTGCCGGGGCACGCGGTCGACTTCACGTCGCGGTGGCCGTTGATGACCGAGTACTTCTTGCCGCCGGCCGTGTAGGTGCCCTTCGGCTTGGCGCCGAAGAACTTCAGCCGCCAGCCGACGAGCCGCACGACGGCGGACTGCATCGCGGCGCTGGGCTTCACGTAGTCGAAGTGACCCATCATCGAGACGCCCGTGGCGTACTGGTTCACCGCGTCGACGCCCGAGTGCGCGGCGCGCACCTGCTTCGTCATGCCGCCCTTGCGGCCCTCGAAGATCTGGCCGAAGCGGTCGACGAGGAAGTTGTAGCCGATGTCGCACCAGCCGTGTCCCTTGACGTGGTACGTCTGGTAGCTGCGCACGAGGCCCGCGGACTCGGACTTCGTGTAGGTGTTGGAGCCCGCCGTGTGGTGGATGACCACGCCGAGGGCCTTGGGGCGGGTGACCGGGGCGCTGCAGCTGGTGCCCGCGCCGGCCTTCCACTGCGCCCGCGTGATGATCGAGGGCATCGGCACGACCTTGGGGGTGCCGTCCGCCGCCACCGCCTCGGTGGTGCCCTCGTCCTCCTCCTCGGAGAGGCTGTAGGCCGCCGGGGTGACCGGCGTGACGACCTCGGGCTTGCCCGGGTCGATCGTCGTGACCTTGACGTCCTGCGTGGTGCCGGAGCCGGCCTTCACCTCGACGGCGACGCCGTCGGCGGGGGCCTCGGTCCACAGCGGCGCCGTCCCCGGGCGTCCGCCGTCCACGCTGTCCTCGATGTCGAGGCTCTGCCAGTCGCTCCACGTGCCGTTCGTGCGCACCTGCACGCGCACGCTGACGTCGGTGGCGTCGGAGCTCGCGCCCCACGTGACGCCGACCATCCGGAACGGGTCCACGGCGGCGCGCTCGACGGCGTCACCGTCGGCCGCGGGATCGGGCTTGACGGCGGTCTGCTCCACCTCCACGGCCTCGGACACCGGAGCCGTCGTGGTGGCCTCGGCGGCGGCCGTGGTGGCAGGGCTCGAGACGACGATGTCGGTTCCGGCGGCCTGCGCGGGGGCAGGCAGCATCAGGCAGGCGCCGGCGACGGCGATCGTGGTCAGACCAATGCTGCAGCGGGTCAGCCAGGAATGCATGGGGGAAGTCCATTCTGTGGCGGGTACAACTGTTGCTCATGTTGCAGGAGGAGCACCCGCATCAGACCACACTTCGCAAGGCCGTTCCAGCAGTTCGGGTCTGACCTGCGAAACAACACGCGTGTGATTACACGCGTGGGGAGCCCAGATTCAAGTCGTGCTTCAGACTTGGCGGTGCAGGCGGCGCGCCACCTCGCCGACCGTGCCGGACATCGACGGGTAGACGCTGAAGGCGTCGGCCACGTGGTCGACGGTCAGCGACGCCGACACCGCGACCGAGATCGTGTGGATCAGCTCGCTGGCCCGGGGGCTCACGACGACGCCGCCGATCAGCGCGCCGATGCCCTGGCGCGCGTACAGCTTGACGAAGCCGTCGTGGATGCCCTGCATCTTCGCCCGGGGGTTCGCCGCGATCGGCAGGATGGCGGTGTCGACCAGCAGGCCCTGCTCGTCGATCTCCCGCTGGCCGACGCCCACGGTGGCGATCTCCGGCGAGGTGAAGATGTTGCTGGAGACCTTGCGCAGGTCGAGCGGGTGCACGGCGTCGCCGAGCAGGTGGGCCATCGCGATGCGCCCCTGCTGCGCCGCGACGGAGGCGAGCATGAAGACGCCGGTGCAGTCGCCGGCCGCGTAGACGCCGGGGATGTTCGTGCGCGAGACCTTGTCCACCGCGATGAAGCCGCCGTCGTCGGTGTCGATGCCCACCTCGTCGAGGCCGAGGTCGGCCGTGTTGGGGATGGAGCCGAGGGCGAGCAGGCAGTGCGAGCCGGTGACCGTGCGGCCGTCGGTCAGCGTGACGACGACCTGGTCGCCCTCGCGGCGGGTGGAGGCCATGCGGGACTTCCCGAGGACCTTCATGCCGCGGCGACGGAACACGTCCTCAATGAGGCTGGCGGCGTCGGGGTCCTCGCCGGGCAGCACCCGGTCGCGGCTGGAGACGAGGGTGACCTCGGCGCCGAGGCCGTTGTACGCGCTGGCGAACTCCGCGCCCGTGACGCCGGAGCCGACCACGATCATGTGCTCGGGCAGCTCGCGCAGCGCGTAGACCTGCTCCCACGTGAGGATGCGCTCGCCGTCGGGCTGCGCGTCGGCGCTGACCCGCGGGTGGGCGCCGGTGGCGATGAGGATGCCGTCGGCCGCGAGGCGGACCTCGCCGTCGGGCGTGGAGGCGATCACGGTGCGCGGGTCGGCGACGCGGGCGATGCCCGACAGGACCGTGACCCCGGCGGAGACGACCCGCTCGGCGATGTCGTCGGACTGGGCCGAGGCCAGGCGCAGGACGCGGTCGTTGACGGAGGCGAGGTCGGCACGGGGGGCCTTCGGGACCTCGACGCCGAGCTCCGCGGAACGACTGACCTCGTGCAGCAGGTCGGACGTCGCGATGAGGGTCTTGCTGGGCACGCAGTCGGTCAGCACCGTGGAGCCGCCCAGGCCGTCGCGCTCGACGAGCGTGACCTCGGCGCCCAGCCGTCTGGCGACCAGCGCCGCCTCGTAGCCGCCGGGTCCGCCACCGATGATCACGACATGGGTCATGTCCCGATTGTCCCGCATGACGGCGTCACCGCCCGCGGCGAGGGTCAGCGGGCGAAGCGCGGCAGCTGGGTGGAGAGCTCCTCGAAGAGCGCACCGTTGAGACCGAAGACCACCTTGACCTCCTCGACGACCCGCTGCTGGTCGCGCGGGGTCAGCGGGAGGGAGTCCAGGCTGGCGCGGTAGGCGTCCTTGTAGAGCTTCGGCTTGGGCACGGCCTCGAACTGGTAGAAGGCGATCCCGCGGCCCTCGGGCAGGTCGAAGGTGCGCGCGAGGATGCGGCCGATCGCCTGGCCGCCCGACAGGTCGCCGAGGTAGCGCGTGTAGTGGTGCGCGACGAACAGCGCCGGGTCGGCGGCCGCGGCCTCGATGCGTGCGACGTAGCGGTCGACGGCCGAGCTGTGCACCTGCGGCACACCGGCGGCGCCGGACCAGTACGCGAGGTCGGTGTCGATCGCGGCGAGGCGGTTGATCGCGGGATCGATCACGGCGCCGGCGATGGGGTCGTCGGCCAGGCGCGCGCCCACGGACTCCAGCGCGGCGTAGATCGGGCGCAGCATCGCCAGGTACTCGGTGTAGCCGGTCTCGTTCACCCGGCCGTCGAGCAGGCACGACATGAAGCTCGAACCCTCGGCGTCCTTGTGCTCGGACTGGGAGCCGTCGCGCATCTGCACGGACAGTCCGGTCTCGGTCGGCAGCACGGTCATGATCGCGCCTCTCTGTGGGGGTGGCTCAATGATATGACACGTTGTCAGATCAAGATGACACTGTGTCCGAAAGACCACGATGTGGGATGACGATCAGGTGACCGTCGGGGGCGGGCAGCACGTGCACCGCGATACCGTAGACCGACTCGACGCGCTCGGGTGTCAGCACCTCGGCCGGCGTGCCGGCGCTGACGAGGCGCCCGCCGTCGATCATCGCGATGCGATCGGCCCGGGCCGCCGCCAGCGACAGGTCGTGCAGGACCACGACGACGGCACGGCCGACCGCGGCCAGCGACCGCGCGACGACCATCACCTCCTCCTGGTGTCGCAGGTCGAGGGCCGCGGTGGGCTCGTCGAGCAGCACCACGTCGGTGCGCTGCGCCAGGACACGAGCCAGGGAGGCGCGTGCCTTCTCGCCACCGGACAGGGCCGTGAACGGCCGCTCCAGAAGGTGGGCGATGTCGGTGCGCTCGATGGCCTCGGCGATCGCCTCGTCGTCCTGCGCCGCCGTGGCGTGGCCGACCCACGGATTGCGTCCCATCTCCACGACCTCGCGGACGGTGAACGGGAAGCTGACCTGGTTGGCCTGCAGGAGCACCGCACGGGTCCGCGCGAGGTCGCGGGCCGACCACTGCGCCAGCGGGCGACCGTCGAGTCGCACGTCGCCCTCGGCGATCGGGACGTCTCCGGTCAGGGCGCCCAGCAGGGTGGACTTGCCGGCCCCGTTGGGGCCCACGAGCGCCAGCACCTCGCCGTGCACGACGTCGAGGTCGACCTCGCGCACGATGTCGCGCCCGCCGAGCCGGCACACCAGGCCCCGGACCTCGTACGCCGCGGTCATGCCCATCCCCCGGCCTTCGAGCGCGTGGCCCGCACGAGGTAGAAGAAGAACGGTCCGCCGATGAGCGACGTCAGCAGGCCGATCGGCAGGTCGGAGCCGGGAACGATCGTGCGGGCGAGCAGGTCGGCCCAGACGAGCAGTGCCGCGCCGCCGATCACGCTGGCGATCAGCAGGGTGCGGTGCGAGGGGCCCAGCAGCATGCGCACGAGGTGCGGCACGACCAGGCCGACGAACGCGATGATGCCGGCGAAGGCCACCGCCACACCGGTCAGCAGCGCGACGAGCAGGATCGATCCGATGCGCAGGCGCTCGACGCGCAGCCCGAGGTGGGCCGCGGTGCGCTCCCCCAGCGACAGCAGGTCGTAGCGGCGCGCCAGCAGGCAGGCCACCACGACGGCGGGCAGGCCGACGGCGGCGACGATCAGGACCTCGCTCCAGCGTGAGCCGTTCATCGAGCCGAGCTGCCAGAAGACGATCTGCTCGCGCGAGCCGGTGTCGGAGGCGAACATCACCAGCGCGAGACCGGCGCCGGCGAAGGCGTTGACCGCGATGCCGGTCAGCAGCAGGGTGACGACCTCGGTGCGGCCGCCGACCCGGGCCGTGGCGTAGACGAGCACGGTGGCCAGGAAGCCCCCGGCGAAAGCCAGCACGGCAACACCCCAGCCGCCCAGCGCGACGAACCCGAACGACAGCGCGATGGCCGCACCGAGGGCCGCACCGGCCGAGACGCCGACCACGCCGGGCTCGGCCAGCGGGTTGCCGAAGATCGCCTGCATCACCGCGCCCGCCACGGCGAGCGTGGCACCGACGAGCAGGCTCATCGCCACGCGCGGGAAGCGGATCTGCAGCAGCGTCTGCTCGACGATCATGTCGTCCGGACGCCACGAGGTGTCGATGCCGATGCCGTGCAGCATCGCGCCGACGACGTCGCGAGGACCGACCGGGAGCTGGCCCACGGAGGCCGACACGAACGTGCCGATCACCAGGAGGACGGCGAACCCGGCCAGCACGGCAGTGCGCCGGCCGGCGCTCACCACTGCGTCACTCCTGGGCCTCGGGCACGTAGATCGCGCGCGCCAGCGCCTCGACGACCCCCGCGGAGCGAGGGCCGAACGACAGGACGTCCCCGTCGGACATGTCGACGAAGCGCTTGCTCTGGCCGGCGGGGGTCAGCGCGATCGCGGGCTTCTCGGCCAGCAGGCCGTCGACGCCGCCGGTGGACTCCAGCCCGTGCGTCATCACGAGGATGAGGTCGGGCTTCGCCTTGACCAGTGCCTCGTCGGTGAGCGGCTGCATGCCCTTCCAGCCCATCTCGTTCGCGACGTTGACGCCGCCGAGGGCGCCCACGAGGTCGCCCACGCCGGAGTCGTCGGCGAACAGGTAGTAGACGCCGGAGTTGCCGCGCAGGTAGAGGAAGACCATCCGCAGCCGGTCGGACTCCTGCTGCGGGACGAAGCGCTCGACCTCGGCCGTGGCGGCCTCGACATCGGCCTCGATCCGGTCGGCCAGGGCCTGGCCGGACTGGGGCAGCCCGACGGCGGCGCCGACGTCGCGCGCGAGCTGGGCGGCTCCCTCGAAGCTGGCGTCGTTCTCGAGGAAGATCACGGGCACGCCGGTGTCGGCCAGCTGCTCGACCACGTCGCGCGGGCCCATCGAGCCGTCGGTGATGATCACGGTCGGCTTCTGCGCCATGACGGACTCGGCGTTGACCGCGTGGCCCTCGGCGGTGATGAGCGGGAGGTCCTCCGCACCCGGGAAGTCGGTGGAGACGTCGCGCGCCACGAGCTGGTCGCCCAGGCCGAGACCCCACAGCGAGGCCGCGATCGAGCCCGCCATGTCGAAGGCGACGATGCGCGACGTGTCGGTGACGGTCACCTTGGTGTCGCCCGAGCGCACGTGCGAGACGACCGTCGCCGGCAGCTGGGGCTTCTCGTCCGTGTCGACCGGCTCGATGTGGCGATCGGTGAGCAACGCGGTGCTGGGGCCGGTGATCTCCTTGGCCGGCTGCGACGCTTCGAGCTCGGACAGCGGCGGCAGGTCGGCGCCGGCGCCGGGGTCGCTGCCCTCCTGGCCGGGACCACAGGCGGTGAGCAGCAGCATCGAGAGAGCGGTCAGCATCGCGGCGGCCGCGCGCGCGGGCCGCCTCATGCATCCGCCCCGGGGGTCCGGCGTCGCATGACGAGCACCGTACCGGCGATGGACGCGAGCATGAGCAGCACCGTCCCCGCGAGCCACAGCGGCCAGTCGGCGGAGGAGGCCGGGGCCAGCGGGTCGAGGGCGACAGCCGCCGCGTCCTCAGCGCCCGCGGCGGGCTGCGCGGCGACGGCGGCGCAGTCCTCGGCCACCGTGTAGGTCAGCGTGACGGGATCGAGTGCCGCACCCGACTCGTAGTTCGGGAACGCCGCGCTGCCCGCGCTCGTGAGCGTGGCGGGGATGCCGGAGATCGTGACGGTCTTGCCCTGCTCGGAGACCTCGCCCGCGCTGAGGTCGAGATCGGCGAACGGCACGGCGGCGATCGTCTTTCGGTCGTCCTTGCCGGCCATCGCCGCGTCCATCGTGCCGCCCGTGTAGTCGACCGAGAGCGTGGCGGACTTCGCGTCGGTCATCGTCACCGCGGGGTTGGCGATCGTCGTGTCGAGCGCTCCGTCGTGGCCCGTGAACACCACGGCACCACCGAACTCGAGCTCACCCGCGCGCGTCGTCTCGTCGAGCACGCCGTCACCCTTCGACCAGGTGAACTCGGGCGTCTCGTACGAGGCGTCGCCCTGCGTGGACCAGTCGCCGTTCGCGATCGAGCCGGACACGTAGGCCCGGAACGACTCCTTGAAGCCCCAGTCGAGGCGGGCGTCGGAGAGCTCGCAGCCGACGATCTTCTCCGCCTCGGCGACGTCGATCACGACGCCGCGATCGACCGAGCCCTGGAACGTCAGCGTGTGCTTCCCCGGCTCGAGCGTGGCCGGGATCGTGCCCTTCCACGTGGCGCGGCCCGCGGCGTCGGCGGAGATGTTCTCGGCCAGCACGATCGGGGAGGAGTAGAGCACCACCCGGATGCCCGACTCGTTCGGCAGGAAGCCCGAGCCCGATGCGGTGACCTGGTCGCCCGCCCTCACCTCGTCCTGCTCGAGGGTGAGCCCGGTGGTGGCGGGCGGGGTGGCCGGCGGTGTCCAGTCGTCGCTCGTCGTGGCCGCGACGACCGCGCTGGCCGCGCCCCCGGAGGATGTCGATCCGACCGAGAAGGTCACAGGATCGAGGAGTGATCCAGGGGCGTAGAAGGCCCGGCCCTGGTAGGAGAACATCCCGGCGCCGGCCACGGTGAGGCGCGCCGGAGCACCGGCGTACCGGACCCAGCCGGACTCGGTGGAGCGCTGCGCCGCCGCGAGGTCGAGCGTGGCCAGGTCGACGCGGCCGCGCCCGGTGACGCTCGCGCTGAGAGTGGCCGAGGTGCCCGACGTGACGCGGACCGAGGGCTGGGAGATCGTCAGGTCCAGGGTGCCGTGGTGTCCGTAGAACTTCACGCCGCCCCGATAGGAGGTGGAGCCCTGCGCGCTCGGCGGCGTCGCCGTGGTGGAGGACTGCCCGAAGCGGTAGCCCGATCCGATGGACGCCGCGCCGCCAGAGACCGACACCGAGCCCTTCGCGATGGGCCCGGTGATGTACGAGCGGAAGCTCGCCTTGACGCCCCACGTCAGCTCGCCGGCGCGGCCATCGCGCGCGCCACGGCCGCGGTCGCCCTTCGGCTGGGTGGTCTTGGCCGGTTTGGCGACGGGCGAGGTCTTCGGCGGTGCCGTGGCGCCCTGGACGGTGATCGTGCCGTTCAGGGGATCGAGCGCGGTCCCGGCGCTGTACATCGGCGAGCCGCTGTAGTCGAACATCGCCTCCCCCGCCCGGGTGAGGGTGACCGGCGCGCCTGCGATCGTGACGGCGTTCCGGGCGGCCTTGGTCCGGCCCTGGAGGTCGACGGTGGCGAACGCGAGGTTCCTCAGGTCGTTGCCCTCGCTGTCGCGGACGTCCGCGCGCAACTCCGAGCGCCTGCCGTCAACGACGAGGCGCAGGTTGCGCACCGTGAAGTCGAGGACGCCGTGATGGCCCGTGAACCGCACCCCTCCGCTCGTGCGGACATCGACGACCTTGGAGCTCCACGTGCCCGACGCCGAGACGAACGTGGTGCGCGTGCCGTTGTCGGTGGCGGGCACGAGCGCCTCGGTCGCACCGGCGACGAAGCCCATCTTCAGGTAGCTGCGGAAGGACTGCTTGAGGCCCCACGCGAGCGAGCCGCCGGTGACCTTCGCGTCGTTGGCCGGCGGGGTCGTGGGAGCGGGCTCGGTGGGCTCGGTGGGACCCGGCTCGGTGGGCTCGGGGTCGGTCGGCTCGACCACCGTCTCCAGAGTGAGTTGCGCGGATACCGGATCGAGTGCCGTGCCGGCCGGGTACATCGGCGCACCCTCGTAGGCGAAGAGGTCCGTGCCAGCCTCGGTGAGCACGGCAGGCGCACCGGAGACGGTGACCTTCGTGCCGGAGGAGCTGACCTTGCCGACGAGGTCCACGTCGGCGATGGCGACCCCGGAGCGGCTGGAGCCGTTCACCACGGCGTCGACCCTCAGCTGCGCCGAGTCCCCGGTCCTGACCAGCCGCGGCTTGCCGATCGTGAGGTCGAGGACGCCGTCGTGCCCCTCGAAGCGGACGGACCCCTGCGCAGCGACATCGCCGGCGTCGGCCCACGTGCCCGAGGCCGCGGGGAAGGTGAATCCGTCGGAGGCCGCGGTGGCCGGCGCGGTGGTGGTGACCGTGCCGTGGGCGATCGGCCCAGTGATGTAGTTCCGGAAGGACGACTTCACGCCCCACGAGATCGTTCCGGCGGTGACTTTCGTTCCGGCCTCGGCGGCATGCGCGCGGACCGCGGGAACGGTCACCACGGCCAGGACGGCGGCCAACAGGACGCCGAGAACTCGCACGTGCATGGGCCGGTCGGCGCGATCGAGCACGGTCACTCCCGTCGGAAGGTGGTCAGGATGCGGACCCGGTCAGGTCACCCTTACCTCATCACTATAAGGTGTGCCTTACCTACAGCGGCCGCCGGGTTGGGCGGCTTCCTTTCCGAAAGGATCTGCATGTCTCCCCACACCTTGGTTCGCGGGCGTCGCCTGCTCGCCGGGACGACCGTCGCGGCACTGACCGCCGGCGTCCTCGCGCTCACTCCCGCCACGGCCCAGGCCGCCGAGTCGCAGACGATCGAGGACGGCTCGATCTCCTGGGGCCTGAAGGCCTCGTTCCGCAGCTACCTGACCGGCCCCATCGCCCACGGCACGATCACGCCCACCGCCCCCGCCACGGACACCGGCACCCAGACGGTCTTCCCGCAGGCCTCGGGCTCGTGGGCCGACGGAGAGGCCTCGGTCGGCGCCAAGGGTGCTGTGAAGTTCTACGGCCACGACGGCGCGCTGGACCTGACGATCTCCGACCCGCGCATCGTCGTGACCGGATCGGGCGCCCAGCTGGTCGTCGACGCCGTCGACAGCGAGGACGTCTCGCACGACGACGTCGCGTTCGCCGACATCCAGCTGGCCGGCACGGTCAGCTCCAGCCCCGTCGCCGTGAGCATCACGGCCGCGCCGACCACGATCACCGCCGCCGGCGCCGGACTGCTCTCCAACCAGGGTTCCGCCTTCTACGCCCCGGGCACGGCCCTGGATCCGATCAGCGCGCAGTTCGAGGTCGCCTCGCAGCCGACCGTGACCGTCTCCAAGGTGGCGTTCGCTCCCGACGAGACCGCCACGGTCACCGTCAACGGCTCGGGCTTCGACCCGCAGGACGTCATCGCGGCCCGCCCGCCGCTGGCCGGCAAGTCGGCCGGCGTGTACGTCACCTTCGGCAAGTACGAGCCGAACTGGCGCTACTCCGCCGGTGCTCCCAGCTCGGCGCGCAAGAACGCCGCGGTCAAGTGGGCCGTCCTCGCCGACGACATGAACACGATCGGCGGGGCCCCCGCCGGCGCCATCGAGCTGCGCCCCGACGGCACCTTCACGGCTGAGCTGATCGTCTCCAAGGCGGTCGCGGACGGCCTTGCCGGCCTCACCGAGGCGCACACGCAGTACGGCATCTACACGTACCCCGGTGGCGGTGCCTCGTACGCCGCCTGGGAGTCGTACACGCCCGTCTCCTTCGTCCCGGCTGTTCCCGTGACGAAGAGCCTCTCCACCGCGTACGGCAAGGGTGGCAGCGTGAGCGTCACTGCTCCGGTCGCCGGAACGGTCACCGTCGCGGGCCTCGGCAGCAAGGTCGTCGCGGCCGGTGGCACGGCGGCGTTCGCAGTCTCCAGGAAGCAGACCGCGGGCACGAAGTCCTACCGCGTGACCTTCGCCCCCGCCGACGCGAGCCTCACGGCTCCCGCGGCGACGACCGTCAAGGTGACGGTCGCGAAGACCGCCGCCTCGAAGGGCAAGGTCAAGGTCACCCGCAAGCCCACGTCGAAGAAGAAGGGCCTCGCCGTCGTCTCGGTCAAGGGTGCTTCGGGCGCCGCCGCTCCGACCGGCAAGGTCAAGCTCAAGCTGACCAAGGGCAAGAAGAGCAAGTACGTCACGGCGAACCTGTCGGCCGGCAAGCGCACGGTGAAGCTGCCGAAGCTCGCCAAGGGCAAGTGGGTCGTGAACGTCGCGTACTACGGCAACGCGAACTACACGAAGCGCGGCTACGTGAAGGCGGGCTCGTTCAAGGTCACCAAGTGACCTGAGTCCCCCACCGTCCGAAGGCCCTCGTCAGTCGACGGGGGCCTTCGGCGTTCAGGCGGCGCGGGCGCGGCGGCGTCAGGAGGCGGAGACGGCCGCGAGGACGAAGCGCGTGGTGGTGTCGGCCGACGCGTGCCGGGCGGAGAGCGTGGCGTGCAGCAGCGACACGGTGGCGTCGATGTCGTCCACGACGAACTCACCCTCGGCGACGCCGTCGACGAGGATCTGGCGCAGCACCTGCTCGACCGCGACGACGTGCTCGCGCATCGCCTTGACCGATTCGGGCGAGAGCATCGCGCGCAGCTCGGGACCGAGGCCGATGTGGAAGTCCTTCGACGTGTCCACGTGGTGGCGCACGTACGTCTCGAGGCGCTCGGTCGGCGACGTCCGGCTGGCGAGCGACTCGTTCAGCTCCGCGAGGTAGCGGGAGGTCTCGTCGGTCGCGAACGCGACGACGACGGCCTCCTTGTCCTTGAAGTGGTTGTACAGCGACGACCGGCCGACCTCGGCGCGCGCGGCCAGGTCGGCCATCGTGATGAGGTCGAAGGGCCGGTCGCGCAGCAGCTCCACCAGGGCGGCGAAGACCCGGCGGCGCATGGCGGCGCGGTGCTCCTCCAAGGAGTCCCCGATGATCTTCGGCACGTCCGTAGAGTACGCGCCCCGGCGCCGGCGCGCGTCCCGCGGAGGGGACGCCACGGAGGTCGCCGAATCGCAACCGTTTCGTCATCGTCAGGCCCGTCCGGTGCCGGATCGCCGTCGGTAGGGTGACTCGGGTGAACGCCTACGACCTCGCCAGCGAAGCCGCCACCGCCCTGCGTGACCGCACCGGAGGCGGCGACCACGACGTCGCCCTCGTGATGGGCTCCGGGTGGCTGCCGGCCGCCGACGCCCTCGGCGAGCCCGAGTTCGAGGTCCCCACCGAGGAGCTGCCCGGCTTCAGCAAGCCAGCGGTCGCCGGTCACGGCGGCACCATCCGCTCGGTGCGCGTGGGCGACCTGCGGGCGCTCGTCTTCCTGGGCCGCACCCACTTCTACGAGGGCAAGGGCGTCGACGCCGTCGTGCACGGCGTGCGCACGGCCGCGGCGGCCGGGGTCCGCACGATGGTGCTGACGAACGGCTGCGGCGGCCTCAACCCCGCGTGGACCCCCGGCACTCCCGTGCTGATCCGCGACCACATCAACCTGACCGCCACGTCGCCGATCGTCGGCGCGAACTTCGTCGACCTCACCGACCTCTACGCGCAGCGCCTGCGCGACCTCGTGCGCGAGGTCGACCCGTCCATCGACGAGGGCGTCTACGTGCAGTTCCCGGGACCTCACTACGAGACTCCGGCCGAGGTGAGGATGGCAGGCATCCTCGGCGGCGACCTGGTCGGCATGTCCACCACGCTCGAGGCCATCGCCGCACGCGAGGCGGGCATGGAGGTGCTGGGCATCTCGCTCGTCACCAACCTCGCCGCGGGCATCTCGGACGCGCCGCTGAACCACGAGGAGGTCCTCGAGGCGGGCCGATCCGCCGCCACCCGCATGGGCGCCCTTCTCGCCGACCTGCTGCCCCGCGTCTGACCGATCACCGCGGTCGCCTCCCGCTACCGTGGTCGGATGGACCCGATCGACGCTGCCCGGGACTGGATCTCGCAGGATCCCGACCCGCAGACCCGTGACGAGCTGACCGCGCTGATCGACGCCGGCGACCACGGGGAGATCGCGGCGCGCTTCGCCGGCCGGCTGCAGTTCGGCACCGCCGGCCTGCGCGGCGAGCTCGGCGCCGGGCCGATGCGGATGAACCGGGTCACCGTGGCGCGCGCCGCCGCCGGCCTGGCGCGGCACCTGCTGGCGACGGCCGAGGCCCCCAGCGTGGTGGTCGGCTACGACGCCCGCACCAACTCCGACGTCTTCGCCCGCGACACCGCCGAGATCATGCAGGCCGCCGGCGTGCGCGCGCACCTGCTGCCCGAGCACCTGCCCACCCCGGTGCTGGCGTTCGCGATCGGCCACCTCGGCGCGTCGGCCGGCGTCATGGTCACCGCCTCGCACAACCCGCCGCGCGACAACGGCTACAAGGTCTACCTCGCCGACACGAGCCAGATCGTGCCTCCCGCCGACGCCGAGATCGCCGCCGCCATCGACGCGGTGGGACGCGTCGACGAGCTGCCCCGCGACGACGGCTACTCCGTCCTGGGCGACGACGTGGCGCAGGCCTACCTCGACGCCGTGGCCGCCCTCGTCCCCGACGGACCGCGCGATCTCGTCGTGGCCTACACCCCGATGCACGGGGTCGGCGGCCGCCTGCTCGCCGACGCGGCCGAGCGCGCTGGCTTCCCGGCGCCCCACACGGTGGCCGAGCAGCTGCAGCCGGACCCGGCGTTCCCCACCGTCGCGTTCCCGAACCCGGAGGAGCCCGGCGCGATGGACCTCGCGCTCGCGCTGGCGACGTCGGTCGACGCCGACATCGTCGTCGCGAACGACCCCGACGCCGACCGGTGCGCCGTGGGCGTGCGCACCCCCGACGGCCACCGGATGCTCACCGGCGACCAGGTGGGCGCCCTGCTGGCCGAGTCCCTGCTGACCCGCGGGATCGAGGGCACCTATGCCTGCTCGATCGTCTCGTCCGACCTCCTCGGCCGGCAGGCCGCGGCGCACGGGCAGCCGTGGCGGCAGACGCTCACCGGCTTCAAGTGGATCGGGAAGGTCGAGGGGCTCGTCTTCGGGTACGAGGAGGCCCTCGGCTACTGCGTCGCGCCGCACGTCGCCCGCGACAAGGACGGCATCTCGGCATCGCTGCTGATCATGTCGCTCGCCGCGTCACTCAAGGCGCAGGGCCGCACGCTGCTCGACCTGCTCGGCGACATCTACCGGCGGCACGGCTGGCACGCCACCGGCCAGCTGGCGGTGCGCGTCGACGATCTCGCGATCATCGCGGCGGCCATGGATCGCCTCCGCACCGATCCACCCACCACGCTCGCGGGCGTGGCCGTCTCGTCCGTCGACGACCTCGCCGCGGGCTACCAGGGCCTGCCGCCCACCGACGGGATTCGCCTGGGTCTGGCCGGGGGCAGCCGCATCATCTGTCGTCCGTCGGGCACCGAGCCGAAGCTCAAGTGCTACGTGGAGGCCGTCGTCGCGGTGGAGAACTCCGCGGACGACGCACGCGACGCGGCGGCAGCGACGGTCGAGGCGATCATCGCCGACCTGGGGTCCTACCTGCGGCTAGCCTGAGCACGAGGAACCGCCGCCGGGGCGCCGGAGTCTGCGGCAGAGGAGCCGAGGGAGTGCGACTTTGCCGCGCTCACGACGAGGGAGTCCCCGACGGCGGCGTCCTTGGACGGGCCACGAAGGGCCCGACGCGGCGAACGACGTCGCCTTGCTTCCAGCGTCAGCGCCACGAGCGTGCCTGTCAATTTTTAGCGTTCGGCGCCACGTCGACCCATCGGTCCTGCGCCGCACTCAGCCGGGCCGCATCGAAGATCGCCGCGACGTGGACCGCGTCCGACGCCGGCACCGGCACGGCCGAGCCGGTGCGAATCGCGGAGGCCACCGCCGGGTAGAAGGTGTCCCACCGGCCGCGGTCCATCGCACGCCGCCCCGCACCATCGGGCCCTTCCAGCCATACCGTGCGACCCGGATCGTCCTCGCCCCAGCGCGCACCCGACGAGCGAGGACTCTCGCCGGCGAACAGCTGGTCCTCCTGGGGGTCGAACCCCTCGATGCGCAGGCCGCCGCGGGTGCCGGAGACACGGAACCGCGGGCCCTCCGCCGCCGCGTGCACCGATGCCACGATGGTCGATCGTGCTCCGCTGTCGTGCCGCAGCATGAGGATCGCGTCGTCCTCGCTCAGCCGGTCCTCCCCGAGCGTGCTGAGGTCGCCGAGCACCTGGCGCACCGGTCCGAGCAGGTGGACCGCCTGGTCGATGAGATGGGGGCCGAGGTCCACCAGCACTCCCCCACCCGCCTGCGAGTCGCGGTCGCGGGTCCACCGAGGAAGGTCGGGCCGGAACCGCTCGATCCTGGACTCGAGACGATCGACCCGGCCGAGCTCACCGTCCCGCACGAGCTGCTCGAGCGTGAGGAAGTCCCCGTCCCACCGGCGGTTCTGGTAGACGGTCAGCACGGTGTCGCCCGACGCGGCGGCGACGATGCGCCGCGCGTCGTGGGCGGTGGTCGCGAACGGCTTGTCCACCACGACGTGGAGCCCGAGCTCGAGCGCCTCGACCGCGAGGTCGGCGTGGGTTCCGGCGGGGGTCGTGATCGTCACGCCCTCGACGCCCGCCTCGCGCAGGCTCGCGAGGTCCTCCATCACCTCGAGCGCCTCCGCGCGAGCCTCACGTCCGCGGTCGGGGTTGGTCGACACCACCGCCACCAGGTCCATGCCGTCGGCCGAGCGGATGAGCGGCGCGTGGAACACCCGGCCTCCGACGCCCCAGCCCGCGACCGCCCAGCGCACCGGCGCGAACGACGTCGTCATCGATCGACCTCGGCCAGGAAGCGCGCGTAGCGCTCGTCCAGCGGTCCCGGCTCCCCCGGGCGGACCGCGGAACCCGTGCGCTCCGGCACGGGCGGGCACTCGAGCCCGGCGGCGGCGAAGGCGAGCCGGGCGGAGCCGACGGCCGTGGCGTCCTCGAGGTCGACCCGGCACAGGTCGCGCCCGAGCACGTCCGCCAGCAGCTGCGCGAAGACGGGCGACCGGGTGCCACCGCCTGCCACGTCGATCGCTGGGTCGGCGACCGCCGGCATCGACTCGATGCCGCGACGGATCGTGAAGCAGAGGCCCTCGAGGGCGGCGGCGAACAGATCGGCACGCTCGGTCTCCAGCCCGAGCCCGAACCAGCGGCCCGACCCCGCGGGGGCCGACGTCGGCAGCCGCTCACCCGACAGGAAGGGCACGAATCCCGGTACGGACCGGTGGCGGTCGTAGTCGCGGTACAGGTCCTCCCAGGTCCCTCCGAGCAGGCTGACCACCCGCGTCAGTGCGATGCCCGCGTTCATCACCGCCACCATCGCGTAGGCGCCGCCGTCCGCCGCGCGATACGTGTGGTGGATGACCTCACCCTCGAACGACGGCGTGATGCCCGGCAGGACGACCTGGGCACCCGATCCCACCGTCACGATGAGGCGACCCGAGGCCGAGGTGGAGCCGACGAGGGTGGCGGCGGCGTCGGCACACCCCGCCACGACCGGGATGCCCGGGGGCAGGCCCCAGGCGGTGGCCTCCGGAGCGGCCAGCCGCCCGACGACCGTGTCCGACGGGACGACCTCCGGAAGCAGGTCGGGCCGGATGCCCGCCGCCTCGAGGACCGCCCCGCTCCACTCGTCCAGCTCGAGGTCCCACGCCAACGTCGCGGACGCGTCGGAGTGATCGGTGACGAACGCCCCGGGGACCAGGCGCGTGCGCAACCAGTCCTTCGGCAGCAGGACCCGGTGGGCCCGCGCGACGACGCCCGGCTCGTGGCGGGTGAGCCACGCCAGGACCGGCCCGGTCATGCCGGGCGCGAGGGGGTTCGCCAGCGCACGGCGCCGCTCGGCGGGCAGGCCCTGCCACAGCGCCAGCTCCGCGGTGGCGCGACCGTCGGGCCACAGCACCGCGGGCCGCACGGGGTCGCCCTCGGGGTCGACCAGCACGGTCCCGTGCATCTGCCCGTCGAGGCCGACCGCGAGGACCTCGACGTCCGCCGACGCGAGCACGGCCCGCACGGCGTCACGCGCCGCGGCCTCCCACTGCGCCGGGTCCGTCTCGGCCCAGTGCGGGTGCGGCGAGTCGACGGCATAGCCCCGGTCCGCGCGGGCCAGGACGGCACCGTCCTGGCCCACCAGCACGGCCTTGACGCCGCTCGTGCCGAGGTCGAGGCCCAGGACGCACGGGCGGCTCATGACCGTGCCGTCACGCGTCGATCGAGGCGGACGCCGCGAGATGCGTGTCGATGAAGCCGTGCGCCCGGCGGGCCAGGTCGTCGCCATCGGTCCACAGCGAGCGCCAGACGGCGAGATCGTTGGACAGGGTGGGGCTGACGACGGCCGAGGAGAAGCTCTCGAACGTGATCGGCCCGGTGAAGTCCACCCGGGCGAGCGCATGGAAGAACGCCGGGAAGTCGATCGAGCCCGAGCCCAGGTAGCCCCGGTGGTTCTCGCCGATGTGCACGTAGCCGAGGCGATCGGCGACGTCGAGCACCGGCGTCACGAAGTCCGACTCCTCGATGTTCATGTGGTACGTGTCCAGGTGGATGAACACGTTGTCCTCGCCGATGTCGTCGGCCAGCCGCAGCGCGTCACGCGCCGTGTTGATCACGTTGGTCTCGTAGCGGTTGCAGATCTCCAGGCCCAGGCGCACGCCGCGCCCCGCCGCCTCCTGCGCCAGGGCGCGCAGGACCGAGACGACGTTGGCCCGGCCCGCATCGGTCAGCGGGCGGCCGTACTTGCCGAGGGCGCTGTAGAGCGCGCCGGTCAGGATGGGGCTGCCCAGGCCCGCGACGACGTCGAGCGACTCGTGCAGGATCTTCTCTCCTCGCGCCACCACCTCGGGGTCGTCGCTCGAGACGTCGGCGTCGAAGGCCAGTCCGCGCGAGCAGGCGACGTCGAGCCCGGCCTCCTCGACGGCGCGGCGGGTGTCCTCGACGTCGAGGACCTCCATCTCGTGCAGGGACAGCTCGAGCAGGTCGAAGCCCGCTGCCTTCGTCCGCTGCACGGCCTGGGCGATCTCGTCGGGGCGCGTGCCGCCGACCCAGACGAGGGCGTGCACGCCGATGGGGTTGCGCTGGTCCACGGTGGTGGTCTCCTGGTGATCGTTGGTGGTCATTGCGAGATCGCCCCCGTGATGAGGCCGACGATCTCCTCGCCGCTGGTCTCGACGGTCCGACGTCCGGCGACGCAGCGCCCGGCGCGCATCACCCAGACCTGGTCGGACAGCCGCATGACCTGGTCGAAGTTGTGGCTGATGAGCAGGACCGCGTGGCCCTCGTGGCGCAGCCGCAGGATGAGCTCCTCGACTCGGGCCGTCTCCTGGACGCCCAGGGCTGCCGTCGGCTCGTCCATGATGACGAGCTTGGAGCTGAACCCGGCGGCGCGGCAGATGGCGACGGCCTGCCGCTGACCACCCGACAGCCGGCGCACCGTGGAGGTCACCGCCGGCACGTTCACCGCCAGCTTGGAGACCATCTCCTGCGCACCGCTGCGCATCGCGCGCTTCTTCAAGTACGTGAACGGGCCGAAGCCGCCGGTGACCTCGCGGTTGAGGTAGAGGTTCTGCCACACCGTGAGGTCCTCGACGAGCGCGAGGTTCTGGTGCACGGTCTCGATCCCCGCGTTGCGGGCCTGGTCGGGGGCGTGGAACGCGACGACCTCACCGTCGAAGCGGATCGTGCCCTCGTCGGCGGTGTGCACGCCCGCGATGCACCGGACGAGGGTCGACTTGCCCGCGCCGTTGTCGCCGACGAGTGCCGTGATCTCCCCGGCGCGGACCTGGACCGACACGTCGGCCAGGGCGCGCACGGAGCCGAACGACAGGGACACGCCCTGGGCCTCCAGCAGGACGTCGCCCATGGGCCGGGCCTGCTGTTCGGTGCTGGTGGTCGTCATGTCTCGAACCTCGTCAGGAAGGCCGCGCCGACGACGACGATGCCGACGGCCAGCGGTTGGTAGAACTGGGACACGCCGAGCAGCGTGAGTCCGTTGGTCAGGGCGGTCAGCAGCAGCGCGCCGAACACGGGGCCCTTGATCGAGCCCTTGCCGCCGAACAGGCTGACGCCGCCGAGCACGACCGCCGCGACGGAGTTCAGCAGGAAGGTCGTGTTCGCCGCGGGCTCGGCCGAGCCGACCCGCGCCACGAGCAGGATCGCGGCGAGTCCGGCCAGGACGCCGGAGATCAGGTAGACGGCCATCTTGATCCGTGCGGTGCGCACGCCGGTGGCCTGCGCCGCGTCGACCGACCCACCGGTCGCCAGCACGTGCGTGCCGAACGGGGTGGAGAAGAGCACCAGGTGGGCCAGCACGGCGACGCCGAGCGCGATGAGGAAGGTGTAGGGGATCATCCCGAAGCCACCGGCGGAGAGCTTGAACAGCGGCGCGCTGATGACGGTGATCGGGCGGCCGTCGGACAGGATCAGCGCCAGGCCGGAGGCGGCCGAGAGGGCGCCCAGCGTGACGATGAAGTCGGTGATGCCGCCCTTCGCGATGAGGAATCCGTTCACCAGGCCGACGGCGGCGCCGGCGAGCACCGCGACGATGCAGGACAGGAACAGTCCCTTGCCGCTGGTCATCGCCATGCCGAACGCCACGGCGGCGAGGGTCATCGTCGAGGCGATCGACAGGTCGATGCCCGCCGTGAGGATCACGAAGGACTGCCCGACCGCGAGGATCGTCAGGATGGCCGAGGCCAGCAGCATCGTCTTGATGTTGCCGGAGCTGAGGAATCTCGGGTCGAGGACGGTGAAGATCGCCACGAGGACGACGAGTCCGAGCACGGATGCCCATTCGACCCAGAACGATGGCTGGCGCAGCCGCTCGGCGACGGCCGTGCCGCGCGACGCCGGGGGTGCCGTGGTGGTGGTCATGTGTGGTCTCCGGGTTCTCGACGGGCGGTGCGGGCGGGAGGCGGACTCCCGCCCGCACCGGTCACGTCAGCGGCCGAGCAGGTCCGCGAAGGGGTTGTCGTACTCGTTCGGGGGCTCCGGGAACGCGTCCTGGGCCTCCTTGGCGTTGTCCGGCGTGATGAGGGCGATCGGGGTGTCGACCTTCTCCGGCAGCTCCTCGCCGAGGGCCGCGGCCTCGCAGGCCTGGAGGCCCATCTTGCCCACGACGAACGGGTACTGGGCCACGGCGGCGTCGATGTCGCCGGAGGCGACCCCGTCGATGCCGTCGACCGAGACGACGAGGGTCTTGCCCTTCTTGTCGGCGGCGGCCACGGCTCGCGCCACGCCCATCGCCATGTCGTCGTTGGCCACGAAGAACGCGGCGAGGTCGGGGTTGGCCTGCAGGATCGTCTCGGCCTGCGTCTGGGCCTCCTGGCGGTCCCAGTTCGCGGCGACCTCCTGGACGACCTCGAAGCTGTCGGCCAGGCCCTCCTTGAAGCCGTCGATGCGCTGCGCGCTGGTCACGTCGCCCGCGATGCCGCCGACGGTGGCGACGTCGCCGCCGTCGGAGTCGAGCTTGGCCAGCTGGTCGGCGACCATCTTGCCGGCGGCGACGTTGTCGGTGCCGATGTACGTGGCGATCTCCGCGCCGGCGGCGTCCGCTGCCTTGGCCTCGACCGGGTTGTCGATGTTGACGATCGGCGTGCCCTTGGCCGCGATCTGGGCGATGCCCTGGATCAGGTTCGTGCCGCTGATCGGGTTGACCAGGTAGCAGTCGAACTCCTGGTTGGCCAGGTTCGTGAGCTTGTCGGCCTGGCCGGAGGTGTCGGTGATCGAGGCGGCGGCCTGGATCTCGATGTCGGCGCCCGACTCCTTCTGCTCGGCGTTGATGCCGTCCTCCATGTGCTGGAAGAACGGGTTGTCCAGGCCCTTGATGACGATGCCGATGTTGGTGTCGCCGGCGTCCTTGCTGTCACCGGAGTCACTGCCGGAGTCGTCGGACGAGCCGCACGCCGCCAGCAGGAGTCCCGCGCTCACGGCGACGACGCCGAGCGAGACCCGCATCCTCTTCCTCGTCTGGAAGATGCTCATGTTGCTTCCTCTCACCTCGCGCGCCGGCTGACGCGGCTTTTGATCTTGAGTGTTGTAAATACAACACTTTCTGTCGTGTAATGTACGACACACAGTGGAAGACGCGCAAGCAACATCTGAAATCAGCGCCCGACCAGCCGCGAGAACGCCAGAATGGGGAGTCATGGCCACCTTCGACGAGGGGATCAGCGAGACGCTCTCCCTCCTGCGACGCAAGGGCGGCATGACCCGTGCGGAGATCGTGGCCGAGACCGGACTGTCCCGCAGCGCCGTCAACCTGCGGATCGACGCGCTCCTCGAGGCCCGACTCGTCTCGGGCTCGGCGCGCGAGACGGTGGCGAAGGGCAGGCCCGCCGAGGTCTTCTCCTTCAACAGCGAGCGCGGCAAGCTGCTGGCGGCCGACGTCGGCGCGACGAAGTTCCGCGCCGGCCTGTGCAACCTCGGCGGCGACGTGGAGTCCGAGATCGAGCTGCCGTCCGACGTCTCCGCCGGGCCCGAGATCCTGCTGACCTCGATCATGAAGTGCTTCGAGACGTTCCTCGCCGAGACCGGCACCAACGACGACGAGATCCTCGGAATCGGCCTGAGCCTGCCCGCACCCGTCAAGCGCGGCTCCGGCATGTCGGTCAACCCGCCGATCATGCCGCTGTGGAACCGCTTCGACGTCCCGGCCTGGTTCGGCGAGCGGTTCGCCTCCCCCGTGTTCCTCGAGAAGGACGCGAACGCCATGGCCTACGGCGAGGCTCGGTTCTCCCACCCGGAGGCCGACGACCTGCTCCTGGTCAAGATCGGCACGGGCATCGGCAGTGGCCTGATCCGCGAGGGCCGGCTGTACCGGGGCGCGGACGGCGCGGCGGGCGACCTCGGCCACATCCCCATGACGCTGCCGGGCGACGACGAGGGGCCGCTGTGCAAGTGCGGCAACCACGGCTGCCTCGAGGCGCGCGCCGGCGGCTGGGCCATCCTGCGCGACCTGCGAGAGGCGGGCGCCGACGTCGACTCGCAGGACGACCTGATCGCGGCCCTGGCCGCGGGCGATCCCTCGGCCGTCCAGCTCGCGCGCCGGGCCGGCCAGGCGATCGGCACCGCCGTCGCCACGGCGGTCAACCTCCTCAACCCCCGGGTGGTCGTGCTGGCTGGTCACCTCGTGGCTGCGGGCGGCGATCACCTGCTGCCGGCGATCCGCGAGCGCGTCTACAGCCGCTCGCTCCCCCTCGCGACGGCCGACCTGACGATCGTGGCCAGCAGCCTGCACCCGCGTGAGGGCCTGGTCGGGCTCGCCCACCTGGTCAGCGACGGGATCCTCGAGCCTGCGCAGATCGGGCGCCTGGTGGAGCGCGGGCCCTCCGACTGACGTACTACGGTGTCCGCCAGGGATCACACGGTGTGACGAGAGGTGGGGCAGTGTCCGGATTCGGCGAGGCGCTCGCACTGTTCCGCCGGCACGGTCCCCTCACCCGGGCCCAGGTCGTGGAGCTCTCCGGTCTCTCGCGCGCCACCGCCACCCACCGTCTCGACGGCCTGGTCCGCGCCGGGCTCATCCGCCCACGGGCCGACGACCGCAGCACGGGCGGGCGGCCGGCCGGGGTCTTCGACCTCGCCGCCGCGCGCGGGAGCCTCCTCGTCGCCGACATCGGCAGCAGCCACGCGCGCTACGGCCTCGCCGACCTCCGCGGGCGCGTCCTGGAGGCACTGGACGAGGACATCGCGATCGACGACGGGCCCGACGTGGTGCTCGCCGGCGTCGCCCGCGCCTTCGACCGCCTCGTCACCGACAGCACGCCCCCGGTCCTGGGCGCCGCCATCGGCGTGCCCGGACCCGTCGACCAGCGCACGGGCCGCCTCGTCAGCCCACCCACGATGAGCGGCTGGGACGGCGTCGACGTCGCCGAGCGCATGGCCGCCCACGTCGGCGCACCGACCGTGGTCGACAAGGACGCGAACCTCGTGGCACTGGGCGTCCACCGGGCCCTGCGCGCCGACTCCGTGCCCGGCGCCGACGACCTGCTCGTGGTGAAGGTCGGCATGGGCATCGGCGCCGGCATCATCTCGCGCGGCCTCGTGCTGCACGGCGCCCGCGGGGGCGCCGGCGACCTCGGGCACATCCCCCACGACGACGGTCCGCGCTGCCGCTGCGGGCAGCAGGGCTGTGCAGAGGCCTCCGCCGGCGCGTGGGCGATCGCCGCCCGGCTCCGCGAGCTCGGCCACCCCGTGCGCACGTCGGCCGACGTGGTCGCGCTCGCGGCGAACGGCGACCGCGACGCCACCGCCGCGCTGCGGGCCGCGGGCCGGCGGATCGGCGACGTCGTCGTCGAGGCCGTCGGGGTCCTGAACCCCGCGATGGTCGTGGTCGGGGGCGACCTCGCCGAGGCGGGCGACCTGCTCGTCGACGGCGTCCGCGAGCGGGTCTTCGAGCGCTCGCACCCGCTCGCCACCACCGACCTGACGGTGATCGTGTCCCCACTGGGTGCTGACGCCGGCCTGCTCGGCGCCGCCCAGATGGCGGCCGACGCGGCGCTCGCACCGGCGCGGGTGGACACCCTCGTCGACGCGTGACGCGCGGCGTCATCAGGACTTTTGCGCAGCGTTAGACAAAAGGGGTGCGGGACGCCTACGGTTGACCCGTGGCGAACACCGAGAACTCCCCCACCGGCTGGCGCGATCCCCTCGACCTCGAGGCGGTGCGCCATGCGCGCATCCTGCCCCTCGACGTCGTTCAGGCGAAGGGCAACGGGCACGCCGGCACCGCCGTCAGCCTCACGCCCGCGCTCTACGTGCTGTTCCAGGAGTACCTGCGGCACGACCCCGCGCGCCCCGACTGGGAGGGCCGTGACCGGTTCGTGCTCTCCGCCGGCCACACGAGCCTCTCGCTCTACCTGCAGCACTACCTCAGCGGGTACGGCCTCGAGCTGGACGACCTCAAGAAGGCCCGCGCGCTCGGCAGCCTGACTCCCGGACACCCCGAGTGGGGTCACACCCCCGGCGTCGAGACCACCACCGGCCCGCTCGGCCAGGGCGTCGGCAACGCGGTCGGCCTGGCGATGTCGGCGCGCCGCGTGCACGCCCTGCTGGAGCCGGACGTGGAGCCCGACGCCGGCCTGTTCCGGTACCGCACCTGGTGCGTCGCCGGTGACGGCTGCCTCTCCGAGGGCGTCTCGCAGGAGGCCTCCTCGCTCGCCGGAACGCTGGGCCTCGACGGCCTCATCCTCGTCTGGGACGACAACCGCATCTCGATCGAGGGCGACACCGCGATCGCGTTCACCGAGGACGTCGTGGGGCGCTACCGCTCCTACGGCTGGGCGATCGTCGAGATCGAGGACGCCGAGGACCCCGCCGCGATCCGCGCCGGCTACGACGCTGCCGTCGCCGTGACCGACCGTCCGGTCTTCATCCGCCTCCGGACCCGCATCGGCCACCCGATGCCCACCGTCGGCGGCACCGCCGGCGCCCACTCCGGCGCCCCCGGCGAGGACGAGGTCGCGGCCACGAAGGTCGCCCTCGGACTCGATCCCGAGCAGTTCTTCGCGATGCCGTCGGAGGCGCTCGACCACGCCCGCCGCGTGCGCGAGCGCGGCGCCGCGGCCCGCGAGGAGTGGCAGCGACGCTATGACGCGTGGCGCGCCGCCCACCCCGAGCCGGCCGCCCTGCACGACCGGATGCGCGACCGCGACGTCACGCCCACCGCCCGCGAGGGGCTCGCCGCCCTGCGCGCCCAGCCGCAGAAGGCCGCCACCCGCATCGCCAGCGGCGCGGTCCTCAACGAGATCTCGGCCGAGCTGCCCTGGCTCTGGGGCGGCTCCGCCGACCTGGCCGAGACCAACAACGTCGCGATCAAGGACGCCCGCAGCTTCACGCCCACGGGCTACGCGGGCGACGAGTGGCCCGGCGGCCCCGACGGCACGCTCGTCCACTTCGGCATCCGCGAGCACGCGATGGGCGCCGTCCTCAACGGCATCGCCCTCGCCGGGTACTCGCACCCGTTCGGCGCGACGTTCTTCGTCTTCTCCGACTACATGCGGCCCTCCGTGCGCCTCGCCGCCCTGATGGGCCTGCCCGTCACCTACGTCTGGACGCACGACTCGGTCGGCGTCGGCGAGGACGGCCCGACGCACCAGCCGGTGGAGCACCTGTGGGCGCACCGCGCCATCCCGGGCCTCGACGTGGTCCGCCCAGCCGACTGGGTCGAGACCGTCGACGCGTGGTCGCGCGCCCTGGGCAGCGACCGGCCCACCGCTCTCGTGCTGAGCCGCCAGGGCGTCCCGGTCGTCGGCGACGCCGTCCCGGCCGGAGAGGGCGCCGTCCGCGGTGCCTACGTGCTGGCCGACGTCACCACCACGCCTGACGCGATCATCGTGGCCACGGGCTCCGAGGTGGGCCTGGCCCTGCAGGCCCGCGACACGCTCGCGAACGAGGGCATCGGCGTCCGTGTCGTCTCCGCCCCGTGCCTCGAGTGGTTCGAGGAGCAGGACCTCGCCTACCGCGAGTCGGTCCTGCCCCGCGCCGTCACGGCTCGCGTCAGCGTCGAGGCCGGCACCGGCACCGGCTGGCACCGCTACGTCGGCACGAACGGTGAGATAGTGAGTGTCGAGGAGTTCGGTGCGAGCGGAGCCGGTGATCTCGTGCTCGCCGAGCGCGGCATCACCGCCGAGGCCGTCGTGGCTGCGGTGCACCGCAGCATCGCCACGGTCCGCTCGGACGAGAAGGAGAGGAACGCTCGATGACGAAGACTTTGACCGGGGGGCTGGACCGCCTGCCCGGCGTCGACCAGGTCGGCCTCGAGGCGCGCGCGGCGCAGCTGGCCACCCGCTCCATCAAGACCACGTCCAAGCAGTGGGCGATCGACCTCGCGATCTCGATGGTCGACCTCACCACGCTCGAGGGCGCCGACAGCCCCGGGAAGGTGCGGGCGCTGGCCACCAAGGCGCTGCGCCCCGATCCCACCGATCCGTCGTGCCCCGCCGCGGCCGCCGTGTGCGTCTACCCCGACATGGTGCCGTTCGTCCGTGAGGTCGTCGGCGACCGCCTGCACGTCGCGGCCGTCGCCACCGCGTTCCCCTCGGGCCGCGCCCCCCTCGAGGTCAAGCTGGCCGACACCGCCGCCGCCGTGGCCGCCGGTGCCGACGAGATCGACATGGTCATCGACCGAGGCGCCTTCCTGTCCGGCGACCTCGCGAAGGTCCACGAGCAGATCGTCGCGGTCAAGGAGGCCTCCGGCAGCGCCCACCTCAAGGTGATCCTCGAGACCGGCGAGCTGCAGACGTACGACAACATCCGCCGCGCCTCCTGGCTGGCGATGGACGCCGGCGCCGACTTCATCAAGACCAGCACCGGCAAGGTGCAGCCGGCCGCCACGCTGCCCACGACGCTGCTCATGCTTGAGGCCGTCCGCGACTACCGGATCGCCACCGGCCGCCAGGTGGGCGTCAAGCCCGCGGGCGGCATCCGCACCTCGAAGGACGCGATCAAGTACCTGGTCGTCGTCAACGAGGTCGCCGGCGAGGACTGGCTCGACCCGGACTGGTTCCGCTTCGGGGCGTCGTCGCTGCTCAACGACCTGCTCATGCAACGCCAGAAGATGCTCACCGGCCGCTACTCCGGCCCCGACTACGTGACCCTGGACTGATCAGACATGCCGAAGTTCGAATACGCACCCGCGCCGGAGTCGCGCTCCATCGTCGACCTCGCCGCCAGCTACGGCCTGTTCATCGACGGTGAGTTCACCGACGGTGGCGGCACCGCGTTCAAGACCGTCAACCCCGCCACCGAGGAGGTCCTCGCCGAGGTCGCCGAGGCGGACGAGGCCGACGTCGACCGCGCCGTCCGCGCCGCGCGCCGGGCCCACGACCGCGTCTGGGGCCCGATGCCCGGCCGCGAGCGCGCCAAGTACCTGTTCCGCATCGCGCGCATCCTCGCCGAGCGCAGCCGCGAGTTCGCCGTCCTGGAGACGCTCGACAACGGCAAGCCGATCAAGGAGTCGCGCGACGTCGACGTGCCCCTGGTCTCGCAGTGGTTCTTCTACAACGCCGGCTGGGCCGACAAGCTCGACCACGCCGGCCTCGGCCCGAACCCCCGGTCCCTCGGCGTGGCCGCGCAGGTCATCCCGTGGAACTTCCCGCTGCTCATGCTCGCGTGGAAGGTCGCGCCCGCGCTGGCGGCCGGCAACACGGTGGTGCTGAAGCCCGCCGAGACCACGCCGCTCACGGCCCTGCTGTTCGCCGACGTGTGCCGTCAGGCCGAGCTGCCCCCGGGCGTCGTCAACATCGTCACCGGCGCCGGCGAGACCGGCCGCCTGCTGGTCGCGCACCCCGACGTGAACAAGGTGGCCTTCACCGGCTCCACGCCCGTCGGTCGCGAGATCGCCCGCACGGTGGCCGGCACCGACAAGCGCCTCACCCTCGAGCTCGGCGGCAAGGCCGCGAACATCGTGTTCGAGGACGCGCCGATGGACCAGGCCGTCGAGGGCATCGTCCGCGGCATCTTCTTCAACCAGGGCCACGTCTGCTGCGCCGGCTCGCGCCTGCTCGTGCAGGAGAGCGTCGCCGAGGAGGTCCTCGACCGGCTCAAGGCCCGCATGGCCACGCTGCGCCTGGGCGATCCGCTGGACAAGAACACCGACGTCGGCGCGATCAACTCCGCCGAGCAGCTGGGCCGCATCCGCGAACTGGCCGCCACCGGCGACGACGAGGGCGCCGCCCGCTGGAGCGCTCCGTGCGAGCTGCCCGAGCGCGGCTTCTGGTACGCCCCGACGATCTTCACCGGCGTCACGCAGGCCCACCGGATCGCCCGGGAGGAGATCTTCGGCCCGGTCCTGTCGGTGCTGACCTTCCGCACGCCCGCCGAGGCGGTCGAGAAGGCCAACAACACGCCCTACGGCCTGTCCGCCGGCGTGTGGACCGAGAAGGGCTCGCGGATCCTCGCGATGGCCGACCAGCTGCGCGCCGGCGTGGTGTGGGCCAACACGTTCAACCAGTTCGATCCCGCCTCTCCGTTCGGCGGGTACAAGGAGTCCGGCTACGGCCGCGAGGGTGGCCGCCACGGGCTGGCCTCCTACCTGGAGGGTGCACGATGAACGAGCGACAGCGAGTGAATCCCATGGGATCGATGCCGGCACCGGCGTACTCTGCTCTTCTCACGGAGGTGGCGGCATGACCGATCGCCTGGATGTCCGCAAGACCTACAAGCTGTTCATCGGCGGGGCCTTCCCCCGCTCGGAGTCCGGCCGCACCTACGAGGTGTCGTCGTCGCGCGGCAAGTTCCTCGCCAACGCCTCGAAGGCCTCGCGCAAGGACGCCCGCGACGCCGTGGGCGCCGCCCGCAAGGCCTTCGGCGGCTGGTCGAAGCGCACGCCGTACAACCGGGGCCAGATCCTCTACCGCGTGGCCGAGGTCCTGGAGGGCCGCCGCGACCAGCTGGTCGCCGAGGTCCGTGCCGCGGAGGGTGTGAGCGAGCGCCGTGCCATCGCGATCGTGGACGCCGCCGTGGACACGTGGGTCTGGTACGCCGGCTGGGCCGACAAGCTCTCGCAGGTCACCGGCAACGCCAACCAGGTCAACGGGCCGTTCTTCAACCTGACGTCGCCCGAGCCCACGGGCGTCGTGGCGATCGCGGCGCCGCAGGACTCGTCGCTGCTCGGCCTCGTCGAGGTGCTCGCCCCCGTGCTGCTCTCGGGCAACACCGCCGTCGTCGTCTCGTCGTACGAGCGTCCCCTGCCTGCGATCACGCTGTCGGAGATCCTCTCGACCTCCGACGTGCCCGGTGGCGTCGTCAACATCCTGACCGGCGACATCGTCGAGGTGGGCCCGTGGATCGCGTCCCACCTCGACGTCAACGCCCTGGACCTCACCGGCGTCGTGGACCCCGACGTGGCGCGCGACCTCGAGGCCGAGGCCGCGGTGAACCTCAAGCGCGTCCTGCGCCCGGGCACGCCCACGGCCCAGTCGCTCGCGCGGATCACGCCGTTCCTGGAGCACAAGACCGTCTGGCACCCGATCGGCGTCTGACGTCGTCTCGATACGCTCGAGCCCATGCCGCACGTCGTGATCCTGGCCGGCCCGTCCGGTTCGGGGAAGTCCCACCTGTCCGAACGACTCGGGTGGACGGTGCTGCGGCTCGACGACTTCTACCACCCGGTGGACCATCCGGGCCTGCCCCTGAGCACGCTCGGCATCCCCGACTGGGACGACGTGCGGTCGTGGGACCTCGACGCGGCGATGCGGGCCATCGAGGAGCTGTGCCGCGAGGGCCGCACGCAGGTGCCGGTCTACGACATCTCCGTCAGCCGCGCCGTGGGCACGCGTGAGGTGGTGCTCTCGGGCGACCGCTTCATCGCCGAGGGCCTGTTCGCCACCGACATGGTGGCGCCGTCCCGTGAGGCCGGCGTGCTCGACGCGGCGATCTGCCTCACGCGGCCCCGCCCGGTGGTCTTCGCGCTACGCCTCGTGCGCGACCTGCGTGAGTCCCGCAAGCCCCCGATGACGCTGGTGCGCCGGGGCTGGCGCCTCATGAAGGACCAGCCGCGCATCATCGCCGCGGCCGTGGCCGCCGGCTGCCGCCCCATGCACCCGCGCCGCGCCTACCGCTTCCTGAACGCCGGCCGCTGAGCGAGCTGACGCCCACGCCCACGCCCACGCCCACGCCCGAGCCCACGCCCACGCCCGACTTTTGTGACACCGTTCGGCTCAGGTCGCCGAACCCCGTCGAAACGCGTCACAAAAGTTGGCCTTGGGACGGCGGGCGGGGAGCCGACGCAGGTCAGTTCCCCAGCGCCGCGTAGCCGGGCTTGATGACGTCGTTGATCAGCACGAGGCGCTCGTCGAACGGCAGGAAGGCGCTCTTCATGGCGTTGACGGTGAACCAGCGCAGGTCGCCGAGGCTGTAGCCGAAGGCGTCGGTCAGCAGGTTCATCTCGCGGCCGATCGAGGTGCCGCTCATCAGCCGGTTGTCGCTGTTGATCGTGACGCGGAAGCCCAGCTCGGCCAGCGGCCCGATGGGGTGGTCGGCGATCGACTCCATGCCCGCGACGGCGCCCGTCTGCAGGTTCGACGACGGGCACATCTCCAGTGGGATGCGGCGGTCGCGGATGTACGCCGCCAGCCGTCCCAGCGAGGGCGTGCCGGAGAAGTCGATGTCGTCGACGATCCGCACGCCGTGTCCCAGCCGGTCGGCGCCGCAGCGCTGCACGGCCTGCCAGATCGAGGGCAGCCCGAAGGCCTCGCCCGCGTGGATCGTGAAGTGCATGTTCTCGCGGCGCAGGTACTCGAACGCCTCGAGGTGCAGGATCGGCGGGAAGCCGTCCTCGGCGCCCGCGATGTCGAAGCCGAGCACGCCCCGGTCGCGGTAGTCGACGGTGACCTTGGCGATCTCCATGCCGCGCGAGGCGTGGCGCATC